>NZ_JAUSQU010000003.1 GCF_030811455.1 Streptosporangium lutulentum | reverse complement strand
CTCGCTCCATGTGAAGACGTCGACAGTGCCTTCGGTGACATGAACGAACCGGTCGGGATCCGGGTTGTTGGCGATGGCTGTTGAAAAGCCGATCCGGTGGGCGAGCTGGTCGGGACCTGGGGGTGGGTCGAGGTGGTGCTCAGCGCTGATCGTGCGATGTATACCGAGATTGCTCGCGGCACCGAGGTTGCTCGCGGCCAGGGAGCGTTGGCTGGTGGTGACCATGACCGCGACGGTGCCGTCGTTGCAGTCTGCGACGAGGCTCTCGTTTTGGCGGGGAGTCAGCGCGGGAACGGCGAAGCGGACCGCGCGTTGGTCCATGCCCAGAGAGTGCAGTTTGGTGCGTACGGCCTCGGTGAGGTTCCAGCCTTGTGCGGTGGCGATGATGTCGCAGTACACGATCTGGAGCCCTGGCGAGGATGTGTCTGCGTGCCGGGCGTGGACGTCGGCGATCAGCTCGCAGGCCCTGTCGATCTTGGTGGGATGGTCGGCGGAGGAGGGGAGGCCGACCAGCCAGGGATCGAGAGCGGCGTAGCGGGCGTTACTGACGACTTGGACGACGTTATCGCTGTATGGGTCGATCTGACCGGACCTGATCGCGATTACGCGCTCGCGCAGTTGGTCGTAGTAGGCGCGCAGCGCAGGGGAGGCGGGGGTGGTGATGAGCTGGGGTGGGTCTTGCAGGACGGTCGCGGCGGTAGCGCGGGTGGCGTTGGAAAAAGCTGCGGTGACGTAGTGGGCGGCTGGATCTGGGGTGGGCGCCATGGCACAAGACCTCCTGCGGCGAGTTTGGTGATCTGGCTGAACGTGGCGATGGGCGGCCGCTGTCTGAAGGTGTGGGCCCAGGGCCGGAAAGGGTGGGGGTTGGATCCGGCCCTGGGAGCTGGTGGGGGGTTACTGGGCGAAGATGTAGACCGTTGAGGCGATTTGCGCGACGATCTTGAGGTCTTCGGGGATGGACTTTTCGACGTCGGCGGGGTTGAAGGTGACGGCGATCTTGCCGAGCGCGCGGCGGGCGCGCAGGGCCTCCCACAGCTGGTTGGAGTGCAGGTCGGCGTTGAGGATGCGCCAGATATCGCCGTCGTGGGTCTGGCGGTGAGTGCGCAGGACCACGGTGTTGACGCGGGCGAGCTGAACGGGCGTATCGACGACAGCGGTGACCTTTTGCTTAGCGGCGGCGGCACTCAGCGGGGAGGTGTCGGTGTTGTGGACCAGGCTGGTGTCGCGGGCACCGAGCAGGGCGGGGCCGCGGGTGTCCCAGTTGAGGCGGGCCAGCTCCAGCCAGAGGTTACGGCGAGCGGCCTGTTCGGTGATCTTCCAGGTTTGGTAGTCGGTCAGGAACAAGTCGCCGGTGACGTTGATGGCATCGACGGCGCCCAGGAGGCGCTTTTCCAGCTCGGGCACGGTGAGTAGGGGGTACTTGGTGCGCATCGCGCGGATGCAGGTCTGGTTGCGGCCGCATCCGAGTTCGGGCACCGCGACGTCGACGACGATGTTGCGGCCGGCGGGCAGGGCCGCGCGCAGCGCGGGGATGGTGTCGGTGAGAAAGCGCTGCAGGTCGGCGGCTCCGGCGCGGGTGGAGGGGAATCCGGTGAGGCCGAGGTCATGGGCGAACTTGACGCCAATGACGCCGGGTTGGGCGGCGTGGGCGCTCAGGCGTTTGACCGCGGCGGCGAGGGAGGCGGCGCCTTCGCGCCAGGCGGCGGTCAGGTCGCCTTCGAGCCAGATGCGCATGTTGAGGGCGTTGGCCTGCTGAACGCTCTGGCCGACGGGGTCGGTGGGCGTGGCGGTGCTGGTCGGGGTGGGCGTTGGCGCGGGTGTCGGGGTGAGGGTCGGATCGGGGGTCGGTGCGGTCGAGGTGGGTTGCGGGGCGGCCGATTGCGATGTGGTGGCGGCGGGCGGGGGAGAGGGGAGGTCGGTGGGTAGCGGTGCGCTTTGACCGGCGGTGAGCTGTTCGGAGGTCAGGGAGCTGGTGTAGGTGCAGACGTAGGCGGGGCTGCGCTCGCAGATGTCGCCGGGTGGGTTGATGGGGATGCCGGTGGGGTCGAGGCACTGGTACTTACCAGTGTCGGCTTGGCGGGTGCAGGTGATCGGGCGCGGGCAGTCGGCGGCGCCGGTGCGGTAGGTGCCGTTGCCGGTGTCGCAGTACTGCACG
Source organism: Streptosporangium lutulentum (assembly GCF_030811455.1). Lineage (NCBI taxonomy): Bacteria > Bacillati > Actinomycetota > Actinomycetes > Streptosporangiales > Streptosporangiaceae > Streptosporangium > Streptosporangium lutulentum. Next base: position 221,893 of record NZ_JAUSQU010000003.1, on the reverse strand, counting down.
ACGGTGCTGTCGTCGCTGGCGGCCGGTGGGGTGTCGGGTTGGTAGCCATCGATGGCGGTGATGAGGGTCGTGGTCGCTGGGGGACTTTCGGTGGCGGCCTGGAGGCAGGCCTGGTAGCCGAGGCTTTCTTCGTCGTAGCGGTTGGAGCAGGCCTGTTCAACAGCGGGGTCGGCAGGGGCGGGGGGGCCGGCGATGGCGATGCCGGTGGGCACGCAGATGAGGACGGCGACGACGATCGTGATGAGGAGGTTGCGGGATCGTCCGCGAGGGTGGCGCATATCGGGGTGTGCTCCTAGAGGGTGAGACGGCAGTTAGGTACATGGGCAGGGGCCAAGCAGTGCGGTGGTGATCGATGGCCGGGTGAGGGCGCCGGTGAACTGCGCGGCGGCCGGGGCGGCGGCCGGTGCGGGCAATGGCAAGGTCGGGTTGGCTGAGGGGGGTGGCAGGGACGGGGGCGGGGTCGGGTTGGCGGAGGGGGGCGGCAGGACGGGGACCGCGTGGGTCGGGGCCTGCTGGGGTTCGATGCGCAGCTTTGGCCGCTTTCTGGGTTGGGGTGCGCGGGTCCGGGTCGCGCGGGGGGAGGCGGTGGGGGCGCGGTGGGCGCGCGGTGAGCGCGCGGTGGGGGTTGGCGTCGGAGTCGGGGTGAGTTCGGGGAGGGCGGCGGTGGGTGGCGGTGGCGGGGAGGGCTGGAGCAGCGGTTCGGCCGGTGCGTTCAGCGCCTCGTGGACGGTGCCGACGGCGCCGGTGGTGGTGTTGCTGCTGCGCATGGGGGTGGGCTGATCGAAGAGGCTGACGTAGAGCAGGATCGCGATCAGCAGGCAGGCGGCGGTGAGGGCCAGCGTGCGCAGCGCGCGCCCGGCGCCGCCGAGGCTGGGTGCGGGCAGAGACCGGCGCAGGCGTTGCAGGCCTTCGGCGAGGGTGACGTCTATCAGCCGCGGGGGTGATGGGGCCTGGCCGGTGGCGGGGGAGTCCTCGGGTGAGGGGTCATCTCTCCACCACCGAGCGTCTTCAGCGTCGGGGTCTCCGTCCCAAAACCCCCTGTTGTTGGCGGCGCGGAGTCCGGCTGAAAAAACGGGGGCCTCTTCGACCTCGGTGTGGTCGGCGGTGAGGTCGGACTGCAGGGGAAAGCCGTCGGGGCCCCAGTGCAGCTCCAGAGGGAAAGGCGGCAGGGTCGGGTGGATGAGGTGTTCTTGTTGCAGCGCGGACAGCATGGGGATGGGCAGGTGACTCAGGAGCTCTTCGGCGCTGACGCGTAGGTTGAAGGCTTTGCTGCAGGTAGGGCAGCGGGTCACGTGCATGCGGATCTTCGTGCGAGTCTCGCGGCGGGGGTTGTTGTCCCAGGCCTGGGCCAGAGGCGTGACGACCTCACACAGGCTGCGGCCGGTGCGGCCGAGGTGGACGGCGTTGGCCCAGGCCTGCATCAGGTCGATGGCGGCGGTGGTGGCGTGCTCAACGTCGTCTTGGGGCCGGCCCAAGATGGCGGCGGTGTGAGTGAGGTCCATCTGGTGGCGCAGCGCCAATTCGACGAATTCGCGGTCGTCGCGGTCCAGTCCGCAAAGGGCGTCGCTGGCCAGGCGGGCGCTGAGCATGTCCAGCTCGTCGGCGTCGCGGCGGGGTGCTGGCGCGGGTGCGGCGGGGTCGGCGCTCAGCGCGGTGAGCTCGCCGGTGACGGAAGCGGGATGGGGTTCGGCCAGGCAGCGCAGCCGGGCGACGGCATACAGCCAGGGCCGGATCAGGTGGGAGGCGGGGAGGTGGTCGCCGTGGTGGCGGGCCACGATGAGGGCGTGGCCGGCGGCGTCGGCGGCGGCCACGGGGTCGGGGAGCCAGATGCGGCAGTAGGCGACGAGGGCGGGCCCGTACCACTGGACCATCTGGTCGACCTCATCCGGCTCGGCCGGTGTGATCGGGCTCTCGGGTGCGATGGGGGGCATGCCGGGCAGCGGCACCAGCCCTGGCGGTTGCAGCGGCTCCAGGGGGTCGATGACAGGTAGGGGCCCCAAGGGGAAGGGAACGAGTGGCGGGCCGGGGGCGCCCGGAGCGGGCAGGGCAGCGGGCGGGGGCGGGATGTCGAGAGGGAGTTGCTCGGACAGGTTCGAGTGTTCCGATCGCGGTGCCGGGTTCGGCATTGAAAGCCACCCCCCATAACTCGGACGATATGCCAAAACAGTTTGTCAAGGCGATTGTCAAATGTAGGGGAGACCTTTCAGTAGCTCTATGAACAAGGTAACCATCTCGTGACATTGTGGCCGTTTTGTGACCATCAAAGGCCGTTGAGCGTGAAATTAAAAACGGTCAGACAAGCATTTGAGGACATGAACGGGGCGCTTTTCGTGGCGGTATCAGGGCCCGTTTGAGGCGGCCTGGGTGCGTGCGCTGACCGCGCTTTCAGCGCACGGCGATCGCCGACAGCTTCCATGCTCCCCGGGCGCGGGTGAGCTCGACGAAGACGGTCATCGAACGGGGGCGGCCGCGCCAGCCGTCACGGCCGATCGGGGTGAGGGTCAGCAGCCACTGGCGCAGTGCCTGGGTGGCGGTGTCGGGGGGATGCTCATCGCGGCCGGGACGCAGCTGGGGGCGCAGGTAGGCGCGGTGACGTGCCCAGATGCGCCATTCGGCGCCCGGATCGCGTGCGGGGCCCTGGGCTCGCAGCTGGGCCAGGTAGGCGGGCGCCAGGTAGGCGGCGGCGCGCAAAGTGGCCTGGTGCCAGCCGGTGTCGGCGGTGGTGTCGGCGGCCCACATCACTCTCAGCGCGGCGCGGCCAACGGCCTCGGGATCGTTGCCGTCGACGCGGTCGGGGGCGGGCAGGGCCACCTCCGGCGGGCCGGGCGGCGGGGTAGTGGTCGGTACGGAGGACGGGGCCGGGCTTGGCGTGGACGCCAGGGGCGCGGCGGGCTCGCTGCAGCCGGCCAGCAGCACGCTCGTGGCCACCACCGCGCTCCAGGTCACGGCCCGGTTCCCGGGGCGCGAGCGGGCAGAGCCGGAGGGGGAGGCGAAGATCGCGAGGGGTGTCATGACAGTCTCCTGACCGCCCAGATTTGACCGCGCCGCTGACTAAGATCGGCGATCTTGACGACGTCGCCGGTCTGTGGCGCGTGCACCATCTGGCCGTTGCCGATGTAGATACCGATGTGACCAAAGCCCAGGTCGGGGGAGTCGTGAGGGTTGTCGAACCCGATCAGGTCGCCGGGTTGCATCTGGTTGCGGGCGATCGCGACGCCGGCCTTGACCTGCTGCTGGGAGGTGCGCGGCAGCTGAAGCGCACCGTTGGAGGCCTGGAAGGCGGCGAACTGGATCAGCCCTGAGCAGTCGAACCCCACCGTGGCGGCCCCGCGTCCGACGCCGGTGCTGGGTCCGCGCGAGCCGCCTCCACCCCAGGAGTAGGGAGTGCCGATCTTGGCGCGGGCGGCGGCGACGATCCGGGCGCCCAGGCTTGAGCCGCCGACCTGTGCTGAAGGGCCGTCGGCCTGCGCCGGAGGGGGAATGCGGCCGTAGCTGGTCATGAGGGCGTTGATCCGGCGGATGTAGTCCTGGGTTTCAGGGAAAGGGGGCACGCCGCCGTGCTTCAGCACCGCCTGGGGGCCGGCGTTGTATCCGGCCAGCACGATGGACAGGCGCTCGCCCGGCACCCGGGCCAGCTGCTCGGCCAGGTGGCAGTCGTAGCGGCCCATCGCGATGATCGCATCAGGGGGATCGAACGGGCTGGCGGTGCCATCGCCGTCCTCGTCGTGGCCGAACTGCGCCCAGGTGGCGGCGGTGAACTGGGCCAGGCCGCTGGCGACCGGTGAGATGGCCTGGGGGTTCCAAGCGGACTCCGCGGTGATCTGGGCGGCGATCAGCACCGGGGAGATGAAGGCGTACCTGGGGCACATTTGCCCGGCGCGTAGCACCCACGGCAGGTATTCGGCGCTGACCTTGCCTGCTTTGAGCTGGGGTTGGTCGGCGGACGCGGGGGCGGAGGCGCCACCCGACAGGGACGCCATGGTGAGCAGCGCGAGCATGCCGGCGAACACGGCCGCGATCAGCACGGCGGCCGCCTTGGTCACCTGACTCACCGGCCTCCTCTCGTGAATTTTCGTGACAAAAATGGTCAAGGTAGTCAAGCTAGCGTGTTGACTGGGTCTATGGTGCTTTCTAATATCTGCCGCATATCGGATGATCTCTTCACTTCTGCCAATAGTTGGTGTTTTTTGTCAAGGCTGTTCTGACACGTGAGCGGAGGAGCCGCAGGTGGATGCGAGTGCTACGCGCACGGCGCGGCCGCTGGAATCCGGGCGGATGCTGCGACCTCGCCACCCGGTCGCCCCGCAACCGGGGGCGTTCACCGGCGGCCCGCAGCACGGATTGCCGATTCGGGCGCTGACGCCCGCGATGTCGGCGTCGTGGTGGTGGGTGGGCACGCATGGCGGCGCCGGGGTCAGCACGCTGGCGGTCGCCGTGCCCGAAGGAGCCGAGCACGGTCGGTACTGGCCTGCTCCGGCGCCCGCTTCCCGGCAGCGGGTGCGGGTGGTGATCGTGGCGCGCACCAACCTCGCCGGGCTGGTGTCCGCCCAGGCCGCCGCGGCGCAGTGGGCCTCGGGTGCGTTGCCCGCCGGTATCGATCTGCTGGGCCTGGCCCTGGTGGCCGATGCTCCCGGGCGCCTGCCTCGTCCGCTCACCCAGCTCATCGGCGTGCTGGCCGGTGGGGTGCCGTGCGTGTGGACCCTGCCGTGGGTGGAGCGGCTGCGCACCTGCCCGCCGCACGAGGTCTCTTTGCCCCGTCCCTATCGCAGCCTGGCTGGTCAGCTGTCCCGCTTTCTCTCCAAAGGATGATCATGATCATTGTGTTCGCGGCCGTCGTTGAGGCCCTGCACCACGGCGGCCACTGGGCAGCGGCGACGGTGAGCGACGCCGCGGGCCTGCGGGAGGCGCACGAGCTGGCGTTGGGCTGGCCCAACCTCACTCCCGGCCCGGGGTCCACCGGCGCTGGCGTGCCGGGCATCGACACCGGCGGAGCCGACCCCGGTGGTGGCGTGCCGGGCGGTGGCACCGGTGGAGCTGGCACCGGTGGTGGCGTGCCGGGTATCGATCTGCGCGGCGGCGAGGCTCCGCCGGGCTCGGAGAAGATCAATCTGTTGCTGCGCTGGGTGTTTTGGGGGGTGAGCGCCGCCTGCGTGGGCGGGCTGCTGTTCGCCGCGGGCAAGATGGCCCTCAACCATTCGCGTGGGGAGGGCTCGGAGAACGCCAAGAGCCTGGGCTGGGTCGCGCTGGCGTGCGTGCTGGCCGGATCGGCGACCGGTCTGATCGGCGCGTTGTTGTGAGCGCGCCCAGAGCGCGGGGGGAGCGGACCGGCGGGCGCATCGGATTCGTCGTCGCCGCCATGTTTTTGGCCGTGGTGCTGCTGCTGGGTGCCGCCGTCGCGCTTTTTGGCGGCGACGACCTCTCCGCGCCGCCCACCGCGGCGCCCGCGCGCGGCGCGGGCGCCGCCTCGGCCGAGCCACCCGGCTCATCACCATCGGGACGTGGGCAACCCTGTCGTCGTCCGCCCGCGCAAGCCGCGCTCGCGACCCCTCCGGACGATGTGCACTGGGCGGTCTTCAAATCGGTCGCGCTGCCGTACTCGGCCGGCGCCGGGCCCGGCGTCGTCGACGGCGAGGTCGCCCGCTGCTTCGCCCACAGCCCGCACGGCGCGCTGATCGCCTCCTGGCAGATCACCGTCCGATGCCTGCTCGCCGACTCCTGGCAGCGGGTGACCGCCAGCCAGGTGCTGGCCGGTCCCGGGCGCAGTGCCTACACCAGCGCGCGCGCTCAGATCAGCGGGAATGCCAGTCAACCCGGCGTGTTCGCCCAGCTGGCCGGCTACCAGTACGTGCACTACACCCCCGAGCTCGCGGTGCTGCAACTGGTCACGCGCAGCGCTCAGGGCGCGCTGAACGTCTCCACGGTGACGATGCGCTGGGTCGACGGCGACTGGCGGCTGACGCTGCAGGAAGACGGCTCCTTGTCGCCCACCACGCAGATTGGCTCGTTGGAGTCGTTCATCGCCTGGGGCGGTGTGTGATCGCCACCACCCTCGGCGCCGCTGGCGCTTCAACGCCCACCCCGTCGCCCGGCCTTGACCCCAGCGGTGTGTGTGACATTGCCCTGCCCCTCGCAAAGGTGATGTGCGCCGGATACGAAGCCGGCCAGAACACCTCGGAAAAAATACAGTCGCTGCCAGGTGAGTTCCTCGACGATCTGGCCCGATCCTTCGCCGAGGCCAACGACAGGCTCCTGACGATGATCTTCACGTGGTGGGCCAAGACGCCGACCAGTGTGTTTCAGGCGCCGCTCAGTCAAGGCGAACAAGGCAGCGGGCCGGTGCAGTTTTTGACCACCCACACCCAGTGGTACGTCGCGGCGGTAGCGGTGTTCGGGCTGCTGATCGCCGCTGGACGCCTGGCCATCCAGCGCCGGGCCGAACCGGCGGTCAGCGCGCTGACCGGCCTGGTGGTTCTAGTTGTGGTCAGCGCGGTAGGCGCCGCGATGGTGATGGCCGCCAGCCAGGCCGCCGACAGCTACTCCAGCTGGATCCTGGATCAGGCCTCGCAAGGGGAAGGCAGTTGGTCGGCGACCATCACCCGCTACACCTCCCTGACCGGCATGGCCGCCGGGAGCACGACGTTAGGCAAAGCGCTTCCGGGGCCGCTGACACTAGTGCTCGCGCTACTGGGGTTGATCACCGGCCTGGTCCAGATAGTGCTGATGCTGATTCGCACGGCGATGCTCGGCCTGCTGACGGGCCTGTTGCCGCTGGTGGCCTCCATGGCAAGCACCGAGCAGGGCCGCGCCCTGGGACGCAAGGCCGGCGGCTGGCTGGTGGCCTACCTGCTGTACAAACCGGTCGCGGCCACCATCTACGCCTACGCCATCTCCGCACTGGACGAACCCAACGACGAGATCACCAAACTGTCCGGCTTCGTAATGATCATCCTGGCGGTGGTCGCGCTACCGGCGCTGATGCGGTTTATCACGCCGTTGGTGAGCGCGACGACCGCCGGAGGCGCCGGGGGAGTGGCGGCCGTGGGGATGGCGGTGGCCACCGGGGCGCGCATGGTGCCCTCGTTGGGCGGCCGTGGCCGCTCCGGCGGCGCCGGAGCGACGGGAACGCCCGGCCCCAGCGGTAGCCCGCCACCCTCGGGGGGCCCGGATGGCGCTCGACCCGAAGGCTCCGACGGTCCATCTTCACCACCGCCGTCCAACGGCTCGCCCATGCCGGTGCCGACACCTCCAGGTCCGACACCTCCAGGTCCAACAGGTCCAGGCCCAACAGGTCCAGGCCCGACAGGCACCACATCCAGTTCGGGCACCGCATCCAGCACCCCACCTACCAACCCGACCGCCGTTCCAACTGCGACCGGAGCGGACTCGACGAGTACGGCCTCCGGCGCAAATCCAGCTGCGAGGACCTTTACACCGACCTCTCCAACGGCGTCCGGGGCGACCGCTGCCGGCGCGGGGCCCGCCGCCGCCGTCCTCGGCGGCGCGCAGATCGCTCAAGGGGCCGCCGATTCACTCCGGCGCGCCACCGACCAGGCCGTCGACGGACACGGGGGAGGACCCAGTGGCAGCAAGTGAACCGACCTATGGCAACTGGCGCAGTCCCACCTCGCCGGGCGTCGGCGCCTTAGGGCTGCTCGGCACGCTGATCGTGCTGGGCGGGATGCTCCTGGCGATCGTCACGATGCTGTTCTCGCCGCTGCTGGGCCTGCTGGTGGTCCTCACCTCGGCCGTGATGGTCACGCCGCTGCTGTTTCGCGACCGCCGGGGCCGCAACCCCCTTCAAAACGTCGCGGCGCTCCTGGCCTGGCGATGGGCGCGACGCAGCGGCTGGCACCTGTATCGGGCGGGCCCGCTCAGCCTGATCGCGAACGGCACCTGCCGCCTGCCCGGACTGGCCGCGGCCAGTCACCTGTATGAGGCGCGAGACTCCTACGACCGGAAATTCGCGATGCTCGTCGTCCCGGCCACCGGCCACTACAGCGCGGTGTTTGAGTGCAGCGCCGACGGGGCGGGCCTGGTCGACTCCGACCAGATCGACACCTGGGTGGCCTACTGGGGGCAATGGCTGGCCGGGCTGGGAGCCGAGCCGAGCCTGGTGGCCGCCAGCGTCACGGTGGAGACCGCACCGGACTCGGGCACCCGGCTGGGCCGCGAGGTCAGCACCCAGCTGGCCGCCGATGCCCCCGCTCTGGCCCGCCGCGTCCTGAGCGAGGTGGTGGCCACCTACCCGGCCGGCTCGGCGCAGGTCTCCACCCGCATCGCGCTCACCTACTCCGCCACCCCGCCCTCGGGCGGTAAACGCCGCACCACCGAGCAGATGGCCCGCGAGCTCGGCACCCGCCTGCCGGGCCTGTCGACCGGGCTGCAGATGACCGGGGCGGGCGCCGCCCGGCCGATGACGGCCGTGCAGCTGGCCGAGGCGATCCGCGTCGCCTACGACCCCGAGGCGCTCGCGCTGATCGAGCAGGCCAACCAGGCCGGCGGCTCTCAGCTGGCCTGGCACGAGGCCGGGCCCGCCGGGCACGAGGAGCGCTGGGATCACTACCTGCACGACAGCGGTGCCTCCATCACCTGGGCGATGTCCCAAGCCCCCCGCGGGGAGGTCTACGCCAACGTCTTGACCGGGTTGATCAGCCCGCACCGTGACATCGTCCGCAAACGCGTCACCCTGCTGTATCGCCCGCACGACGCCGGAGCTGCCGCCACCATCGTCGAGCGCGACAAGAAAGACGCCCGCTTCAAAATCACCGGCGCGAACGTGGCCGCGCGCGACGCCGTGGCGGTGGCCGCCGCCGAGCAGACCGCCCGTGAGGAAGCGCGCGGCGCCGGGGTGACCCGGTTCGCGCTCCTGCTGACCGCGACCGTGCGCTCGGTCGATGACCTCTCGCTGGCCGCCGCCGCGATCGACACCCTCGCCCCGGCCGCCCGGCTGCAGCTGCGCCGCTGTCGCGGCCAGGCCGCGGCCTTCGCCGCCGCGCTGCCGCTGGGCCTGGTCGTCCCGGCCCACCTGCAGGTTCCGCAATCCGTCCGCGACGCCATGTAACGGAGTCCCCCTGTGAAGTCTCAGCCTGGCCTTGTCGCATCGCCCGGCCCGCGCGGGTTCCGCCACCGCGGCGGCGGCTGGACCACCTACCTCGAACCGGTCCCCGAATGGCGCGGCACCACCGTGCAGGTCTGCGGGCTGTGGCCCTTCGGCGCCGGATCGGGCACCCCGATGATCGGGGTACCGGTCGGGCGGGAGCTCACCACCGGCGCCAGCTTGTGCTGCGATCCCATCTCCTGGTTTCGCCGCGCCGCCATCATCCACAACCCCTCCGAGCTCATCTTGGGCAAACCCGGTCTGGGCAAGTCCACTCTGGTGCGCCGCCAGGTGCTCGGCCTGGCCGGCTACGGCGTTATCCCGATGGTGCTGGGCGACCTCAAACCCGACTACGCCGACCTGATCACCGCCCTGGGCGGCCAAGTGATCAAACTCGGTCGCGGGCTGGGCGCACTGAACGTGTTGGATCCCGGCTCCAGTGCCGCCGTGGCGGCACGCTTGTCGGGCCACGCCCGCACCAAGCTGCTCGCAGATGCCGCCGGTCGGCGGCTGAACATGGTCACCGCGCTGATCACCGTGCTGCGCCACCAGCCACTGATCGACCACGAGCGCACCATTTTGGCGGCCGCGTTGCGCGTGCTGGATGAGCGCCATCACCTCGGCCGCCCCCCGGTGTTACCCGACCTGATCCGGGTGATCGACGAGGGCCCGCCCGCGGTGCGCGCGGTCACGTTGGAGCGTGGCTCCGATGAGCGCTACCGCAGCGCGGTCGACCCGCTGCACGCCTCCCTCATCGGCCTGCTGGACGGGCCGATGGGCGAAACCTTCGCCCGCCACACCACCGTGCCGATCCGCCTGGATGCCGCCGGAGGAGTCTGCATCGACATCTCCGGCATCGATGAGGGCGACGCCGAGCTGCAGGCCGCGGTCCTGCTGGCCTGCTGGTCCGACGGGTTCGGCGCGATCGAGACAGCGCACGCCCTGGCCGATGCCGACCTGGCGCCGCAACGCCACTTCTTCGTGGTGCTCGACGAGCTGTGGCGGGTCCTGCGCGCCGGACGCGGCCTGGTCGATCGCGTCGATGCCCTCACCCGGCTCAACCGGCAACGCGGCCTGGGCCAGGCAATGATCACCCACAGCATGGACGACCTGCTCGCCCTGCCCGATCACGCCGACCGGATCAAGGCCCGCGGGTTCGCCGAGCGCGCCGGAATGGTCATCTGCGGCGGCCTGCCCGAGGCCGAGATGGCCTCGCTGACCCAGGTGGTCGCCATGAGCGCCAAGGAGCGCCGCATGGTCGTCGACTGGTCCACCCCGCCCAGCTGGGATCCCTCCGTAAACCGCGACGGCCTCCCGCCCGGGCTCGGCAAGTTCCTGCTCAAGGTCGGCGGCCGGCCGGGCATTCCCTTCCGCGTCGATTTGACCGGCGCCGAGCTGGCCATCAACGACACCAACAAGCGCTGGCACCCGCGCGCCACCTCGCAGGCGGCGCCCCGGGGGCTGCGGTGAGCTCCACGCGCAAACATCGCGGGCCCGTCGACCACACCCCCTACATGATCTTCGGCGCCATCGCCGTCCTCGCCGTGGTGCTGGGTGTGCTGTGGACATCAGTCGCGATCACCGCGGCGATCTCACCGGCTGTGGCGCCGCCGACCCCCAACCCCTTCACCTTCCTGTTTGAGCTGCTGTTCGGCAAACGCTCCTGGCCGGGCACCATGACCACCATCATCGCGGCGGGCGAGCTGGGTGCGCTGGGAGCCGCCGGGGCCGGTGCCTGGCGGATCTACCACCACCGTCGGCGCCACGCCACCCGGGTGGATGTGTCCGCCCGGCACATGGCCACCCGCCGCGAGCTGGAAGCCCTGTCCGAGCGCGGCGCGCTGGCCACCGCCGCCCGCCTGGGCACCCGCACTCCCTGGCCCGGCGTGCAGATCGGCCGCACCATCGCCTCCCCGCAAACCCTGTACGGGTCGGTGGAGGACATGCACATCGACATCTGGGGCCCGCGCACCGGAAAGGCCCTGGCCGCCGACACCCCCGTGCTGACCCCGCACGGCTGGACCCCCATCGAGGACCTGACCCCTGGGTGCCCGGTCATCGGCTCCGACGGCCGCCCCACCACCGTCACCGGCGTTTACCGGCAAGGCATCCGCCCGGCCTACCTCCTGCGGTGCAGCGACGGCGCCCTCGTGCGCTGCGACGGCAATCACCTGTGGTCGGTGCACACCACCGGCCAGAGCGCCTCCGCGCCGCTGCGCACCCTGACCACCCGCAAGATGTTGCGCCGCGGCCTGTACCGCGTGGACGGGCGCACCCGCTACCGGCTTCCGCTGGTCGCGCCCGTGCACCTCAACGGCCCGCTCCCCGCCGCGCACCCACCGCACCCCTGCACCGGTGACGCACACCCCACCCACGCCCACACCCCGCCCGCGAGCGGATCGGCCGCAGCCTCGCCCGGGCACGCCATGCCGCTGGATCCCTACCTGCTGGGCGTCCTGCTGGGCGCCGGCGCCCTGAGCGGCCCCGGCGTGCAGATCTCCATCGCCAACGGCGAGGACCTGCTGGCCGAACTCCAGCCGCTGCTGCCCCCCGGGATCATCGCCCGGCCCACCGGCGGCGCCCGGCCCGGCTGGACGCTGACGACGCCACGCGGCAGCCCCACCCACTGCAACCCCCTGCACGACGCCCTGGCGCAGCTGGGCCTGCTCGCCCGCCCCGCCCCGCAGACCTTCGTCCCGCCCGCCTACCTGCTGGCCTGCCCCGACACACGTATCGCGCTGCTTCAGGGGCTGCTGGAGACCGGAGCGTTCCTCGGCCGCCGCACCCACCTGACCTTCGCCACCGACTCGGCCCAGCTGGCCGTCGACGTACGGTTCCTGGTGCAATCCCTGGGCGGACTGGCCACCACCCCGCACCGCTGGCGCGGCTCGGCCCGCCAACGCCTGAACATGCACCTGCCCCTCGGGTTCGCCCCCTTCCGCCGGGCCGACGCCTACCAGCGCTGGCAGGCACGCACCATCCAGTACCGGCCCCGGCCACCGCATCGCGCCATCACCGCCATCCACCCCTACGGACACGCCGAGATGGTATGCATCTCGGTGGCCGCCACCGACGGGCTGTTCGTCATCAACGGGTGCATCGTGACGCACAACACCACCTCCCGGGCCGTGCCGGCGATCGTTGATGCCCCCGGCGGATGCCTGGTGACCAGCAACAAACGCGACGTCGTCGACGCCACCCGGGGCGTGCGCGAAAAAGTCGGCAAGGTATGGATCTTCGACCCCCAGGGGCTGGTCGCCGAGCCGCCCAGCTGGTGGTGGGACCCCCTGTCCTATGTCACCGACGTCGATAAGGCCACCCGGCTGGCGGCGCTCTTCTCCTCCTACGGTCGCGAGGCCGGCGCGCGAACCGACGCCTACTTCGACCCCGAAGGCGAGGCCTTGCTGGCCTACATGCTGCTGGCCGCCGCCTCCGGGGGCGACCTGCCGGTCACCATCATCTACCGGTGGCTCAACGACCCCACCGACACCACCCCCGTGGACCTGCTGCGCCAGGCCGGGCATGAGCTGCCCGCGGAAGGCGTTCAGGGCGCGATCAATATGCCCGACAAACAGCGCGGCGGCGTGTTCGGCACCGCCAAGAAGTCCGTGGCCTGCCTGGTCAACCCCATCGTGACCCGTTGGGTCACTCCCACCGCTGAGCCGCGCCCCCAGTTCGACCCGGCTGCGTTCGTTCGCTCCCGCGCTACCCTCTACAGCCTGTCGCAAGAAGGCCGCGCGGTCGCCGGTCCGCTGGTCGCCGCCCTGGCCGTAGCCACCATCGAAGCCGCTGAAGACCTGGCCACCACCTCTCCAGGCGGACGCCTGTCGGTGCCATTTCTCGGCGTTTTGGACGAGGCGGCCAACGTTTGCCGGTGGAAGGAATTGCCCAATCTCTACAGCCACTACGGCAGCCGCGGCATCATTTTGATGACCATCTTGCAGTCCTATGCCCAAGGTATAGAGGCCTGGGGTGAGCAGGGCATCGCTAAACTATGGGGCGCGGCCAACATCCGCGTTTACGGGGGCGGCGCCATCGACCCCAAGTTTCTATCCGACCTGTCCACTTTGGTCGGCGACTTCGAACCATCTACGACCTCAACGTCCATCTCCCGTGGGCAAGGATCGGCCAGCCGCTCGACGACCCTTTCCACCCGGCCGGAAAAGATCCTCGATCCCTCCGACCTGTTCGCCCTGCCCAAAGGCCGCGCGATGCTGTTTCCCTCCGGGGCGCGCGCGGTATTGGTGGAAACCCTGCCGTGGCACAATGGCCCGCACGCTGAGGCGATCAGAGCCTCGCTGGCCACCTACGCACCTGAAGAAGACCTGCCCGGACATGAGCTCGATCCTCCCCATGGAGCCCCCGCATGACCAGCGTCGCCGGCCAAGCCGGATGGGTACCCGACGAAGACGATCAGCCGCCTCGCCCGCACTTTTCCAATGTCGAGGAGTTCGTGACGACGTTTCTGTCTCCGCATATTCAGCGTAACCTCGGGGGCACCATGACCTGGTGTTCCAAATGGTGGAAACACACGGAGGCCGTCTCCCGGCTCACCTCGCTGTGGATGGCCTGGGAGCACCAGCGTCTGCAAGGCGCGACAGGCATGTCCGTTTGGTGGCTCCATCACGCCGACCCGCATATGAACGTACTGCTTTCGCGCGATGCCGGGCCTTTCGCCCGATGCAAGCCTGACGAGCACCGCCAGGGAAAGGATCTGCCCTGTACTCCAGCGCCCCCCAATATGTGGATGTCCAGCGCTTTCAGTGACACTGGGTCCTGATAGCCATCGCTCGCCTGACCAGTGCCGATGCATCAATCGCTGAGCGGTAAGAACGCGACCTATTACGAGCTCCGTAACCACGTGTTTCTTGACGTTACAGTATTGTTCATGGCATATAGACGACGGAGATTAACCATGGTCACCGAAGAGGAAACTCGGCTCATGACCGCCGTTGCGGAACGGCTGGAGAATGGCTCTTATAGCATCGTGGAAACCTATGAGATTATCAGTAGCCTTGTCGATACCATCACAGACAAGAGGCTGGCTGTCTTGATGGGCCAAAAGAGCAGCATCGATATGGCGGAGACGCAGGAGGTGGCCCAGGCCGCGGCCTTTGCTTTTCCCGGCACCGTCAGAGATCGGCTGCGCACCGATCCCGATGCGCGGCAGGAGGAAAACACCTCCATAGGATCGGCTCCCGCAACGCGCCCGTTCCCTGCGACCGGCCCCCAGCAGAGTCGGCAGGACAACGAGCGCTAATTCGTCCTGACCAGAGAAAATCCTTCCCCATCATTGTTGAAGCATCGGCGACGGGCGCCGCACTCCGATTGTCGACGAGCAGGTCGGCCAGCGCAGGTCAGCGATCGAGTTCGGTCGTCTTGACCTGGCCTGGTGGATGGGTGTGTGACGCGGGATCGAGGGTCGAGGGGGAAGTGCCGGCGAGCCGTGAAGGGGTCGCCGTAGTTCTGGCCGAAAAACGGGCGGATATGGGGTGCAGGCGTTTACGACCAGGGGTGATCCAGCGAACCAGGGGGTCTTCTTTCGGATGTGTTCCCAGCAGCCATGTAACGCAGCGTGATTTCCGTGACGTTGTGTTGGTCAACCTCGACGAGACGCCGGGTCGCGTGCTTCCTGCCAGCGAGCTAACGCCTCAGGCGAGACGCGGGCGTAGCGTGCCAGCGAGGTGACCGAGGTGTGGCCGGAGTAGGCCAGCAGGGTGGAGGTGTTGGCGCCGTCTTCGGCCGCATGGGTCAGCGCCGAGTGCCGGAGTTGGTGCAGCGTCCATGGGCCGCCGGTGAGGTTGGCTGTGGCGGTCTCGAACAGTTCGGCGGCGCGTCGGTAGGACAGCCGGGCCTGGCCGGAGAGCACCTCCACGTCCCCCGGTGGCAGCGGGAGGCGAGCGCGGCGGTCGGTGAGGAAGGCCGGCCCGGCGCGGCGGCCTTCCAGCAGCCGGGGCAGCAGGCGCGCGGTGGGGGTGCGCCAGACGATGACGTCGACCGCGCCGCCCTTGCGGCGCACCTTCGCTCGGCGGTTGCGCAGATCCAGCTCTTCGACGTTGAGGCCCAAGACCTCTTGGGTGCGGGCCGCCGACTCATACAGCAGCCGCCACAGGGTGCGCTCGCGCAGCGCGAGCGTTGGCCGGGTCAGGAGTGCCGTGATCTCGGCCCGGTCCAGTGCCTTGGTTCGGTCCGGGGTGCGGGGGCGACGGCGGATGCGGCGCAGCGGGTCGCTGATCAGCCAATCCTGATCGCGTCACCAGGCGCAGGCGGAGCCGAGCGCGTCCAGGCGGGCGTTGACGGTGGCCGCGGCCGCGCCGCCCCACCGGCCGGTGAACCAGGAGGCGATGCGGTCGGCGCCGGCCTCGCCCTCCAGTTCGGTCAGCGGCGTGCGTTCGCCGAGCTCGGCCGTCAGGGCGCGCAGCGCGATCGCATAGGCGCGTGTGGTGTTGGCGTTGCCGATCGTGGCCAGGAACGCCTCGGCGGCCGGGCCGATGTCCGGCGCTTTCGGGCGTGCGCTGAGCGGGTGCACCGTCGCCATGCCGCCCTTCCCTGACCGCTATCGCAGATAAGCAGGTGGAGTCGCCCCTTCGTGGCGGGGTGTTCTCCCAGGAGGCCTTCGACGTTACCGCAGATAATCGTTCACTATCTGCGGTAACGGGCGGAGATCATCGCGCGCTGAGTTCTCCCGCCGAAGTCCGGTCCGGTCCTCCCCGGAAGCCCTATCTCTTCGTGGCCTGGTGCACCCGAATCCGGCCCGGGTTCTACTGCCGGGCCATGATCTGGTGGTGGCGCTGCTCGGGATCCTCGGGGGGAGTGTGATCGTCGTGGCCGATGTCGATGCGGACGTGGTGGATCGTGCCGGTGAAGGCGTTGTCGGTGTCGCCGTAGTCCTCGCTGACCGGTGAGGCGGTGTCGAGGCCGATGTCCAGCGTCTCGTCGGCGGAGAAGAGGAAGGGGACGGTCGCGTCGATACGGCCGTCGACGACCGTGACGTCGTCCACGGTCAGCGACCCGCTCCCGCCTTGGCCGACGCCGCCTCCGTCGTAGGTGAACTCATAGCCGACGGTGTGCCTGCCGGGGGTGAGTGGTTCGGGTGCGCGCAGGTAGTGGCGTTGCTTGCCGAGGTAGTTGTAGCAGTAGGTCAGATGCCCCCGGTTGAGATACAGCGCCCAGCCGCCGAACCGGCCGCCTTGGACGACGATCACGCCGTGGCCGCCGCCGTCGGGCGTCTCGATGTCGGCCGTGATCGAGTGGGACTTGTTTTTGATGTTGGGCACGGTGTTTTCCTGCAGCTGCTTCATTCCGGCGTACAGCGTCATCGAGGTACGGCCGGCCAGCAGGTCAGGGCGGCCGGCGATCTCGGGGTTGAGACGTTCGGCGGCCCGGTCGTCCAGGGGAAACACCTGGTATTTGGCGGCCTCGATCAGGAACTGCTCCTTGAGCCGGGCCAGCGTGTCCGGCTGCTCGCCGGCCAGGTCGCGGGCTTGGGTCCAGTCGACGCCGGTGTCATAGAGTTCCCAGATGTCCTCGTCGAAGGACCGCATCGCCTGCGTCCCGACCTCCCACGGGATGCGGTGGCGGGTCACGGCGGTCCACCCGAGGTGGTAGATGCCGCGATTGCCGAACATCTCGAAGTACTGGGTGGTGTGCCGCTCGGGTGCGCCGGCGTCGTCGAAGCTGTAGAGCATGCTGATGCCCTCGATCGGCTTTTGGGCGATGCCGTCGACGAAATAGGGCGCGGGCAGCCCGGTGACCTCGAGAATCGTCGGCGTGACGTCGATGACGTGGTGCCACTGATGGCGGATTTCGCCCGCTTTGCCGATGCCGCGCGGCCAGTGCACGATCAGGCCGTTGCGGGTACCGCCGTAGTGGGAGGCCACCTGTTTGGTCCACTGATACGGCGTGTCCATGGCCAGCGCCCACCCGACCGGGTAGTGCGGGTAGGACTCGGGGCCGCCGAGTTTGTCGAGTTCGGCGACGAGGCGTTCGATGGTGTCCTGGATTCCGTTGAACGCAAACAGCTCGTTGGTCGTCCCGTCGAGCCCGCCTTCGGCGGAGGCGCCGTTGTCGCCCAGCAGGTAGAAGATGAGGGTGTCATCGAGCACGCCCATCGCGGTCAGGGCGTCCAGGAGCCGGTTCACCTGGTGGTCGGTGTGGGCGGCGAAGGCCGCGTAGTTCTCCATCAGGGCCGCGGCCACCTGCTTTTGCTGCGCCGAGAGCTGCTCCCAGCGCGGGACGCCTTGCGGCCAGGGGGCGAGCTCGGCCTGCGGCGGCACGACGCCGAGCTCCTTTTGCCGGGCCAGCGTGCTGTCGCGCTGAAGGTCCCAGCCCTGATCGAAGCGGCCGTGGTAGGGCTGGCGCCATGGGGGCGCCACGTGGTGCGGGGCGTGCACCGCCCCGAAGGACAGGTAGGCGAAGAACGGCTTGTCGGGGGTGAGGGAGGTCTGGGCCTGCACCCAGCCGATCGTCTGGTCGACGAGGTCTTCTGACAGGTGGTAGCGCTTGTCGGGGTGTTTCGGGGGCCGCACCGGCGATGTGCCGTTCAAAAGCGTCGGCTCCCACTGGTTGGTCTCCCCGCCCAGGAAGCCGTAGAACTTCTCGAACCCGTCTCCCACCGGCCACCGGTCGAACGGCCCCGAGGGGCTGGTCTCCCACGGGGGTGTCTGGTGCATCTTGCCGAACGCCGCGGTGCCGTAGCCGTTGTACTTCAAGATGTGGGCGATGGTCGCGGCGCTGTTGGGCCGGATGCCGTTGTAGCCCGGTGCGGAGGTGGCCAACTCGGTGATAGCGCCCATCCCCACCGAGTGATGATTGCGGCCGGTGAGCAGTGCCTGCCTGGTCGGCGAGCACAAAGCCGCGGTGTGAAAGCGGCTGTATCGCAGTCCGTGTGCGGCCAGTCGTTCGGCCGCGGGCATCTGGCATGGCCCGCCGAAGGCCGACGACGCGCCGAAACCCATGTCGTCGATCAGCACGATGATCACATTTGGTGGGTTCCCCGGCGGGCGCAGAGCCTGGGGCCTGTCGAACGCCGGACGTTGGTCGCGGATGTCCTGGGCGGTGAAACCCACCTGGGCGAGGTCGGGAATCGGCAGGTTCCTGCGGCCTTCGTCTCGTGCACCGGTCATTGTGCTTCTCCAGCCGTGCGATGGGCGAGGGCTGCCACCACTCCTTTCCGCACAACCCAGACCGCACACGAACAGCCAACGATTAATTACTTAATGTCATCAATTTTTGGGAGGGGATCATTTCGGTGATCACGGTGGTGGTCAGCCGCTGGTCGAGCCGGTCATGGCAGTCCCTCACCGCATCGGCGCCGAGCGGCAGAGTCCGCTCCTGGAGGAACGCGATCGGCGGCGCCCGAGACCGTGCCGCCACGGCGGAACCCGTCGGGTCCCAAGCATCACGTTCACGAGCCGCGGCGGTACGGCCAAGCCAGACGAATCGAGGTCAGGCCCTCTTCGGACATATTGTTCACGCCTGGCTGGGGGCCGGGGCCGCAGAGCTGATCTGTTCAGGCAGGTCCGCAGCCAGCGGTGGTCAGGCGGTGTAGGTGTAGGTGTCGTATTGCAGGCCGGTGGAGTAGCAGGTGGCGACGATGAGGTTGGTGCCGTCCAGGACGGCGGCCTGGCAGGCGACCTTTCCGGCCGCGTCCTTGGGGGTGTGCGCCAGGACGGTCCAGGAGCCGGTGCCGGTGGCGGGTTCTTCCAGGATCCATTGCTGTCCGGCACCGGAGTGGATGGACAGCAGCTGGCCCTGGGTCGGTCCGGGCAGCAGTACCGGCCGGACGAAGGGGTAGGCGTTGGGAGCGCCCTGGCCGAACGGCAGCTGGGCCGGGCCGCTCCAGGTTCCGGCGGCGTTCTGCTGCACGTAGGCCAGGGAGCCGTCGGGGCCGGGGAACGTCCCGATCAAGGTGGAGTTCTTGGCGCGAGCGACGGCCAGCGGGCCGGTGACGCCGTTGACGGGGTTGCTGAAGGTCGACCAGCCCCCGTTGGGGGCGCTCTGCTGGATGAGCCAGACCTGGGCGGCGCTGTTGGTGTGGAAGAACGCCTGCCGGCCGTCAGCGGTGGAGGCCACCGTCAGGTCGCGTACGCCGCCGCCGCCGAACTTCTCGGCTGGCTTCCAGCCGTCGGCGCCGGTGGAGGAGGTCTTCACGTGGTAGAGCGCGCCGTCGGTGCCGAGGAGGTAGATCTCGAGGCGGCCGTCGGCGTTGCGGCCGACTACCGGGTCGGCGGCCAGCAGGGCCTGGGCGACCCAGGCGGGGCTCTCCCAGCCGGTGTGGTCGGCCTTCTCGCGCAGGCACATGAGCTGGTTGCCCGTGTCGCGGTAGAGGATCGCCATCCGGCCGTCGCTCGGCGTGATGGCGAAAGGTGCGCCGGCGGTCTTGGCTCCGGTGCTGGTGTAGGTGTTGGAGGTCTTCTGGGCATCGGCGGTGATCCAGCCGGTGTAGATCATGTTGCTGGTGTTGGTGGCGATCAGGATGCGGCCGTCGGCTCCCTTGGCCATGCTCACCTGCTGGGCGGGCACGGGAACGGCGAAGGTACCGACGGACGATGACGTGATCTTCACGGGGGCTCCTGTCGAAGAGAGGCGGCGAAGGCCGAAGTGGCCTCGGCCGTGGCTTCCCTGTCATGGGGTGATGTGGCCATCGCGGTCAGGCGGCTGACATCAGCGCGCGACGGCGTAGACGGAGTCGAGGGAGTCGATGGAGTCGATGAGGGCGTGGCGGAGCGCCGCGTGGCTGAACGCGGGTGAGGGTGAGGATGTGCGCGGGGCGGGGCAGCTGTCGTCACTGTCAGAGCGGGGGCCAGACCTTGACCAATAGACCACCTTGAGTGAGCGTTCGCGAACACTGGGTCGTTTTCCGTCACTTTTGCACCGGCTCGATAAGGCGGCAAGCGACCCGTTGTCCCTAAACCATCCGTGGAACGTTCCCGAATGTGCTTCTCGCGGCGACCGACCAGGCGGCGCGCGGGCGGGATGGGGGCACTGCGCCTGACGGGCCGCGAGCGCGCGAAGGGGGCCAGGGTGCTGCTTGACCTCGCCGGTTGAGCCGCTGCCCGGAGGCCCAAACGAACCGCTCGCCGCAAGAACGTCTTGGCACATGCCCTGCCGACCAGTGCATATTTTGGGACAACCGTCCACATGTGGACACTTTTCCATCCTTGCACCAAGTGAGCGTTTGGTGACACTATGCGCGAGGCGACGCAGGGTATGCGGATGCACGCCGATGGTGATCACGATGTCCCGTCGTCACGGCGGGGCCCCCGCCGTGACGACGGAGGTGTACTCTCAGCCGTTTTATGCCGCGCTTCGGCCGTCTTGTGGACCGCCCCCCCGGAGGCCGCCGCGCGCAGGTAGTGGGTAGAGGGTGCTCGCCGGCCGGCCAGGGGGTGTGGTCGTTGTTGGCGCCTGCTACCAGGCAGTGTCGTCGATGGGGCGGAGCTGGAATTTCTGGTGGGGCAGGTCGGCCCATGCGTGTTGTTCGAGCAGGGTGCCGTCGGCGGTCGCGCCGCCCGCCACCGTGAGGACCAGGCCGCTGTACGTCGCGATGATCTTGAAGTAGCCGCCGGCGACGGGTTCGATCGTGAATTTCTGGTTGGGGGCGTTGACCCAGGTGTGCTGGTCGACCGCAGCGCCGATGTTCGTTCCGCCTCCGTAGATGGTGACGACACTGCCGCTGTGCTTAGCGATGATCTTGTGCTGGCCGTCGCCGAGGGGTTCGATCGTGAATTTCTGGTGGGCTCCGCCGGTCCACTGCTCCAGGTCGACGCGCACGTTGTTCACGGTTCCGGCGCCGGCCATGCCGAGGTTCTTCACCGCGTGCCCGGCCACAATGTAGGCGTGGAGGGGAACGGCGGGGATGGCGGCGGTTGCGGGGCTGCTCAACACCGTCAGCACCACGGCGCCGCTCTTTCCCACGCTACCGGCGATAGCGGCAGAACCGCCGTGGTAGCCGCCGCCGCCGTTCCCGCCGACGTTGGGCGCGGCCGGCAGGCCCCCGCCACTGACGACGAAGGCCCCCGGGCCGCCCCCCACCGCGCGAGTCGGCTTGGCGAAGTCGTAGGTGACCCCGGCGTTGCCGTTGCCACCGGAACGGCTGTAGCCGCCCTCGCTGGGGAAAAGGCCGCCGCCGCCGCCGAGGCCGCCCGCGCCGCCCCGATCGACCGACTGCCCCCCGCTCATGGCCTGGCTGCCGGCGTCGCCGCCCGCGCCTCCGGCCCCGCTCAGGGCCGTCACCAGGGCAGGGCCGCCGTTGGACACCGACGTCACGCCTCCCGCCGCCCCGGGCTCGCCTTTCTGGCCCGAGGCTCCTGCTGCTGCGCCACCGGCGCCGCCCGCCCCGATCACGATCGTGAGGGCACCTTGGACCGCCGTGAACACCGCCCGCGTGTACCCGCCTGAGCCGCCCGCGCCTCCCCCGTTCCCGCTGTCGTTGTAGGAGCTGGTGCCGCCTCCACCGCCTCCGCCTCCGCCCGCACCCCACGCCTCGACCAGCACCAGCGATCCCGGCGGCACGCTCACGGTGAAGTCACCCGGCGTGTTGAACTCCTGCAGATTCATCGCGACGTCCCATTCCTGGTCATCCCCGACCGTTCGGGCAGGAGACCTGCCCTCCCGGAGCCTAAGATCACCGCGCCGTCCTGTCCCCCCTCTCACCGGACACCACACCCGTCCCTGCCATCCCGCACATCTGGCTCTTTCGCCACTTGTGTACGCAAAGCTCCGCCTCGAACGCGGAGGGTAGGCCTCCTCCTTCCGAATGTGTCCTCAGCCGCCCACTAGCGGCGCGGTCCTGTTCTCGGAAGTGCCGAGCTGGGGTTTCGCCTCTCAGCCGTGCATGTTTAGGACTCGGGGCCGCCGAGTTTGTCGAGTTCGGCGACGAGGCGTTCGATGGTGTCCTGGATTCCGTTGAACGCAAACAGCTCGTTGGTCGTCCCGTCGAGCACGCCCATCGCGGTCAGGGCGTCCAGGAGCCGGTTCACCTGGTGGTCGGTGTGGGCGGCGAAGGCCGCGTAGTTCTCCATCAGGGCCGCGGCCACCTGCTTTTGCTGCGCCGAGAGCTGCTCCCAGCGCGGGACGCCTTGCGGCCAGGGGGCGAGCTCGGCCTGCGGCGGCACGACGCCGAGCTCCTTTTGCCGGGCCAGCGTGCCGTCGCGCTGAAGGTCCCAGCCGTGATCGAAGCGGCCGTGGTAGGGCTGGCGCCATGGGGGCGCCACGTGGTGCGGGGCGTGCACCGCCCCGAAGGACAGGTAGGCGAAGAACGGCTTGTCGGGGGTGAGGGAGGTCTGGGCCTGCACCCAGCCGATCCTCTGGTCGACGGCACCTGCCCCGGCGAGCGCCCCACCTTCCCGCCGAGCAGGACGCCTACCCGCGGGGTCGGCTTCGCGCGAAGGCGGCCCGGTCACGGGCTCGGCCGCCTCGCACACGAAGGGGAACGCGCTGAACGGAGCCGAAGGGCCGTCACCATCCAGCACCGTGGCGCACTTCCGATCACAGACGGCGGTTGGCGGTTGACCAGCATTCCAAGACGCTGCGCCATTGACGCATGACCAGGGCGCCTCCACCTCGGTGCATCGACGGCGGTCATGAGGGTGGAGCTCGCCCGCAGGGTGCTCATGGGGAGGATGCGGCCGCTCAGGTGCCCAAGATCGTGATGAGGATGGTCCCGGACTGGCTGGTGACCCCGGCGGGCGTCAGGCACGCCAGGGCGTTGGGCACGACGTAGGTCCACACGATGACGGCGCTGGCCCCGGCGAACTCACCCGCGGTGATGGTGCCGGTGCCGGTGACCGTCTCCACCGCCGCGGCGATGGTGTCGGTGAAGGTCAGGGTGAAGGTGCTGGATTGGCCGTTGTTCCAGTCGATGAAGGTTTCACCGGTCCCGGTGATCAGCGGGTTCAGGCACGAGAAGGGGGCGGTGTAGGCATCGGCGGTGCTGCCCGAGGTCACCGCCGGGTCCGAGGACACGCACCCGGTGTAGGTGTTGGTCTCGGTGAAGTCGATCGTGCGGGGAGTGAACCTCATCCCGGGTGTGTAGGTGAGCGCCGAGCTTCCGACGCAGGTGACCGAGACCGCCGCCGCCTGCGCGGGCAGGCCCGCCGGGCCCAGAACGGCGGCTACCACCAGCAGCAGCGCGGCCGCCATCGACGCCAGGCGCGGGCGGGCGGTGCGGTGCGGGCGAGTCGGTGAAGCCATGAAGGGTCTCCTTCGCGGTGCCCGCGCCCTCGGCGGTCAGGGCCCCGGGCGGGCTCAGAGGTGAAAGCCCGCCCGGGCAGCAGAGGGTCAGGTCATCCGGGGATTAGGGGGGTTAGGGGCAGGTGGCCAGGGCGATGGAGATGACGGTGCAGGTGGCGGAGGCGTGGTCGTTGGCGGGGTTGGGGTCGGCGGGCGCCGAGGTGGTGCGGGCGCCGGCGACGGTGACGTGGCCCAGCGACAGCAGGTGCAGCGGCACGCGGAAGGTCTTACTCACGCTGGCTCCGCTGGCGATCGCCCCGTAGGTACAGGTGACCGTGCTCGCGGCCAGGGTGCAGCCGGCCGACAGGTTGGTGGCGCTTTTGCCGGGCGGCAGGGTCGCGGTCAGGGTGGCCGAGGTGACCGCGTTCGGGCCGGTGTTGTGGGCGGTCAGGGTGTAGGTGAGATACGGCACCAAGATGCCCAGGTGGGGTTGGGCGCCGAGGTTGACGTCGATGTCGGCGGCCGGCGGGATGTTGACGGTGGTGTTTTCGGCGTCGGTGTTGTCGGCCGGGTTGGGGTCGGGCTCAGTGGCCGTCGTGGTGGCGGTGGCGGTCAGGGTGCCGGTCGCGGTCGGCTTCACGCTCACCGTGACAGTCGCCGACGCGCTGGCGGCCAGCGCGCCGAGCGTGCAGGTGATGGTGGGTGCGGCCACGGCGCACGAGCCCTGCGAGGCGCTGGCGGAGACGATCGTGCGAGCCACCCCCGACAGGGTGACGGTAGCGGTGGCGCCGGTGGCGGCGCCGGGCCCGTTGTTGGTGACGGTCGCGGTGTAGGTGACGGTGTCACCCTGGTTGACCGGGTCGGCCGAGTCGGTGAGGCTCACCTGCAGGTCCGCGCCACTGGGCGTGGCCGGCTGCGCGATCGCCACATTGCCGGGGGCGACCCCACCCACGCCGATGGTCGCGGTGACGGTGTTGGTCGCGGTGTCGATCACCGAGGCGCTGACGCTGGCGCGGTTGATGACGTAGGCGCGGGCACCGTCGGGGGTGATCGCCACCCCGTAGGGGTTGCCGCCCACGCCGATGGTCGCGATGACGGTGGTGGTCGCGGTGTCGATCACCGAGACGGAGTTGGAGGTGCCGTCGAAGTTGGTGACGTAGGCGCGGGTGCCGTCCGGGGTCACCGCCACCTCCTGCGGGTTACCGCCGACGGTGACGGTCGTGGTGATGGTGGTGGTGGCGGCGTCGATCACCGACAGGGTGCCGGTGGGCAGGGTGCCGCCGACGACGTAGACGCGGCTGCTGTCCGGGCTGACCGTGACCCCCCGGGCCCGGTCTGCGTTGATGGCGATGGTGGCGGTGACGGTGTTGGTCGCGGTGTCGATCACCGACAGCGTGTCGCCGAAGAAGTTGACGACGTAGACACGATTGCCGTCCGGGCTGGCCGCCACATCTCTTGGGCCGTTACCGGCGGCGATGGTCGCGGTGACGGTGTTGGTCGCGGTGTCGATCACCGAGACGTCGTTGGAAAAGCTGTTGGTGGCATACACCGTGCCGCCGTCCGGGGTGATCGCGATTCCCGAGGTGCCGCCGCCCGTGGTGATGGTGGCGGTAATGGTGTTGGTGGCGGTGTCGATCACCTTGACCGCACCGTCGAACATGCCGGAGATAGCGACGTAGACGCGGCTGGCGTCCGGGCTGACCACCAGGTAGTCCGGCCTGCCCCCCATCGGGATGCTCGCGGTGATGGTGTTGGTGGCGGTGTCCAGCACCTGCACGTTTCCGGTGTTGCCATCGGCGATGTAGGCATAGACGGTGGCCGCGTGCGCGGGCCGGGCCGGCAGCGCGGCCAGCGCTAAAGCAGCGGTCAGCACGGCGCACAGCACCGCGATCGTGCGCCGCCATAACGGCGCGCGGAAGACAGCGGTCAAACGCATGGGAGCCCCCCAGGGCGAGAAGACATCACAAAAGACCGCGCGGGATGACGTGCTCACGCCCGCCTGGGATGCTCCCCGTAGCCTCCCCCGCGCCAGAGCCCCGCGCGAGAACACCGCGGCGGAGTGGACACACCGCGCTCGCCAGGGCCGGTAACCGGCAACCACCCACCGACACCGTCGCGGCCGGGAGGGCCGCGCGCCGACGGCCGGCCCACCGCGGGCCGACGCCCACCGCCTGCCCGCTCCATGTGTTCATCCGATCTCAACGAGTGAAGGAGCCCTGAGCTGATCACGCCCGCGCCGGTTCGGCAATCCCTCCACCACGCCCCGCTTACGCCCCTCCGGTGCCGCCGGGCACCCGCCCAGCGGCACCAGATCGCCACCGGGTAATGCATCGTGGCTGGTCGGAGCCGACGACGCACCGGCGGCGCGGAAGATGCCGCCGAGCAGGGTTCGGTCAGATGGTGGGCAAAAACCCGCATACGCAGCATATTGTGACAAGTCTTAAACACAGGGTTACGGTCGCTCCATCGTGACCTTTCTCTGGCCAGCGGGAGAAACGACTGCTGTACTGGCGCCTGACCAGCCTCCGCCAGTCACCCCCCACACCGCCGGGAGCCCTCCGATGAAACGCCTCCTCGCCGTGCTGACCGCCCTGCTGGCCGCAGCCGCCTCGCTGGCCGGCGGCGCGATGCCCGCCCGAGCGGCCGTCCTGGACGGCACCTGCATCGCGAGCATCACCCTGCACTTCGCCCCGCCCGCCACCCAGCCGATCCCCCCGAATCCGGGCCCCGCCTCGACCTCGACCGGGACAGGCACGATCACCACCTGCGTCCTGCCCGGCGGCGGAGCCACCACCGGCACCTTCAGCTACTTTCTGACCGGGAACCTGACCTGCACCTCGGCACAGAACATCACCGGCACCCTGGACATCACCTGGTCAGACGCGACCCAGACACACGCCGACGTGACCGGACTGCTCATGGCCCTGGGCAGCGTCGGCGGCACCGCCGGCCTGTCCGCAACCGTCACCTCCGGCCGCTTCACCGGCGATCAGATCCTGATCGCCAACCTGCGCGACCCCCTGGCCCTGCTCGCCTGCCTGACCACCGGGCTGTCGCAGGCCTCCGGCACCACCAGCCTCACCTTCACCCAGCCCCTGTAAACCACCAGCCGCTCCGCCGCCAAGCCGACCCCGTCGAGCCGTTGCAGGCGCGCCCCCGGGGGGCAGAGGCGACCATCCACGCGCGGCCGCGCCGACCACCGAGCAGCCCGTCGGCGACTTGCCCAGCAATGAACTCCCTCATGAGAGCGAGTTCGCGAGCCGTTCCCGACGAATGCCCCCATTTCATACCGGCCCATATACCGGTCTTCTCTGAGGTCCGGCCGAAGTAAGCCGGAAAGCTGCAGTACAAGATCGTTAAGTGTTGCAAACGATCGTTCGCGCCACGCAGAGATCAACACGGTTTGGGCGGACCCATCTTGATCAAGTGACTTAAGGTCATTAGATGAATGCTATAAGTAATTGCCTTTGTCGGGGAGATTCACCGCGCCGCTCCCGATCCGCAAGGAACATGCGCCCCAAGCGGAGCCGAAGCCGAGGGATCGCAACGGGCCTGACGGCCCTGGCGTTCGTCACCGCCGCGGCCGCCCCCGCATCGGCCACGGCATCCACCCGCCCGGTGGCGCACCAGGGCGTGCTGGCCAGCATCTGCGATCCGGGCAGCGGCAGGCGAGCCTACTTCTCCTACGACCAGTGGTCGAAAGGCAACGCAGGGCTGTGCGCGGACGTGGTGCAACGCAGCGACGGCGGCAAGGCGATCCAGGTCACCTTCCGCGCTGACTTCTACTACTACTGGGGAGCGGCCTGGTACTCCGACGGAACCTGCATATACGGCTGCTCCCTAAGCGGCCATTTCACCCTGGACAAGAACGGCGGGACCGCCCACGGCGACATCAGCGAGAGCCTGAACGGCAACAGCGGCACGGCCACGCACACCTTCAATGTGGACAGCGGGCACTACCAACTGACCGCCGTCGTACGTAAGGAAGGCGGCTACTGGCGCAACCAGGGCAACCAACACTCCAGCAGTTCCGTCGTCCAGATGAACACCCTGAAAGTCGACGTCGACGTCCCCTAGACGACGACCGGCGCTCAATCCGGCCGGAACCTGCCCATCCCGTTGGGATGGGCAGGTTCCGGCCGGTGGGCGGCGAGGAACAAGATCTTTCTCACAGCCAACGGCTGTTCCACTGTTCCTCAACCCCGGAGGTCACCACGGCGGGTTGCCCGGGTAGTAGTTCTTCTGCACGTTCACGTAGTGACCGTTGCTGCAGGTGACCCGGTCGGCCTGGTTACGTCCGGTCTGCCCGTCCAGAAGCTGGGTGCGAGCTTCGTAACGGCCAAAGCTTCCCTGGGGCCACGACACCCAGCAGCCTTCACCGGTAGGGGCGGAGAGTGCTGCGTGGGCCGTTCCGGTGGTGAGCAGAGCAAGCGTGCAGGCAGCGAGGCCGGCGACGGCGAGCGTCGAGCGGGTAATGAGACGCACGGGAAATCCCCCCTGGTTGACTACTAAAAGTAGTTATTCATTACATATAGTAGTCGCCCTTGAGAGGGTGTATCCCGACGCCACGAACGGCACTTTCACCGACTCTGCCTGGACCCCACTTAACGATCATGTATTGCGACTTTCGGGCTCACTTGGTTGAACCCCTCTCTGGCCAGAGGCGACAGGCGAAGGTCAAAGGCATACCCTCGCCGGCGGGCAGGCTCCGGGATGGGGAAGGTCCGCCCAGACGATCTTGCCCGGTTGTAGTGCGGGGGGACCGGTGATCCATCCCATCTGTCTGCCCCTGGGGCTAGTCCGACCTCGCCCGCAGGCGGGCGCTCAGCCCCGGCTTACCCACAAGGAGTGGGCTTGCCGCCTCAAAAGAGCGTGTCGCGCACGCGTAAGGGCCGATAACCGGTCGGGCCGAGCTGGGCCAACTCGCCCTCGATGTCGACGGCGATGGAACCGAAAAAGTTGATGTTCTCGCTGTGCGCCGGGGAAATGTGGGCCAAGGCCTCCTCGTCGATGCGCCGCCCCGAGGCACGCATCGACTCAACAGCCAGGCCGTAGTACTCGGTCGTCCACGCGATGACCGCGTTGGTGACCAACGTCAGGCACCAGGCTTGTTCGGTCTGCTGCTCCAGATGGCGGCCCCGCACCGCGCCCTCATGGGCATACAGCAGGCCCCGTTTGAGCGCGTGCAGCGACTCACCCTTGTTCAGCTGACGGGAGATCTTCCGCCGATAGGCGGGGTCGGCCAAGTAGCGGGCGGCGTAGATCGAGCGACGCAGCGCGCCGTACTCCTTCAGAGCCGCAGCCAGCGCGTTCTGCCGGCTGGAGGCCGACAGCTTGCCGACCAGCAGCGACGCGGTGGCGTGGCCGAACTTCAGCGACCCGGCCAACCGCAGGAGATCGTCGTAGTGCTCGGCGATCACCTCGGTGTTCAGCCGCCGGGTCAGCAACGGCCCGGCGTGCGGGTAGTCGGCCGCGACCTGCGCCCGCGGCCGCGTCCGATACAGGGTGATCGTGCCCAGATCCCGGATACGCGGCGACAGCTGCAGCCCCAGCAGATCGAACAGGGCGAAGTTGACCAAGGTCACCCCGTGGGTGTCGGTGGCGTGCTCGGTGACCGGGATATCGCTCGCGTTACCCAAGATCTCATCCAGGACGTAGTGAGCCTCGCGTTTCGTCGCAACGATGATCTTCGTGCCATAGGTGGTGTGCTGGTCGCTCACATGCGTGTAGGTCGACAGGCCCTCGTGCGCGAAATACCTGCTCAACGCTCTAGCGGTGACCGACTTACCGCGGGTGGGGAAGCGCTGGCCGTCGCTGGAGGACAACGTGCCAGCACCGAAGATCGGAGTGAGCGGGAGCCGCTGGTGATAGCCGATGATCGCCAGGTTCGCCGCGCGCAGCGTCTCCTCCCGCACATACCACTCACTCGTCCAGGCCAGCACGTCGTAGGAGATCCCGCACACCTCGGCCATCCGGGTCAGCCCGAGGTTGGTGGCATGGCTGATCAACACCGCGATCAGATTGCGCTTCAACTCCGCGCTGCGGCCTTGCTTGCCGCCGGCGTGAGTGAAGCAGTCCAAATACCCGGTGCGTTGGTCCACCTCGATCAGCAGCGACACGATCGGCGCGAACGGCAGCATCTCGGTCAGCTCGGCCTTGAGCGCGATCGCCTCCGCCGGCACGTCCTCCGCGGTCAACGGCGAGATCACCAGATCTCCCGCCTCATCCAGGCGTACCGGGCCGTCCCCAGCGGCCAAGACCTCCTCCAGCTCGCCGAGCGCCTCCTCCAGCTCCTGCTCGGCCGCGGCCAGGGCTCGAGCGGCCTGCACAGGTTTGCCGACCAACCGGCAAAACCCCGCCCGCTGCAACCTCCACGCGTCCGGCGTCAGCAGGTAAGCCGCCGGGTCGCCGTAACGACGCGAGCCGGGCACGAACACATCCCCGCTGCGCAGCGCGTCCCGCAACGCCAGCAGCGTGCACAGCTCCCAGTAATGCCGGTAGTCGCTGACGCTTCCGGACGTGGCCGCCGCCTCCAGATAGCCACGCCACCGGGCAGGCACGAACCCCTGCGGCGCCCCGGCCGGGACACGGCGCGCGCCGCTGACGTTGAGCTCACGCAAGATCTCCACCGCCTGCAGCAGCTCGGAGGCCGCGGTGCCGCCGGCGAAGTGCACCGCAGCGATCACCGGCGGGGTGAACTGCCGCAGATACCCATACGAGCCATCGAGCGCGGCCAGATGCCCGTGATCGCGCGGCAGCCTCGGCGAGGCCTGCGCCAGCGCTGAACGCAAGCGCGGCCACCCGATCCGCTCACCCCGGATCAGTCCGCCGAGCTGCTCATCAGGAACGGCAGGATCGGTGATGATCGCCAGCAGATCGTCCAAGAGAGCTTGCCGCCCCTCACCCGCCCGGCCCCGCTCGGCCAGCGCATCACGCATCCGGCGGCCGGCCTTGCTCTCCCGCGCCGAGACGGCCTGGTCGAACAACTGCACGACCTCATCCAGCACATCACTCGCCGACTGCGCCAGCAACGTCAGCAAGATCGGGTAGCGGCGCTGCGCATCACGCCGCTGCAACGCCTGCGCGGTCAACCGGCGGCCGACCGTGGCCAGAAACCGGCGCCGCTCGGCCGGCAACACCGACAAATCGAGCTCGTGCGCACCCAAAGAGCGCAGGAACTCCAGCTTGGCAACCTCGGCCTTCACCGCCGCCGCCGACGCCTCAACCGGGCCGGTGGACAGCCACCGCAGACGGGTCATCCCGATCGCAGGGTCGTTGTCCAGCAGCGCGTCCAGTTCAGCGCGTCGCGGCGCGCTGAACTCGTGAGCCAACCGGTCGAAGGTCTCCCGCTGCGCCTCCGCACGGGCGTGCGCGACCCGTTCCACCACACTCACCGGGCCAGGCCGGATCACCCGCGTCGAGATCAGATACTCACACGCCAGCCGAAACAGCAGCGTCGGTGAGTCGTGCTCCAACGCGCGAGCGAGCAAGAACTCATCCAACTCCTTGAGCTCCAGCATCGTCGCCTGCCGCCAGCCCAGATACTTCGCCGCCAATCGTAGATGCTCAGTTCGCGTCTTCGCGCGTCGACCATAAGAGCGCAACTCAGCCGGATCGACACCCAGTTGATCGGCCAGCCTGGATACGGCAATCGGCGGAGCCGAAGACACCTTGTCCGGCACGAACCCCAACCACGGCAACGTGCACAACGCCACCGCCAGGCCGAGCCGATCCCCTGGCCCGCGCCCCCGACCAGGATCAACGAACGCCACATCGGCTGACGTCAAGGTGAAGAACCGGAACAATTCCTCCCGACCGATCTCTGGGAACTCCCGCAGACCCCTTAGATCCTCGTCTGCGAACATCCGCGTCGCCAACAACGACCTCCAGCCAGACCATGATCCCAGCAAGGAAGCCTATTCAGCCATATCCGCCCGTTTTTCGGCCAGTACTACGGCGACCCCGTGAAACAGGAGTTCCTGGGAAAGAGGATGAAGCCGCAGTTGTCGGATCCGAAATATCTGCCAGCTCGCCGAGTAGTGTCTGAATCCTTCGACCAAGGTCATTGTTGACCGATTTGCCATCACCCTCATCATAAAGGATGGTGTCGCTTTCCTCTTGTATGAGGAAATCAAACGTGAGGTTCGTGAAATCAATTTCGTGCTCGGAATCGGGGCGATCTGTTTCGGGATTTTCGTTCATGAGACATCTCCTGAGTAGTCATCATTTCCTGGCGGGTCGGCCGGGTGTTCACCAGACGTCTGAATTCTTTAAAAGTCATCTGACACGGATCTGATGTCTGGCTGTCGATAGATCGTGGCGAAGGCCGGGGTTCCTTCACCTACGTAAGCGCCAGTGACGTTAAATTCGAAGTATTCATTTGCCTCTTCTTCGTCCATCCCCTCGCGCATGAGAATCTGGATACAGCGTGCGGTGTCATAGAGAGCGACGACACTATGGATATTTCCCGCGAACCAGGCCTCGACCACACCAATGAGCGCCTCGTCGAAACCGTCGGCTAGCAAAAATCCCGCGTCGGGGTCGAATGACTCAATCAGTTCCCGAGCTGTGGTCATCTCATCTCCGGATTTCTGCGAACCCGCAGGTTCTGGCCTGACCGGAATCGGATGATTTTCTTCGGGATTTTCACTCATGAAGCATCTCCTGAGTAATTATCGTTAAGGAAAATGTTCTGAGACAGGCGTAAGGCCGCTATTTCGGCGTAAGGTTCGTGAGACTCAATGCCGATGGCGCGATGTCCGGTGAGTAGTGCGGCTTCCAGCGCGGATCCGCTCCCGCAAAACGGATCGATAATCGTTTCTCCTGGGGCCGCGACATATCGGATGAGGGGCGCCAGGAGCCCTATCGGCTTCTCGGTGGGGTGTCTGGCCCGGCCGTGCATCGAGCGCATCCGCACCACCGAGCGCAACAGCCGAGGTCCGCCGTCGTAGCTGGTGAACTCACCCCCGCCGATGTCGCCCATGTGCGGGGGCCGCGCTTTGCGCCGAGCCGTTTTGGCGACGGCATCCGGTGTGGTCTGCGGTTGCTTCCATACCTTCGACCACGGACCCCGGTAGAAATGCAAGACGTGTTCGTGTACACGCCGGACACGGTCGGCGTGGAAACTGGAGCCGTTGTGCTTTTCCCAGACCACGTCCTGAGACATCTTCCAGCGCGTTGCGGCGAACTCCTGCGCGTGCTCGAGAAACATCCGCATGGACCCGAAACACCACAGTGAGCTGATGTCAGAGTCGGCTACTGCCTCCAGCCATCCGTTTTGCCAGCGATCCCACGGCAAGGACGTCACACCGTACGGGGGGTCGGTGACCATCGCGCTGGCGGTTTCCGGTAGATGCGGCAACAGCTCGCGCATGTCGCCCAGATACAACGTGACATACCCATGGGAGTCGGTGAAATATGGCGTCATCAATGCTCCTGTGCCGTGTTCGGAAGGAGACGAAGGTGGTACTGGGCTGCGGGTAGGCGCCAAGCGGCAAACGGGGCCGCCGCCGTGTGGGTGGTCTCCCGCGGTGAAGAGATCGCCGGCTGGGTGGTCGGCGCGTGGGGAAAAGCTGCTGCGGCATGGGTGGAGGCGAGCGCCGCGGAGCCGGCAAGCGGGCTTTTGGGAGAGGAAACGGCTCCCAGGATCGATGCGCGCTGGTATTGATGAGCGCCTCGGTGACCAGATGGTGATCGACGTTCAGGGCCTGGCTAAGGCGGGCTACCTGCTGGGCCACCTGATGAGATGGCAGCGTGGCGATCACCGCGACGGCCCCGCGCAGTACGGCCAGACGTTCTTCCGGGTACGGCGGCCGCAGGTTTGACGGTTGAGAGCGAGCGGTGAGGATGCGCAGGGTGAGGTCGAGGACCAGGTCGGCCAGGGCTACCGGACGCCGCAAGAACGCCGCAAGAGCTTTCGGTCCATACTGGGCCCCGAAGGCAGCGGGATCGCTGTCGTCGGGAAAGGCCAAAGCGGTGGCAGCCGGAACGGCGGCGAAGACCTGCGTGTAGCTGCGCAATAGCGCCTCGCGGCCGGCGCGGTCACCGTCGAAGGCCATCGAAAGCCCGCAGTCCTCCAAGGGTGCGGCGTGGGTCAGGGCCGCCAGATGCGCCGGGGTGAGCTGGGTCCCGCACGGGGCGACGCCGACGTGGTCGGCGCTGGCCAGGTTGATGGCCATCACGTCGAAGGGCCCTTCGACGATGACAGGGTGAGCCCCGCGGCGCAGCCGGTGCCGTCCTTCATCAAGGCCGAACAGCACCTCCCCTTTGTGAAATAGCCGGGTCTCGGGGGTGTTGAGGTATTTGGGCGGTGCAGGGCGTGAGCTGGCCGAGATGGGGTCGCGGGCCCGTCCGATGAAACCGATGACGGCACCGGTCGACGCGTGAAAAGCGAGCATGAGACGGTCTCGGAACAGATCGATCAGGACGCCGTCGCCGTCGCGGATGGCAAGACCGGCTTCTTCGATGGCGACCGGATGGGCACCGCGACGCTGCAGGTGCTCCACCAAAGTGCGACGGCCGGCGGGGGCATAGCCGATCTGCCAGCTGCTCACCTGCGCAGGCGACACTCCCCGCTCACGCAGGAAGCTACAACCCCAGCGGCTACGGGCGAGCTGAGCGCGATAGAAGTTCTGAGCCCAGAAGTTCAATCGGACAACAGAGCGCTCGGTCTCGATGGCAGAAGAGCTCGTCATGAACACCGCACGTGAGCGATCATGATCCGGTGGTTGCGTCGGAGGTCGGGCCGACCTTGGCGTGAGCCGCCGCGCACACGAGGCGACGAGGCGGCATGTTGAGGATGGGCGGCGCATTGACCACGATCGTGGTGCTCTCGGTGCTGCCAGCACGCGGTACACGGCCGCCAACCTCGTGCGCCGGGGGCGCGCCTCATGCGGGCTCGCACTGAAGCATGTCGGCTCATCATCTGCGGCCTCACCGTCCGGTCTCTCCCTGCGCGGAACGACCACCCAAGGCGGGATTGGCAGGACGCTGCAGCTCATCGCCGCTACCGGACGCTGCGCTCTGTTGGGAGTGTGCCAATCGCTGAGCGGCGCTGGCGGGAAAGGACAGAGCAACCGCTGAGCTCACCCCGTCGACGCCATCGGCGACGGCTTGGGCTACCTGAACAGGATCGGGAGCAGGAATGATCGACTGCCCGGCGGCCTTCAGCGCCTGACGCATGTCCTCGGCGGCCTGCCGGTAGCTGGGTTGGCTATTCCAGTGTTCGAAAAACCGTTGAGCGGCCGGTGAAGCAGACGGCCGGCCGTAGACGTAGTCCTCCCAAGCGGCGGTGTATACGGCTCCATCCGCTCGCTGTTTGGCAATGTGATCATTATACGCCTGAACCGACTCTCGGACCCGAGAGAAATCGATGTCATCTACGTCAAGTACAGTGCCTTCTTCGAGGTCTTCGCGCGTATCCAGCAGGCTTGAATGTCTGGTTTCTCGTAGCACCCCCTCCGCATTCGTGCCATTAATTCGGTTGGCCTCATACAGTAGCTCGTCGACCATTCGACTTGCGAATATCGTATAGGCTTCCGCCCCTGTCACCGGCGTCGGGTCGTCCCTGGCCAGTTGGGAGGAATAATCCTGGATACCTGCGGTCAATATTTCATGTGGGATTTCGCTCTCCGCGTAGAAAAGCAGGTCGGCGATTGCTGCGGTTACGAGCTCTCTTGGCGTCTGGTCTTGACCTGCAGAATGGGTGCGGAGCATTGCTTCTGCTCGGAGCTGGCGATCATTAATGGACAGGTCTGCCATCACACCTCCTTAGAACGTTCATTCGATGTGTACTTTTTGGTGTTTTTCTGTGGTGCGGTTTGGCTTATCGTGCTTGGTCGGGCTCGTTTCGCGCCGGGAGTGTGTGGTCGGTGCGAGCTGTGGTGAACAGGGCCTCGACTGCGATCGCGCCACCTTTGTTGTTGCTCGATGGGGTGGCGCCAGCATGCGAAGCACGGCAGCCGGCCTCGTGCGCCGAGGGCACGCCTCATACGGGCTCGTGCTGAAGTGTGTCGGCTCATCATCTGCGGCGTCACCGTCCGGTCTCTCCCTGCGCGGAATGGCCACCCAAGGCGGGGTGAGCAGGACGCTGCAGCTCATCGCCACTGCCGGATGCTGCGCTCTGCTGGGAGTGCGCCAGTTGCTGAGCGGGGCCGACGGGAAAAGACAGAGAAGCCGCTGAAGCCTTCTGGCCCAAGCTCTCGGCGACGGCGGGGGCTACCTGAGCGGTATCGAGAACAGACGTGGTCGGCTCTGCGACAATTTTTGATGCTTCACTCATCATCGTTTTCATATCTTCCACATGACCGAAATTGGTATTATCCGCATCAGGCATCGGGAAGTTTCCTAGACCCATACGCATCAGACGGGAATGCACAGCTTGCGCAGTTTCCCGAGGAGCGTCGGCTACGTTCAAACCAGGAATTTGAGCGTCCTCGCCGAGGAGTGATTCGATCATCCGACTTGCGGCGGCAACATAACCTCCGGAAGCGCCGGGAATCCAGTCCACCCTTGTCGCAGACAGCGGATCTTCCCTAGCCAGTTGAGAAGCAAACTCCTGGACGCCAGCGGCCAGCACCTCCTGTGGATCGGTTACGACGTAGAACAGCAGGTCAGCAATCGCTGCAGCGGCGCGCTCCCTTGGTGTCTGGCCTTGGTCCGCAGAATAGGTGCGGAGCATTGCATCTGCCCGGAGTTGGCGATCATAAATGGACTGATCTGCCATCACACCTCCTTAGAACGTTCATTCGATATGTGCCTTTTGTGTTTTTCTGTGGTGCGTGTTGGCTTATCGTGCTTGGTCGGGTTCGTTTCGCGGCAGGGCCGTGGCCGGCGCGGACTGTGGGTCGAATTGAAGGTCGGGTGAACGCGTGCCCGATCCGCCGAGGCGCATTGCGGCGCTCCCGGGAAAGCCCAGCTGCGCCGTGGTGGGGGCTGTTTCCTGCTCCGTCGTTTCTTGCGCAGCGCTGTCGGTTGAAAACAGCGGTTGCGCGGCAGGTTCAGCTGCCGCTGAGGCGGTGTCGGCCAACGCGTTCAGGGCGGGCATCTCAGCGGCACGGGCCGTTTGGGTGGTTTTCAGGTGGGAGGCCATGACGGTGGCCCAGCGTTCTGGATCGGCGGCGGTGGCGATCAGGCGCGAAGCCAGCTTCTCGGTGTATTGCACGTAGAGGGCTAAGTGCTTGAGGAAGGAGGGCGCGTTGTAGCGCTGGGTGGTCAGGGTGTCTTGCAGGCGGCGCGCTGCCTGGAACAAGGCGGTAAAGCGTGTGGTCACCTGCTCGGCCGAGCCGGTAAGTCCGTGTCCACGGGCGCGATCATGCAGGCGGCCCAACTCTCGCCCCTCGGGGCGGAATTCAGCGGTGTAGTTGCGCATCGTGGGCAGCATGCGTTTTCCCGCGGGGGTACCTTCCATCTCCCAGTACCCCGACGTGGCGTTGCTCCAGTTGCGCTGGGCTTCCCCCAGATCGGTGTAGGGCTCAGCCTGCGGCAACGGCACCGGTGGTGCCTCGTCAACTGCGGGCTTGGTCGGTTCCTGGTTATCGAGGGTGAAGGTGTGCCCATCGCGCTTCAGCGCACGTTGCAACTCCTGTACCCGGTAGGTACGGGTGCTGTGACGCCAGGTACGAGGCAGGAACCAGAAACCCTTGTTGCGGCTGAACTTGAAATTACCGTCGTCGAGGATCTTGTGGATGGCCTTATCAGTCCTCTGCACGCCCAAGACGATCGTGCCTTCGGAGGTGTGCTCGATGCGCAACCCGTACACCGCGGCGCCCGCCTGTTCGGCTGGGGCCGGGCCGCCGGTGCGAGCGGCGAGAGCTTCGGTGATCTTTTCGGCCAGGTCCGGCTGTCCGGCGCTTTCTCGCATCTGGACGGCGTATTTGAGCGGCAGGTCGATGAGTTCGAGCAGGAAGTCACGGTCGTCGGGATCACGGTAGTCCTGTTCGCGGAGGGCGATCAGCAGGGCGTAGGAGGTATCGCTCAGTCCCATCAGGTGCTCATGCGTTTGTGCCAGATCGGCGCCGGAGTCGGTGGCCAAGCGCTCGTAGGCGTGCTCCAGGCGCTGAGTGGCCCGGTAGGCGATCGCCACGTCGGTGCTTTCGCGTTGCCCGGCCTCGAGGGCGTGTAGCCGCTGCACGGTCGCGGTGCGGGTGACCTCGCCGTAGGCGTCGCGCAACGTGGCGGATGCGGCCAGGTACTCCTCGGGCCCACGGTAGGAGGTTCGCTCGGGAGCCTTGCGGACGACGGTGACGTTCAGTCGTTGACTGAGTTCGTAGGCCGTGCGCGCGATCTGCTGCAGCTGAACCCGTTCCTGCTCATCGTGGCTGGCGGCGGCCACCTGAACGCATTGCTGCGCGGTGGTCTGCCATCGCGCGCCGAGCTCGCGCAGGCCGATGGTGTGGCCGTCGCGGTGCTCACCGTGCACGGTGTATGCATCCACCTCGTGCAGGGCATTGAGCGCCGCGCGCCGCGTATCGGTGGCTGGGATCGGGTAGTCGTTGGCCCACGCCGCGGTGATCGTTGTCAGGTGCCGGTGGATGGTTTCGGCTTCGACGCGGTCGTCGTAGGTCGGCGCGTGCAGCATCAGCGGATCGGTGATGGCGCGCACTTCTCCGCTCCGTGCGGAGAGCGCCGCTGCCTCTTGGAGAAGCTGCGTGGGGGAGGGGTGATGGCCGTCGGCGGCGCCGAGGCGGCCTCGGTGGCGCACCGCGAGGTCTTTGAGGTGCCGGGCGCGATTGGCCAGGTTGGGGCCGACCAGTCTGGCGAGATCTTCAGCGTGCGTGGCGACGGTGCCGTAACGGGTCAGATAGGTGGCCGGATCCTCCGAGTCGGAGGTGGGGGTCGCCAGGGCGGTCTCGATCGCCGCATACAGTTGCTCGGCCTGCTGCTTGGTAGTTTCGTCGGGGAAGTCCTCGGTGCTCACGCGCCAGCGCAGTCCATGGGCGGCGAGGGAGATGCGGTCGTGGGCGGCCACCAGTTCGGCCGCGATGGCGTAGGGGTCCAGAACCGCCGATAGGAAGGCGCTGTGCTCATCCCACGGGTGAGGTGGTGGCGGGTCGGCGGGCGACGTCGGCTCGCCGGCCGAGACAGCCGGCGATTCGGCGTGCTCGGCTCCGCTGACAGCGGCGGGCGCGCTCTGGTCGCCGCTCAAGACGGCGCTGGCGCTCGGGGCGCGGCGCAACGCCGGGTAGATGGCGGCGCACAGCGCGCTCGTCACCTCCTTGCCGAAGGGGGAGGCGGTGTTGTAGTAGGTGATCTCCCAAGCGGTCAGGGTGTCGCTGCCGAGGGATCGCTGAACCATCTTTTGATCGAGCCACCGGGAAAAGCTGCGGGTGAAGGCATCCAGGGCGTTGTTGGTGGCCACCGCCGCAAGAGGCTCATCGGCGCGGGCGATGGCCGTGTGGCCTTCCAGCCAGTCCAGATCGGCCTGGCTGAGTTCGACGTGATGGCGGTGAGCGATCTGCTGGATCTGCTCGCCCAGCTCTGTGGTGGGCTGAAGATCGTTGTGTTCGGAAGTGGGGGGCAGCCCCTGCCGGGCGGCACGGATGCGGACCTCCCGCAATCCTGAGCGGCTGGTCAGCTGCAGCTGGGCCGCGTATCGGTAGGCGGCGTTGGAGAAGTCTTCCAGGAGGTCGCGTTCGCCGGTGCTCTGGTAGTGCGCGGGCGTCAGATGCAGCACCAGGGTTTGAGCGGTGTCGGCGGTCAGGAATGCTTGACGGGCGATTCTCTCCAGGGCGACGCCGTCGGCGATCAGGTTATGGAGGGTGTGGTTGGCCTCGTTGAGTCGCTCCCACCAGTGGTGGGCAGTGCGGAAGTTCTCATCGTTCATCTTCTCGGGTGCGTGCCGCTCGAAGGAGAACCACAACCGGGTCTCGGCGTAGGTGCCGTAGCGAGCACGGAGGGTCTCGGCGCCCTGAAGGTAGGGTTCGGCCTCCTCAAACGGTGCGGCCTGGCGCCGGGCCTGGACGGTGGGTGCGGCCAGTCGTTGGGCGTGGGTGTAGAGGAGCTTGGCCACGCCGCTCAGCGCGCGGCGCTCATCGGCCACGGTGAGCTGGTCGGCCAGGCGCATCGCGTGGCCGCTGGCCGCCTGCCACTGGTCGGCGACGGTGTCGAAGGTGCGCTCATCGGCGTCGGCGCTCTGGTTCAGGTCGCCGAGGATCCGCATGACGTCGGTGATGTGTTCGCCTGTTTGGGGCGGGGATTGCCAGCTGCGCACCACGGCCCAGCGCTCGATCGCCCGGGAGATCTCCTCGCGCGCCTCGTGGAGTTTCGCCCGCTCGTGGTACGGCTCGACGAACAGGCGTAGCGGGTCGGAGATGACGGCGACCCGTGGGTCGTTCAACTTCAGGGCGCGGGCGTTGTCCAGCAGCGCTCGGGCGTTGGGAATCGCGTTTCGGGCGGCGTCGATGCGGGCGACATGGCGATGCAGGAAGTCTTGCAGTTGCAGGGCCGCATCGGAGAGCTCTGGGGATCCGAGGTCAGCCAGAGCGGCCGCCTGAGCCGCGGTTTTGCGGTAGGTGGCGGTCAGTTCGGTGGGATTGATCCGGTTGGGGGCGGTCCCGGCATTGATCGGCTCTTCCATCTGGCGCAGCAGGTCACTGACCTGGGCCTTGGTATCGGGGTCGGCAAAGGGCTCGTGGGCGAAGGCGACCAGGGTCGTCGACCATGCCTGGACAATGGCGTTGTAGCCGGCGACGAGCTCGGCCGGGCCGGTGTAGGGGCCCAATACCGTGTTGAGGAGCCGGGTGAGGTCGTGTCCGGGGCGCCCGGCCTCGGTCAGGTGAGCGGGTTCCGGCTCCGCGGTGACGTGCTCGACGATCTGCACCGGTGGCGCGAGGTCAGCTGAAGGGCGCGGAGCGGTCGCGGTCTTCGCCGAAGGGGTGTCGGCTCCAGCGGCGGGGGTGTGGATGAATTGGTAGGCGTTGGAGCGCAGGGCTTGGGTGAGCGCGGGGCCGAAGTCCTGCTGAGGGTCGAAGACGGCGAGGGTCAACGGCCCGGGCTCGGCGTCAGCGCGCGTGTGGGCCAGGATCTGCTGGAGCAACCAGTCGTCGAATACCTGGGCGAAGCTGTCGATCGGGTTGGCCAGCGCGGTCGCCCGCAGGGTGGAGTCATCGCCGGCGGCGATCGGCAGCGCCTGCAGCCAGCCGAGTTCTTGCGTGGTCAAGGTGACGGTGTGCTGGGCGGCGAGCTGCTCCAGCTGTGTGCGCACGGCGGCGCTCAGCGTGGCCTCGGCCGGATTCAGCAGGCGCGGCGGGGCGGGAATCAGGCGCGGGCCTGGATCATCGATGAGTCGTTCCTCGATCGCTTTGGCCGCCTTTTTGGGCATGGCGCGGCGAAACCCTGGGTGGGAGAGGAACCGCAAGACATCGGGCATCTCTTTGCGGTTCACCGCACAGGCCTGGCCTCGCACGACCAGCAGGAAGGGCCGGTTGGGGTCTTCGCTGAGACGGACCTGCACGGGGGTGGCGGAAGGGGCCGTGCCGATGGTGAAGTCCACCTGCTCGAGGTCGGGGTGATGCTGGTAGTTATTGCCCGGCAGGTCCGAGCCGAGGAACTCGGCGATCCGCCCGGGGTTGAGGTCATTGCTCGCGTCTTCCAGGGCGAGTTCGCCCAACAGGCGGTCGATCTCCTCGTTTCGGGCCGTGACCTCGATCAGGCGCCGAGCGTGGGGGAAGGGCTGGCCGAGCTGGCTTTGGGAACGTTCGGCCTCTTGCGTGCAGCGGGCGGCGTCATCCAGTCGGCCATCGCGCCAGCTCTCCAGGCCGCGGATGCGCTTTTCCAGGGTGACGATGGTGGCGGCGGAGTCCTTGTCGGCCAGGTCCTCGAGTCCGATCATCACGCCGGCCAGGGGGGTGTCCTTGCCGAAGTGCAAATGCACCCGGGCGCCGATGTCGCGCTCGTAGCCGACCTGCATCCACACCGGGAATCCGCCCAGGTGTCCGATCTGGGTGTCGGTGTTGATATCGGGCTTGCTCCGGGCGGTCAGCACCAGGGCGCGTTGCAGGATCGGCTTAAGGTGCGCCCACGCATCAGCGCGTTTGGTGAAACGGTGCTCACCCAACTCCATGGCGAAGGCCTCTGCGCGGGTGTCGACGCGTCGGGCGATCATCTGCTCGCACAGATCGGCCATGGCCGTGTACTGGGCGGCCATGGCGCTTTGGTTCTGGACCGCCTTGCGCAGGCGCCCCTGGCGGCGGCCATGGTCGCGATGTTGCTGCTGGAGCTTCTTCAGCTCAGCGCTGATCTCGGTTTTTTCGATCAGCAGCGGGTTACCGGTGGCCATGGCACGGATCTTGGCCATGGACAGTACGTCCTCATCGACGTCGTCGATGTCGTCGACGGCCGCGCCACGCTGCAGCTGGTCGATGAACTCGGCCTTGAAGGTGAGCAGGTCCCAGGAGGCGGCGTCGCGGGTGCCTTCGGTGACGTAGATGTAGCGGTGCACGCCACTCATCACGTTGCCGTTGCGCGGCAGCCGGCCGTAGCGCTGGATCATGTCGCGCGGCCGATGCGGGGCGTCCAGGTGGTGCTCGGCCACCCCCCAGCGCTGGATGTTGACACCCACGCCCATCGTCGGGGTACTGCCGATGATGACGTCGACCTCGCCGTTGTTGCACATGTCCATGTAGCGGGATTTTTCGTCTTCGTTCTTGGCGTCTTGCATGCGCAAGATGCGCTCGCGGGGAATGCCGCGTTGCACCAGCTGAGCGGTCAGCTCGTCGTAGACGTTCCAGGCCGGCTTGGGGGTGGACAGGTCACAGAAGACCGCCTGCATCGCGCCCTTGGCGGGCAGCTGCTCACCGGTGGCGGAATCGGTGTAGGTGGCACCCTGGTAGCGGCGGTAAATTTCGGCGATCTTGTCGGCGGCGATGTCGAGTTTGGTCGGGCCGGAGGGGTCCAATCCGCGCAGCCGCGGATCCAGCGCCATCTCCCGCGCGTGGTGGGTGAGCAAAAGCCAGTTGTCTTGATTCGGCTTGACCTTTTTCTCTGTGATCAGCAGGGCGCGGTCCAGCAGGTGCTGGGTGTAGGCGTGATGCTCGGGCAGCCGCGGGCACACCATGATTTCGGCTTCACGGGCACCGTCGCTGTCGCGCGGCGCCAGCGGCGGCTCGGGGATGTAGGGCAGATCGGACTTGGACTTGTAGTCGATGAACTGGCTCCACAGCTGGCCCAGCTCATGGGTGTTGGTGTAGCGGTGGCGTTCCTTGATGCGCAGGGAACTGCCTTCGACGGTGGTCTCCACCCGGCTTTCGGCCCGGGTGAAGGCCGCCGCCCAGCTGTCGAAGTCGACGATGCCGCGCTCGACGAGCAGCCATGGCGCGAGCTGGGAGGTGACGGTGTGCATCTCGCCGATCGCGTTGGGCACGAAGGTCGCGGTGGCGCCCACGGTGCGGCCGTTGTAGCGCTCGCGGACGTAGTGCAGCATCGCCTCGATCTGGGCAGCGCGTTTGGTGTTCTTCCGGTACGCCAATCCGGCGATCTTGGAGACCCGGCGCCGGTTTTTGAAGTTGTCGAACTCATCGATCAGCAACGCGTCGATGCCGGTCAGGTCGAAATGCACGCCTTCGTCGCGTTTGCGCGCCAGGTCGGCCTTGGCCTGCTCGGTGGCGTTGGCTTTGATCTCTTCGCTTTTTTTGACCGACTTACCGCTCAGGTTGAGCGCGCCCAGGACCCGATCGTCGGTGTAGGACTCCAGGAGCTCATTCGACAGCGGCATCCGGGCTGCGGCCTCATAGGTGAGCAGCACGATGTCGAAGTCGCCTTGCGCGCAGCGGGCCACGAATTCTCGGCGCTTGCCTTTGATCGTGCGGGTGGAGCCGCGCAGGATTTTGGCGTTGGGGTACAGGCGGCGGCATTCGCGCTCGAAGCCGTCGATGACGTTGCCCGGCACGATGATGGCGGGCTTGGTCGCGATGCCCAGCTGGCGCATCTTGATCGCCGCGGTGATCAGGGTGCGGGTCTTGCCGGCGCCGGTGGCGTGCGCCAGGCCGACGCTGGGTTCGCTGATGATCCGGGCGACCGACGCGACCTGGTGCGGGTACAGGCTCATCACCGGTGACATGCCGGGGAAGGTCAGCTTGACTTGGCTGTAGTCGGGTGGGACGTAGGCGTTGAACAACTCGTTGTAGCGGGTGGACAAGGTGGCGGCGCGTTCGTCGTTCTCCCACAGCCACTCGGCGAATCGCGTGTGGAGTTCGTTGACCTTGTCTCGCGCGATCGCGGTCTCGGTGTGGTTGACGATCGACTTGATGTCCTCGCCGACCATGATGGAGTCGTTGACGGTCGGGGTGGACTGCTCCAGCGCGTGCACGACGATGGCGTCTGCGCTTTTGCGTTCGGTTCCCCATTCCTCATTCAGCGCATCGCTGAGCTTGGACAGGGTGACGAACCATTTGTTGGGATCTTCGCGATCGCGGTGGGCTCGCAGGCGGGGGTCTTGGAAGGCCTCGCGTAAAAACTCCTGGACATAGGGGTCGGGGATCCAGGGGGCGCCGAGCTTGACGCTGATCTGCTCGGGTTCGCGGTCCTCGGGGATGACCTCGTGCAGCGCTTTGACGTTGGTCAGGAACATCGGGTCGGCCTCGGCCGCCACCTGTGCTTGACGCAGCTTTTTACGGACGTCGCCCGACAGGTAGGTGGCGGCGGCCACGTGGTTGCCGGTGGCCGGATCGGTGTAGATCAGGCCCTCGCACAGCTTCAGGGCCTCATCCTGCTCGCACCCCAGCAGCCACGCCACATACTCCATGCGGACTTCGCCATGCTGGTCGAAGCTGACCGCGAGCGCGTCCTCGGCGCTTTCCACTCCCAGCGGCGGATCGTTGCGGCCGACGACCCGCTGGGTGAAGACCTCCTGTTTGGTGGCGATCTGGGTTTTCTCGTCGAAGATCTCCAGGCCGGCGACGATGGAGTCGTCGCTGATGTGACGGCGGATGTGGTCGTAGTCGCGCCGGTACTTGTCTTCACCGGTTTCGGGGTCGGTGTGGCCGGTGCGGATCAGTTTGAACTGGTTGTAGGGGCCGTAGCGGTCGACGTAGGCGTCGTAGATGGCGTTCAGCTCGGCGCGCAGCGCGTAGATATCGTCGGTGTCGTCGAACGATTCGGCTTGTGCCCGGAGCAGTGCCTCGGCCACGTTGCGCATGCGCAGTACCTGGGCGAGCTGGTGGCGCTGCTTGGGGGGGACGGGATAGGCGACGACGGCGCCGCCTTCGACGATGGTGAATTTCCCGGTTCCATCGACGTCCAGGTGCCCGTTGGGCCGGGCGCGCTGCTCGACCAGCGACCGAAGCGGTTGGGCGGTTTGCG
The DNA here is from genome assembly GCF_030811455.1 of Streptosporangium lutulentum. Taxonomy (NCBI): domain Bacteria; kingdom Bacillati; phylum Actinomycetota; class Actinomycetes; order Streptosporangiales; family Streptosporangiaceae; genus Streptosporangium; species Streptosporangium lutulentum. The sequence goes on along the minus strand of NZ_JAUSQU010000003.1, from coordinate 177,324 downwards.
GCGGCGCGGAGCTCCAGGTCAGACCGGTGTCTTTGGCATGCTGGACGATCCGGTCCAACGCCTGGGACAAGGCGGGCCCTAAATCACCGTTCGGCTCGACCGCCAATTCATCGGCTCGATACAGCCCCCCGGTCGACAAGGTGCCCAGCACCTGTTCGGGGTGGTCGTGGAAGTACTCATTCAGCCGGACCGGACCCTGTGCCAGCGTGATGGGTTTGGACAGCTCCCAGCTGGTCTCATCTGGGGCGCGGCCGTTCTCACGGCGACGCAGGAACAGGATGTCGGTCAGGGCCTTAGTGCCGGCGGCGCGCTGGTGAGCGCCGTTGGGCAGCCGGATGGCGCCGATCAGGTCGCCATAAGCGGCCAACTCTCGCCGGGCGGCGGGGTTGAGGCTGTCGAGGGTGAAGGCGGAGGTGATGACGGCCAGGATGCCGCCCTCCTTGATCGCATCCAGTTCCTTGATCAGGAAGTGGTTGTGGATGCGGTGCTGGCGGGCGGGGTTGTAGCGGGGGTCGGTCAGGTTGACTCTGCCGAAGGGCACGTTGCCGATGCCCGCGTCGAAGCTCTTGACCGGGGGGCGGCTGTCGGCGAAAGACTCAGCCAGGATCCGCGCGTGGGGGTAGAGCGCTTGCGCGATGGCGGCGGTGGTCGGGTCGACCTCGATGCCGACCATGCGCGCCCCGGGCGGGGCCAGGCCGATGAAGGTACCCGACCCGCAGCCGGCCTCGATGACTTGACCTTCGGTAAATCCCAGGTCTTGCAGGGCCTGCCAGATAGGGCCGGCGATGGCCGGGTTGGTGTAGAACGCGTTGAGGGTGTTACCCGCCGCCGCGGCGTACTCCTTGTCCGACAGCAAGGCGTGAAGTTCTTCACGCGCCCAGGCGAACCGCTGAAAGTGCTCCTCGCGTTCGTCGAACACCGCCGCGACCGCGCCCCACCCCGACCAGCGGGCCAAGACCTGCTGCTCTTCAGCGGTGGCGGCCCGCTTTTCGCTCTGCAGCAGACGCACGGTGCGCACCGCGGCCAGGTTGGCGCGCACCCGAGCCACCTGGCCGGAAGGAGCCAGATCTTCCTGGGTGGCGGGCCGGAATGCGGCCGTTTGCGCCTCGGCGCTAGCAGCCGGGGCACTGAAGGCATCGCGGCGGGCGGCGGCGGCCACCCGCTCGGCTTCCCGCCAGGACACATCCGGCTGTACCGGGAGGGGCTGCTGCTTGCGTGCGCGTTTGCTCCCGGCCGCCGGTGGCGCCGCTACGGGCTGGGCGTCACCGGTTTGGTCCGCTGGTAGACCAGGTCCTCCAGCACGATCTCCTCGGCCGCCATCTGGGCCCGCTCCAGGCGCTGCACCTTCTGTAGGTAGCCCTCGCCCTGCGGGTCGGAGCCGGCCATCTGCATCTTCAGCTCCAGCACCCGGTCCGCGATCGTCTCGCCCAGCTCCGTGAAGTGCGTCTGCAGGTCGCTGATCTGCTGGTAGGCCTGGGGCCTCCACTGGCGCATGTAGGTCTGGGCCAGCTGACCGTAGTGGTTCATCGCCGTTTTCCTCCTGTCTTACCTGTGGCAACACCAACGGCAGCATCGGCGCGTGTGACGTGGCGGCCGCGGTGAGGTGCGGCTGCTCTTGAGGGTTGACGGTATCGGAGGGCACCGACGATACGCGATCTAGTTGATCCGGCGCCGCCGCGGCGGGAGGCGGGCCGTCGGCGTCGGGAATGACCGGGATGGGCCGGTTACGCAAGTGGGACGGCAGTGCGGCCATCACCTCGGCGACGACGTCGTCGTCGCAGATCCATCCCAGCGACCCCAGCTGCAGGGTTTTACGGGCCCGGGTGACGGTCACATACGCCAGCCGGAGAGCCTCATCCGACGGAGGGATGATCTCCTTGGTCTTCTCGTCGTAGGTGGGGCCCCGGAAGTCATTGGCGATCTTGACGTGGTCCCATTCCCGGCCCTTGGCCTTATGCACGGTGGAGACCACCACCTGCGGTCCCTCATCGGGATCCGGGTCGTCTTCGGGCACCAGCTGATCCAGCATCCGGATCAGCTGCTCGGCGCCGTAGCGCTCCACCAGGGTGACGAACACTTCCAGGCTCTGGGCGTCGGGATCGTCCCTGATGTGATCGCGTACCGCGTCCCAGTCGGGGAAATCCGCCAGTTCCGGATGCCTGGTGCGGCGACCTTTTTGCAGGTCGCGGGCGGCGCGGGCGATGTCTTTGAGGGCTTGGCCGCCTCCGACCATGGCCACCCGCTTGCCCGATTGCAGGGCGTCGAAGACCTCACCGATCGCGCCGGCGTTAGTTCGGCACAGCACCGCGTCCGGAGCCTCGACCGGTGCCAGGCGGGTGTTGAGGCGGGGGTTACCCTCCAGCAGCAGCGGCGAGCCCAGCATGGTCAGGAACCGGTTGCCGACCGCGGCGGGCACGGAGCCGAAACGCCAGCTTTGCGTCAGGGGCAGCGTGACGTTAGCGGGCCAGCCCCTCAGCGCGTCGATCGCGCCACGGAAGCTGTAGATGGACTGGTTGGAGTCGCCGACCACGATGGTCTGGGTCGGCTGGTCTTGCACCAGCCTGCGCAGCACCCCGTTGATGTCCTGGGCTTCGTCGAAAAAGATCATGTCGCAGAGCAGGCGGGGCTTGCTCAACGCCCAGATTTTTAAGTAGTCGTCGTGATCGAAGAGGAGCTTGCCTGCCGGGTCGGTGATGTCAGCCCAGGCGGCGCGGGCGTAGCCAAGGACGGCGGTGGCCAGTTCAGGAGTGTCGCTCACCGCCTGCGGCAGGTGCTGGCCGGTGAGGTCGTCATCACCGCTTTCGCGGTATTTACGCACGGTGGCCATGGCCAAACGGGCCGCCACCGCACCGGAGACGTATTCGTCATCGGCGATGAACTGCTTGGGGATGCCCAAAATGGCGGCTTGGTCGGCGGGCAGGCGCACGCCCTGACCCACCTGGTTGATCTTGTTTTTGTAGCGGCCGTCGGCCAGTCCGGCGCGGGCGAAGGAGTGCGAGGTGTTGGCGGTGACGTTGTCGGGAAAGGCCGCTTGTGCCTCGTCGGCGATGGAGCGGTTGTAGGCGAAATAGATGATCTTCTTGGTGGGGGCGCTCTCGGCCAACGCGTGCGCGACCAGCCGCAAGGTAGAGGTCTTGCCGGTGCCGGCCAGCGCTTGGACAGCGGCATCGAGGCCTCGCAGGCAGGCATCGATAATGGCCTGCTGCTGGGCGGTCGGCGGATACGACGGCTTGGCCTTGGCCGACTCGGCTTTGGCCTTGGCCGCTTCCACGGTGCGAGCGTGCCGACTGTCCAGCTCATCGATGGTGTGGCGTAGCTGGGCGACGGCATGGGCGCTGGTGCTGGGTGGTCCTTCATAAAGCCAATGGGTCAGGTCTTTCTTCCAGTTGAAGTGGTTGTCTTTGAGTGCTTGTCGCAGCGCCGGAGGGTCGAGCTTGAAGTGGGTGCCGCGCACCACGGGCTGTAGGCCGTGCTCGTCGATGATGATTCGGGTAGCCAGGGGCCCAGTGACGGGGCCCGGCGGGTCCTCGCCGCTGTCGAGCGCGGCGGGCGCCGGTTCACCCTCGGCAGTTGCGTCTACGGTGGGCGACAGCTGAACCAGGATCGGCTCCGGGCCCGGAGCCTTGGTCTCCGGCTGGGTCGTGGGATCAGCGGTGGGGGAGGAAAGCGGATCCCGGGCCGGTGCTAGGGCGAGGGCGCGGTCAGGGTCGGGGTCATGGAGTCCGGCGCGTTCGATCAAAAAGGTGTGGAAGCTGGCGGCGGCCTCGTGCACGGGGGTGTCGCTGGTCAGTCCGAGTCCGGCATCGGCCCACACCGAGCCGTGCATGACGGCGAAAATCCCGTTGCCTGCGGCGTGGACGTAGAGGGTCCAGTCGCGGTCGAGGCGGCTCGCACTCCAGCTGACGCCAAAAGCCCGCATGGTGGAATCCCAGGTGACCTCGTGCAGGCCGTTGGGTACGCCCAGCCGCTCCACGGCGTCGTCGATGTCCAGGGCGCGTTGCAGATCCGGCAGCCGCTCGGCGGCCAGCGGGCCGATGACGCATGTGGCCGGCTCGCACCCGTGGCTACGATGCCAGGCCTGCTGGAGATCTAGATCTGGTGTCGCGCTCGGCTCCTCCTGCCGCGCCGGATCGGCGCCCTCCAAGTCCGCATCAGCGGCGAGGGACACGGCAGACGCGGCGAGCTCGGTCAGCTCTTTCCAGGCGGGCGACCGTGAGACCGGCTGGTGGACGCCGTCGATGACGCGGGTCCATACGCCGTTGGCGACCGCGTAGTGCGGATGGTCGATGGATCCGACATCGGCGACGAACACGTGACCACGCCGATAGACGTGGTAGGTCAGGTGTTGTGCATCTGATTGACGGCGGGCGTACTCGAGCGCGTAGATCGGCAAAGTGAAGGCCTGGCGCATCCACTGCGGGCTGGAGACGGGGGCATGCCCCTGCGGGATGGGGCGGCGAACCCGGGCGACCGCGAAGTAGTTGTGGCGGCGGGAGACCCCGGCCTCGTTGACGGAAGTGATCGATTTATCGTTGAGACGCCGGATGCGGCGCCATGTGCCGTAGGCCTCGATGTAGTCATCGACGTGTAGATCCGTCCTGTCGAAAGCGTGCCGGGTTGGTGGCGACAAGATCGCTTCAGCGGCTTCAGCTTGGGCCTCGAATCCATAGGGCGGTACCTGCGCGGCTGCGGGGGACTGCGGCGCATCGGCCGTCGGGGCCGCCTCGCGCTCACCATCGGCGTCGTGGGTCTGCCGGACGCTTTCAGCGGCCTCGCGCTCAGGAGCAGATTCATCGGCGACCCCCGGTGTCACGACAATCGTCATGACGTCCAGCAGGAAGGTGAACGTGCTACTGGAGGTCTCCGCGTCGCCTCCATGCCATGTCCGCGCCATGAGGTTGGCACCGTCGGTGAGCATGTCCCTGCGCCGGGCGGGCGTCAGGTCCTCAACCCCTGCGCCGGTCTGCGGCCAGGAGGCATTCCGCTTGATGTCGTCGGCAAGGGACGACATGGCCGGCGCAGCGATCAGGGTGAGCACGATGCTCAAGGCGTCGGCGGTGGCGGCCTCATCGCCACGGCGCAGCTCCTCCAAGAGCTGCAGCATGGCGCCCTCGACCGCGCCGGAGAATTCCGCTTTCGGCCGCAGGGCGGCGGGTTGCGCGTTGCCAATCGATCGATTGGCGGCGGCCACGAGGTGCATCACCAGGTCGGTCAGCGCGTGCTGCGCGACCGCCTCGTCGTCGCGGTGCAGCCCGTCGATCAGCTGCCTCATCGCCGTCTCGATCGCGCCCTCGCCGCTCTCGGGCGGGTAGGCCGACGCAAGGAGGTCGCGATCGGCCACCGGCGGCTGCGGCGCTGCGGACCCTGCTGAAACTGGCGCGGGCGCGGGTGGCGAGGCAGGGAGCTGTGATAGCTGGCCGGTCGGCAGCTGCTCGGTGCCCGTTTCGGCAGGTACAGCAGGTTCGTGCGACAGCGGGAGCGCGGTCGCCGGCTGGTGGGGCTGGGCGGTGAACGCCTCGGGGAGCGCCCACAGATCGCCGAGCCGAACCAGGCCGTCCTCGGCGGTGAGGGTGAGGGTGGAAGTGCCGTTTTCGTCGATCAGGTCGACTTCGGTGCCTTGTGCGCCGAGCTGGCGCACGTCATCGACGATGCCCTCGCGAGCGTCGGAGTTCCAGTCTCGTTGCCGGGAGCGGATGATCCGTAGCCGGTCGCCTCGTTGAATGTTCTCCCGGCGGATTTTTCCCCGGGGGCGGCCCTGCTGGGCGTGGTGGACATCCCAGATGCGCTCGTTGTCGCGGGTGAGTGCGAGGGAGTCGCGATCGTGCTGGCGGTCGTATCCGGCGATCAGGTGCACGATGTCATCGCGCACGGTGAGTCCGCGCTCAGATGTCCATGTGGCGTGGTCGGGGTTGTCGGCCGACGCCCAGGGAAACGGCTGGCCGTCGCCGTCGCGCACGTGGGCTTCCAGACGGGCGGCGATTTCGGCGATCTCCTGCTCGGAGCGGTCCTTCAGCAGCACCTCGGGCACCACTCCTAGCCCGGCGAAAGCGGTGACGATGCGCCGGGTGTCGTCGCCGATGACCAGCAGGTGCCCGCCAGGGGTAGGCGCCAGATACGGGCTTTCGGCCACCAGGGTGAGGCGGTCGCGCACCCGCGACAGCCGCTCGGCGAAGTCGTGTTCGCTCTCTGCTGGTGTCTGAGCTCCGGCGGGGCGGCGCGAGGGCAGAGCTTCGGCAGGGAGCGCGGCCAGGCGGGCACGGATCTGCTCGACCTGCTCGTGCGCGCTGGGGCCTGCCGGGGCGGGTTCATCCAGCGGCGCCGCGGTGGCCTCGGGCAATGCGGCGCCGACGGCGACCAGGCCGGCGCGGTCGAGGAGAGCGGTATGGAAGGCCTGCGCAGCGTGCGCGGCGGGAACGGTGTCCGGCCCGCCAATGAAGACGTTAACTATCCAAAAGTCGCCGCGAAAGACCTGAAGGTTGGCGGAGTTGGCAGCCACCGTCAGGTTCCACGGCAGCTCGCCGGGAGCGGGTTGCCACTGCACGGCGAGGTCGCGCGTTTCGGCGTGCCACACCACGGCGTGGCTGCCGGTGGCGATGCCGAGCTGGCCCAGATGGGTGTCGACATCCAGTGCGTAACGCAAGGCGTCGGCGCGGTCGTCATCGAGATCGCCGAGGTCGCAGTTAGCAGGTTCACAGCCGTGCAGCGCGTGCCAGGTCCGCTGGAGCTCAACGTCCAGTTCGGACTCGTATGGGTGAATGTTGGGGCCGGGGTTGTCGCCGTACAGCGCCTGGAGGTCGATCTCGGGTTCGGCCAGGATGCCGGCGTGCATGCGGATCTGGTCACCGATGTGTCGCCAGCGGCGTACCTCGCGAGGCCATTCGGGAGTGTCGGGGGTGGGCTGGGCGTCCCAGCGGATTTCGGCGTAGTTGGAGGCGCCCAGCAGCGTTTCCATCGGCAGATCACGGATGTGGGCCACGATGGCCGGGCCGTCCAGCCGCTGAGCGTAGAGGTCTTTGGCCAGCGCGATCCCCTCGAGGTAGGCGGCGCTGGGCAGCGGGCTACGGCCGTCGTGGAGGGCGGCGCGGCCGGTGACCATGTCCCAGCTGGGGAAGCGCACCAGCAGTTCACGATGCAGGTGGGTGCGGCGATCGGCCGGGGGGATCTGTGGCCAGCGACGAAGGTGTTCTACGGCTGCCTGCAGGCGCAGCGCCTCATAGTGCAGCTCGTCGTCTCTCATTCCCCATATCTCGTTGGCGCGGCCGCGCACCGCCTCGGCCGCTGAGGTGCGCTCGACGTCGGTGAAGAACGGCAGGGCGTCGGTGGGAGGTTCGGGCATGAAGATGGCCTGGGCGATCCGCTGCAGCCGGTCGGTGTCCATGTCGAAGCGCCGCTGCTCAGAGATCAGTGCCAGACGATCGCGCAGAGGGATCCAGGAAGGGGAGTCGGCGGGCCGGTAGTCGGGGCCGATGTCAGCGCGTGCGGCAGCGTAGTCCACGATGGCGCGTAGCGTCTGCGGTGCGCTGGTCCACGCCGCATCCAGGCGTCCGGTGGCGTGCATCTGCCGGGCGAGTGCGGCACCGGCCAGATATTCGGGGCTGGGTGGGGTCGATTGCACCACCGACAGGCCCGCGAGGATGATTTCATCGACGGTCATGCCGGTGTCCAGGCGGGCCCGCAGATACATGGCGGTGGCATCGAGCTGGTTCTGGGTGTGGCCGGTCATGGATCCGACCTGCTGGCGCGCCAGGCGCAGCGGTTCGTTGGCCGTCAGCTGTTGTTGGGCCAAGGTCTCGGCTTCGTCGGGGCTGGCTCCGTTGAGCAGCGCCGTCTGCCGGATGATGTCCGCGCCCACGTGCACGCCCGCGTCGCGGGCGGGGCGCAGGATCCGGTCGCGTTCGGCGGCTTCGCGGTCGCCGGGTCCCGGGGCCAGCGTGGTGAGCGCTTCACGCACCACGGCGGCCAGATCGCTGTAGGCGCTATCGATCTGTGCTGGATTGCGGCTGTCCAATGCGCGCTGGTAGGCGGTGGCGGCGGTGCTGAGCTGCTCGTGGACAGGCGCCGCGAATACTCCGGGCATGGGGAAGAACCGCGGGGCGTCCGCTGGCGTCGTAGCGCCGGGGTCGGCGTCGCTGACGTTGGCTTCGGCCTCGCGGTGTGCTTCCTCGAGCGCGGGGCGGCGGTGGTCCCAGATGTTCGCCAGGTGGTCACGGGTCGGCATCCAGGCGGAAGCTTCGGCCGCCGCGTAGTTGGGGCCGAGGTCCACGCGCGCTTGGGCGTAGTCCACGGCGCCGCGCAGGCTCTCCTCGTCCATCGTCCAGGCGTCGTCCAGGCGCTGTTGGAGGTGCAGGGTCCGGGCGAGCTCGGCGCCGGCCAGGTAGGCGGCGCTGGGTGGCTGGGTCTGGACCACCGACAGCACCGGAAGGGCGACCTCGTTGGAGGTTAGGCCGACGTCCAGTTGGGCCCGCATGACCATGGCGGACTTATCCAGTTCCGCCGGCGTCTTGGTGGCCATGAACTCCACCAGGCCGCTGACCCCGACCAGCGGCTCAACGGTGTTGCGCTGCCGGTTGGCGAACCCTTCGGCTTCGGCGGCGGTGGCGCCGTTGGCTCGGGCGATGTGCCGGGTGATGTCGGCGGCCACCTCGACCCCCGCCTCGCGCGCCTGGCGCAGCACGCGGTCGCGGTCACGGACCACAGGAGCGTCCAGCAACGGGTCCAGATCGGTGACCGCGGCCCGTAGCGCGGCGGCCAGTTGCTGGTAGCTGGTATCGATGCGGGCAGCGTTGCGGCTGTCCAGGGCGTCTTGAAAGGCCAGCGCGTGTTCAGCGAGCCGTTGCTGGACCGCGGGAGAGAGCGGGCCGGGATCGAGGGTGAACGGCGCTGCCTCTGGCGGCTCGGATGCCGGGTCGACCTCAACGAGCGGTTGCTGGCTGTCGGCGGCGCGCGGGCTCGGCTGCGCGGCGGCCGGACCGCTTACGCCGGTCAAGGGAAGGGGGTCGGGGCGGGGAAGGTCGCTGAGCGGGCGGCCCAGCAGCTCGGGACGCTGCTCAGGGGTGATCCCTAGGGCGGCCTGGATGCGGGTGGCGATCTCTTGCCAGCGCTGTCCTTCGGCCTTCGGCTCGGGCCCGGCGGGAAAGACGGCACGATCGACCGCGCGGGCGTGGGCGTAGTCGGCGGCTCCGATCAGGGCATCACGATCGGCGGCGTGAACCGTGGCAGCGAACGTCTCCTCGTCGCGGTCCTCCACGCGCAGGCGCCGGGCCAGCGCGATACCAGCGTGGTAGGCGGGGCCGGCGATCATGGGCCGGTCGGGGTGGGTGGCCTCAGCGTGTAGGAGGACCGCATCCCAGGCGATCAGTCGGGCGAGCGCGTCAGCGGCGATTTCTGTGCGCCGTCCAGAGTCCAGCCCGGGCGCGCGATCGTAGTGGTCCAGCAGAGCATGCAGGCCCATGGCCTCTACCTGCAGGTCGGTATCGGACAAGGTCATCAGGTGGGCGAGGTGAGTGCGCGCCGTGGTGGCTATGGCGAGGCGAGGCGCATACCCGGTGTCGAGCGCCTGGATGGGCGGATCGGGTAGCTGGAGCCGGCCAGCGACCGCCTGGATGCGCTCGACGTCCAGCATCGTTTGACGCCAGTCGCGGATGCGCTGCAGGCCATCGGCCAGATGGGCCCAGCCGGTGGGATCGAGATCAGCGCGACCGGTGAGAACCTCGGCCCGGATGCGGGCATAGTCCAGGGCGCCCTGGATGGTCTGCTCATGCGTCGACCATGCTCGGCTGAGGTCTTCGCGGTAGCAGGCACGGGCGAACTCACTGCCGAGTAGGTATTCCCGCTCAGGTCCATCGGGGTGAATGACCGACAGGGCGAGCAGTGTTTGCAGATCAATGGCCCGCTCGATGTGGTGGTCGGCGTGCAGGCCCATGGCGAGCGCGTCGACCTTGTCCTCGCTCCAGGAGCCCATCCGCTGGGCAAGAGCCGCGACCCCCTCCAACCCCAACGGCACCGGCCGGTGGTCCTGGCGGGAGATGTATGGCTCGATGGCAGCCTCGTCCAGCCCGTAGGCAGCCGCGACCGTGGTGATGAGTTGGACGGCACGCTCGTTGTAGGCGTTGGCCGAGTAGTAGAGCATCCGGTCGGCTTCGATGGCCGACGGACGGTAGCCGGATGAGGTGCTGGCGGCCACAGCGGATTGGATGATGCTGCGAAAGGACTGGTAGGTGGTGTCCATATCGGCGGCGGTGCCCTCGCGCAGGGCGAGCTCCAATTGGCGAGCCGACTGCTTCAGATGCTCGGTTGTGGCGTCGTCGAAGATTGCGGAGCCGGGGGAGTAGCGGGGGGGGTCCGGTTGGTTGGCTTGTTGCTGTGTCGGGTCTGTGGCCGACAAGGCGACGGGGGGCGCGGTGATGTCGTCGGTTCGCTGGTCGGGCTCCAGGTCCGCCTGGTCCCACAGGCGAGCGCCCAAGGCGTGCCACCGGTTTCCGGCGCCGGTGCCCGGCTGATCAGGCAGGTCATCGGTTTGTCGCCATCGGGCGTTGGCGTAGTCGGCGGCGCCCAGCAGGGTAGGCAGGTCGATCGTGTGCCGTATGGCGGTGAAAATCTCCCCTGTGGGGTCCTCGACATGCAGGTGCCGGACCAGAGGGACACCATCGCGGTAGGCCCGGGACGGCAGCGAACGGCGAGCGGGCTGGGCGGCCTGCAGCTGGCCCAGCGCCGCATCCCACGCACACAACCGTGCGGCGATTACGCGCTGTAGCTCCTGGCGACGCGGCGGGGTGATCTGCGACGCCTCAGCGAGGTTGTCGATCAGAGCGTGCAGGTCCGTCAGGTCCTGGTGCCAGTCTTTGTCGGGCGCATTCAACAGGCCGGAGATGTACTCCGGGACCGCCGCGGCGATGGAGGCCTGATCCTCCTGGGTGAAGGAGAACGGGCCCGGTAGCTCTGTGATGGATAGACGCTCAGCGATCCCTCGCAGCCGCTGAGCGCTCAGGTCGAGGCCACGACGGGCCTGTACGTGGCCCAGCTGCTTGGTGATGCTCTGCAGGAGTCGCTCGTCGGTGGCGGGGTCAAAGAGTTGGGTCTCAAGGCCGAACGGCGCCCCGGGCTGGAGGACTGGATTGGTCGGGTTGGCGTCGTCGCCTGCCGCCTCTTCGATGGTGACGGTGGCGTTGAGGAGTTGCGCGAGCTCGGTGGGGGCCAGCATGCTGGGATTGGGCTCGGTGAGCTGGTGCAGATAGCTGGCCAGCGCGGTCCATCGCCGGGCGGCGGGTATCCAGGCGGTGCCTGCCGGACGCGGTCGTCCCAGATCATTACGGGCCCTGGCATAGTCCGCCGCTCCACTTAAGGTCTGCGGGTCCGCGTCGGTTAGGGGATGGTATGCCAGGTCCTCGGGGGCGTGATATAGCGCCCGGGCCAGGCGCGTACCGGCCAGGTAGGCGGCGCTGGGCTGCGGGTCGCGCGTCGGATCAGCTGCGGTAATGCGCGCGGCTGCGGCGTCCCAGCCGATGAGCTGAAAGCCAATTTCTCGAGCACCGGCCCGCTGGTCGTCCTGAGTGAGATCGTCGGAGTCGATCAGGTGGTCGACTTTGGCATGCAGCGTGATCGCGTAGCGGTGCAGGGCGTCGTCGTCGCTGGTTTGCAGCCCCTGAGCGTGTGCGTACGCGGTGTGGGTCATCGTCGCCTGCACCTGCGGTGTCAGCTCCGGCATCAACGCCATGATGTGCTGGTGCGGTGCGATGGCCAGATGGGTGAGGACCCGTGTTATGCCTTGGGCCGTGACCTGCGCGGCGCGTTGAGCGGCGATGAGGCGCAGTCGGTGTCTGACCTGCACCCAGGTCTCTTCCGCGCCGGCGAAGTCCGCCTCGTGGCTGCTGAGGACGCGGCGGTGGCCGGCGTAGGTGATGGCGGCGTCCAGGCCGTCATGGTCGATTGTCCAGGCGCGCGGCAGCTGCTCAGGATCGGTGGCGAGAGATCGGGCGAATTCGACACCGGTGATCGCCCCGGGTGGCGGGCCGGATCGTCCACGGCGGCGCAAGATCTCGCCCAGAGCGAGTAGGGAGATCAGGGCGGTCGGCTGGCCAAGGTCGGTTCGGGCGAGCGCGCTCCAGCCGGTACCGTCCAGCTCGACGCCGCCGCGGGTTTCCATCTCCGCGATGCGTGCGGCCAGTCCTCGAAACCTCCGCCCGCTGGAGGTCTGATCGAGCGTGCGCCCGTAGTGCTCGATCGGACCCGTGGGCATGCCGTAGGCCGCCGCGATCCGGATCGCCAGCGCGACGCCGTAGTCAGTGTTGTTCGCATAAGCGGCTTCGGTCAGGCGATTGCGCTCCTCGCGATGAGGATCATCGGCGGGCGCGGAGACGGTGGCCGTGGCGGCCTCCAGGAACACGCCCAGAGCCGGCTCAATGTCGACCGGGGGAGCGGCGCGTAGCGCCTGCTGCAGCTCGACGGCAGCCTGAGTGATCCGCTCGTGGGTGGCTGGGTCGAACAAGCCAGGTGTCGGGTGGAGTGCGGCCGAGGCCACCGCATCGCCGACGCTGGTGACGGCGGGTTCGAGTGCAGGGCTCGCGGGCTCGGGGTCTGCGGCGATCTGCGGGGAAGGGACGAATAGCGCCAGGGACGTGGGCAGTAGGATCCGCCGCACGGGCGGGTCGGGGCTGAGGTGCTTATGCAGGCGGAAGGGGACTACGCCAGCCTGGCGGAGCAGTTCACCGGGGAGGTCGAAGTAGTCTCCACGATCCTGGGGCAGGGCGGTCAAGCGAAATGTGTCGCCGGGATATCCGGGATGCTCCAGGAAATCCCCGATCACCAGCTGGCTGAGAGGAACATTCTCATCTACCTGCGGGGGCAGGACGCTATCCAGCTGCTGTAGGTAATGAATTGCGGTTAGCGCGGGGTGGCTCTCATTCGGGCCGTTCTCGGGGCCCGGATCAAACAGCGTGGCGGTGGGCTCAGGATCGTTGCGTGCTCGGCGAACCAGTGCGGCCAGAGGAATACCGGCTTGGCGGGCGTACAGCGCGCGGTCAAGGATCGCGTCTCGTGCGCTGAGGAGCACGGTGTGGATCTCGCGTTCTGCTGCAGCGTGCAGGCTGGTTTCGCCCAGAGCTCGAAAGCCTTTGCGTGCGAGGGCGTAGCGGAGCACCATCCGATCGGCATCCAGCAGTAATTGCTGAGAGCGCTGGTCCAAGCCGGATGCCACCCACTGTCGTAGCCGGTTCCACGACAGCAATCCGCCGCGGATACCGGCGGGGGATCGGACTTCGGTGTTCACTCCTTTGCGCTGAACCTGGCCAGAGTGCCGAACCTCGGGTTCAGCGTCATCGGAGCGGTGGACGCTGAAGCCTTCTTGCCTGGAAATCACCTGCGCGAGGGCGCCTCGGTTGTCGATGCTGCGGACCAGAGTGGCCAGAAAATGGTCGTCGAGACTCTTGATCGTGTAGTAGATATCGGTATTGGTCAGCGCTGTGGCATCGCCTGCGCTACGAGCACGAGCGGGAGTGGCGGAAGCCGGTGTGATCGGTGACAACGGTGACGGGGCAGACGCAGGTGCCGGATTTTCCGACGTGAGCTGGCGTTCCTGCTGATCGCTTCCGTTCTCCCTGGCACCGATGTCCGCAAGCTCGATACCGCCGGGTTCTTGCCTCCCCTCGTTGTGGTGGACTGCGGCGAGCTCATCGTCATCGAAGGCCGTGTCGTCAGCCCGCTGGACTGCCGCGGGAGCCTGATCAGCTGCCAATCCGGGTGAGCCACCGTCTTGAGCGTGGACGGCGGTATTGGCAGGCTTCTCAGCGAGAAATCCTGCCGGTGCGGCGCTCGCCTCAGCAGTGAGAGCCGGCTGCTGATCGAGGTCGAACAATGGCTGAAGTGATTGCGGCAACAGCTGAACGTCCACCGTGACGTGGCTCTTGTACCGGCGGTCAGTGACGACCTTTCCATTCTTGATCAATTCACCGGTGAATTCGATGTACTCGCCATGGTCGACGCCGGGCTGAGAGACTCGGTACAGGCCACCTAAGTGGCCGGAACGCCTGAGGACGCATCCGGGCTGGACCTGGCTCAGCGGCGTGGAGTCGTACCAGCGATCGGGAAAGACAGCAGCAATCTCATGCAAACGCTGCATGCGGGCGGCGTAGGGATTGTCCGGCGCGACGGCGTCGCCGACGTCGAACGATAGGGCGGTTGGTTCAGGGGTCGTGAGAGTGGAGCGACGGACCGGTTTCTGCAAGGGCGATCCTGCCTGGCGCCTCTGCAGGGCCCGTTCGGTGATGGTGTCCGTGAGCTCGCGAAGGAAGGCCTCGACCTCCTTTTCGGCCATCACGTTCAGATGGGTTTCGCCCATTTCATAGAACAGCCCAGACGATGATCTAAGCCGGGTCTCCAACGAGGAGGCGGTCAAGAACGCGTCCCGCGTGTAGGGATCGAGGCCGAGTGCGATCCATTGCCCCAGCCTGCGCCAAGGCACGATTCCCTGCCGGGTGCCTCCAGGGGCCTTGACCTCGATCTCTAGCCCCTTGCGGCGATTCTGAATTGACCGGATTAGGCCAGGCTCTGGGCCGCCGGAACGGATACCGCCGGATCCGCCCTGCCCGGAGATCACATCATTGAGCGCCTTGGGGTCGTCGATGCTGCGGATGAGAGCAGCTATGAACCGAGAGCGCGGCCCGTTGATGGCGTAGAAGATATCGACGTCGGTGATCTCGGCCGATGATGTCGTTTCGGCGATCGGTACGCTGCGTGTAGTAGCCGCGGGCAGGTGCGGGTCCGGTATGGCGGATCGAGGGGCAATGCCGTCGGATCCACCGGGTTTGGCCTGCGATTGTTCGTCGGCGTTGAGGTCTTGCAGCCCCTCCGTGTTGTGAGCTTCGGCGAGCTTGTCATCATCGCGGTCGCCGGCAGCCCGCCGGGCTGCCGGAGAGGTTTGATCGGCCGCAGATTCGGGCCGTTCATCGTGGTCGTTGGCCTGGGCTGCGGTGCTGGCAGGCTCCTCCACGAGGAAACCACCTGATGCGATGCTCTGCTCGGCCGTGAGGGCCGACTGCTGATCGAGGTCGAACAATGGCTCGAGCGACTGGGGTAACACCAGGACATCGACTATGGGGTCGGGGTCCTCGTGCTTGAACCATTGGTCGGTGACGACCTGCCCGCGACCGACGATTTCTCCGAGGGCCTCAAAATACTCCCCACGATCGACGGCCGACGTGGTGATCTTGTAGAGATCGCCGGAGTAGAGGGGATGATGAAGGAAATCACCGGGCTTCAACCGGCTCACCGGGGTCGGTTCATACCAGCGGGCAGGCAAGACATCCATGAACTGTTGTAGGCGCTCGACGCGCTGGGCATACGCGGCATCGCCGGTGTCATCTTGCCCAGCATCGAACAGGGAAGTCGGCGCCTGCGACGGAGCTTGGCCATAGCGCGGCAGCAGGCCCGGTAAGGGCAGTCCGGCCTGACGGGCATGTAGGGCACGTGCGATAACTTCAGTAGCGATCTTGGTGCCTAGGTTGTCGATTTCAGTGTGTGCTAGCCGATGTAACTGTTCTTCCCCAAGGGCTCTGAAGGCTGGCTGGGCGCTCCTGTAGCGCGCCGCGGCCCGCTGGGCGGTTAGCAGTACGTCACGTGAGGGGGCATCCAGGCCTGCGCTGATCCACTGCCGTAGGTGTTGCCAGGAGATGAGCCCTTTTCGGTCTCCGTCGGCAGCGTGACGGACCTCGATCTCGAGGCCTTGAGAGCGAGTGTGGATGGCTTCCCACGCATCCGGTTCAGGGCCGCCAGCGCGGTGCCCGACGCTGCCTCCCTGACTAGAAATCTGATGGTTGAGCGCTCGGCGATCGTCGATACTGCGCACCAGGTCGGCGAGGAAGTTCGCTCCTCGCGCGGTGAGCGCGTACCAGATGTCGACATCGGTAGGCGAAGCGGCCAGGGGCGTTGGGGCAGCAATCGACCCGTCGGACATCGCCGGCGCAAATGGAATATCGGCGGCGGGCCGGCCAGAAAGATCAGAGGAACTATCGGCGGCCGGGGCGGCTACGATTCGTTTCTGTTCGTCCTCGGCGGCACCATCACCGTCCAGTTCGACGTCTTGGCCGTCAGCGCGGTCGGCAGGGTCGGCGTCATCAGCACGTTGGGCAAGGGTTAGGACTTGAACTGCGGCGTCGGTGGGCTCAGCCCTTGGCGGCGGTTCGGCGGCCGGCACCCTATCTGCGGCGTTCGTGGGCGTTTGCGCGTCCGATACGGCCTGCTGAAGAGCGACGCCGTCAAGAACAGCGGGTTCGGGTTGCTCTTCATCTCCGACGCCGAGGTCATTTGCGAGGATGTCGAAGAGACCATCGACCTCGGGATCGTCTTCGAGTTCTTCTTCGAGATCGAGGTCGCCCTCAAACTCATCAAGATCGACACCGTCCTCGGCTTCTTCCTCGAGACCCTCGAACAGTGTCAGCGCATTGGATTCAGCATCGCGCCGCCGGTTGGGACCGCGCCGCCGGTTGGGGTCGATGTAAGGGCTGGGCTTGTCGAAGCCCTTCCGGCCCCGGCCAGCGACCCAGATCGGGGTATCAGGATCCACGGTGTGGAAGTACAGGCCCGTGTCGCCCTCGTGGATAGGGATCTGTATCTTGCCGTCGGCGGTGTAGGAGGGGAAATAGGCCAATCCGTAAAGCCAGCGGACCGGTAGCGCCGGGTCCGGGAAAGCAACATGTTGGCCATGGCCTACCTCCGCGGCGACGCTCGCGGTCGCATCAGGAATCGGCGGAGCCGTGAAATCGAGGTCCGTCAGTGGCGAGGCAACGTAGGTGCCAGCGTCTATCTCTTGGGCACGCGCCACGTTGACGCAAGCGAGACGGTCGTTCGACCACCCGATCAGATGGGTCGTCATAGCCTTGCTGCTGCTGGTGGTGCGGCGGCGGGCAGGAAGCGCAACCTCAATCAGATAGTCAATGGACTCATCGAGATCGGGCATGCTCGCTCGGGACACCAGGCGGATCACTTCGCACGGCTGCTGCTTCCCGCTTTGACTGACAGCTTCCATCCACAGCTGGTCTCCGACGCGCAGGTGGCTGGCGTGCAGGTCCACCACGTCTGCACGTGCCGCGGCCACGACCTCGGCACGGTCACGACTGCTCAGCCCGTCAGTGTCATGGCGGTCGATCGCACCGTTGGTGACCAACCATAGGGACAAATCGATCTTGTGGCCGTAGCGGTTGCCCCAGGAGGTGATCAGTTGAAGGTGATCAGGGGAATGCCAGGGGAAGGGCACCCCCTCTTTGTCGGCCAGTTTCTGTTCGATGAGTCCGGCGAGTTCGACGACCTGGCCGATGCTCCAGGGGGCGAAGGGATTGCGAGTGGCCCAGACGTTGGTCAGGTTCCAGCCGCTGAAGGCGGCGGCGATGCCGAACAGCTCGCCGTGCTTGTAGACAATGAGGTGGCCACCCGGGGAGAAGACCATCTCCTCACTGTTAGCGATCAGTTTCAGGTGATCGCGGGTCCGCTTGATCCGAGCGGCGTAGCCCTGATCAGATTCGCGTTTCCCGCGTTGCCATCGCGGTTCGCGCCGTGGTGGCATCGCCTGAGCGGGATAAGAGGCCAGGTGGGCCCGGACCTGATCGATGTCGGTAAAGCGGCCCCCGGCCGGGAGCCCAAGCCCGCCAACAGCAGCCGCGGAGACATCCGGTGCGCTATCGGCCGGAGCTTCGGGATCGTCTTGCTGGGACGGTTCGAGAACCGCAATCTGCGACACCGAGTCCGGAGGGCTGGACGAAGGGCTGGACTGCCCCGAGGTCGCGTGATCGAGGACCTCAACTGATGGGACAGGGGCACTCTGGCCCGGGACGGCAGTGATGATGCCGACGAGCGAACCCGGCAAGTTCAACACGATCACGGATGGATCGGTGTTGGGATCGCCTTCGTAAGGGCGCCACCCGACAAGATCATCACCAGTTCCGTCGGCCAGAACGGTGCCGGTGACGGTCCAACGCCCACCGATCTCAGCGGGCTCTTCAGTGACGACGAACGGAGCCCTCCGCCCAGGCCTGTCAACGACGTCATCCAGCTGAAGCTGAGACAAGCGCTTCTCAGTGGTGGGCTGAGCAGGCAGGACCGTGGTCAGATGATTGATCCGGGCCAAGGCGAGCTCAGTGGCCGCAGCTTCGGCATCGGGGTCGTTGGTATCGAACAGGCTCGGCACCGCCGCGCTGAATCCGACCAGTGGGCCGGCGTCGGTGGTGGCCACGGTGATGGCCTGTCGGGCGGTGTCGAAAATCTGGGTCAGTTCGGTGATGGCCTGGTCGCGGAGGTCGACTTGGCCGTTGAGGGCGAAGTGATCGCGGTGCTCATGGTATTGAGACAACGCAGCGTCGGCGGCGAGCAGGATACGGCACTGATTATCGGGGGCGGCGGTACTGAGCCAAGGCAGCAGGGTGACCCAACGACGCCTACCGAAGTGGGTGCTGTCGGCGGTCTCAATCTGGATGGTGAGGCCGCTGACGTCGGCGCGGAGGTCTTCAACGGCTCCGGGGTCGGGTTCAGCGGCGGTACGCCGGTGGCTGGTCCATCCAGGAAACAGCGCGCCGGTGGTGCCAGGATCGTCGGCGGCGCGAATCAGGTCGGCGAACCAGCGTCGGCTGAAGCGGGTCAGCGCCGTGGTGATATCGGCATTGGTGAGCCGGGCAGAGCGGATACCGAGGTCGGGGGCGTAGCGTTCGGCGGCCAAGTCGAGGGGGAGGGTGTCGCCCTGGAGGGAGACGTAGACATGGATGCGGCCGTCGTCGTGGAAAACAAGGTTGTGACCGTAGGCGTAGGTATCGCGCAGCCCGCGCAGGATTCGATCGGTGCGCTCATCACTGATCGGGATGGCGACGGTGTCGGGTGAGGAGTCAGCGGGCAGGGGAGTGCGCTGCCAAGCGCCACGCAGGTAGCCGGCCAGGCGCATATAGAGATGTTCCTGGACGCCTTTGTAGCGGAAGTAGTAGGTGCGCAACGCTTCAGGGATGCGCTCGTCGGGAGTACGGATCTGGTCGGTGAACCAGATGGAGAAGATCCTGTTGGTGAAGTCGCGATGCTCCAGCTCAGCGCTGGCCTGACGCAACCCGCGATGCGCCAGCGCTCGATTGGCCAGTAGGTCGATCGCGGCCAAGTCCTCCTCACGTACTCCGAGCGACCGGAAGGGGGCGTTGAACAGGCTGGTGAACCAGCTCGATGACGACGGAGGGCCCTGCAGGTTCTCCAGGGTGTCGGCATCGCGTTCGGCGACGCTGTCACTGGAGGAGGCATTGGTTTCTGGGGTGACGGGGCTGTCGGGCCGCGATGGTGGGCTGGGTGACGCGAGGGTGACTTGCCGGTCGGAGGGCGCGCTGGGCTGAGGCGGTAGGTCGTAACCAGCGGCCGCGCCTGGGACCACGGCGGGCGGCGGGGCATCAGCTGCCGCGCCGCTGCGATCCGCAACATTGGAAAGGCTGGAGGCGTCCGGGGGGAGGCGATGCTGGGTGGCGTCGTGGGGGAGAGCGGTGGCAGGCTGAGGAGGGTCACCGATCTCGTCAACGGTGATGTCTCGGGAGCCGGCCCGCTCCACCCGCTCTTGGGGTGTCTGCGGTGATGCGGTGCCGGGCACACGGTCACCGAGCTTGGGCGGTGCTGGTGCATCAGCATCTTGTGCTGGGGGGTGCGGTTGCGGGGGGTCCGCCGGGGTGGTGATGCGTTCTTCGCCGGTGGCTGATTGGTGCCCGGCCAGGGGGTCCGCGCGCTGCTGCGGAAGCGTGGACTGCGGTACCTCCCCGGCCGGGAGCAGGGGGCCAGCAGGCGCGCTGGCTGGAGACCTTTCGCCCGGGTCAGATGAAGGTCTCCTGGGAACTGGCCGAGATTGCGGTGCCGATACCCGCGCGTTCGGGAGCTCTGCGGGGTCCGCAGCGGGTTCCGCGTGGGGCGGCGGGGGCGTTGGCTCCGGCCTCGCACGCGAAGGCGCATCGGCGTGGTGAGGTGTGATCGCTCCCTCGGCCGGGGGAACGGAGGTGACGTCCTCGGTGGGAGCCGGTAGCGCGTCGCCGGCCTGAAGCTGTGACAGTGGTTTGGTGGTGCGAGGCCTCAAGGCCTCGGCCAGCTGTCGTAGGCGTTGTGCGTCGATGGTCTGCTGCTCGGCGATGGCGTCGCGGTGGTCTGGATCGCCCGCGGAAGCGGCGCCGTGCGTGATGGCGGTCCAGGCGGTACGTGTGATCCGCGCGAGCTCGGTCTGTGCCGCCTGCCGGTTGACCGCGGTGAACTCATCATCAGCCTGCGCAAAGCGATCGCGGAGCCCGATGCTGGCGCGCAAGATCTCCTGGCGAGTTGAGGTCATGCCCGGCTCCAGCCAGGCGCGGACCACATCCCAGGGCATTTCGCTGACCTGCAGTCCGGTGGCGGACGCCACTTCGATGACCACCCCGTGGTCAGGGTGGGCCTCCACCTCGATGATGGTGTCCGGATCGTCCAGGGGGCGAAAGCTGATGGACGGGTCGTTGAAGCCGTCGATGGGCTGTGCTTCGACCAGCGCGGTGATCCAGCCGGGGTTGGCCAGGCCCAGGTGTTCCAGAGCGCGGGCAATCTGCTGATCCGTCGCAGGGGGAAAGGTCGCTACCGGTTCGGGTCCGGCGGGGGGATCGATGCGCGCCGCGTCGCTCTGCTGTGCCGGGTCAAGGCGCGGTGTCGGCTGCTGGGCCACCACCGTCTGCTCGGCGGTATCCGTCTGCCCCGCACCATCCTCAGCGGGCACGACGACAAGCGGGGTGGGCTCGGCGACATCGCCATCCACCGCGGCAGGATTAACGATCGCGGGCATCGATGCGGGAGCGCCGGTGACGACGACCGGCTGCTCGACGCTTTCATCCGGCGGCGGCGCCTCGGGGGGCGGGGGTGGCTGGCCGAGGGTGAGGGGCGGCGGATCCACGAGCGGGAGCGGCGCCGGGGTTTCAGGTGGGGTGGGCGGTGAGGGGCTGGCCACAGGTGGTTGATCAGCCGGGGCCGGCGGCTCGCTCATCCGGCGCGTTCGCTGTTGCAGCGCTTCGATCGTGCGCCGGTCCCGTACCTCAGCGGCGGGCCCGATCAGCTCGCGGAGCCGATCGGCGGAAACCTCCACATCGGTGACAACGACAGAGAACGCATTGAAAATACGTTCTTGCAGGTGAACCAGCATGCCGTCTCTGGCCTGTCCGACGCTCCAGGCGGCGACGTAGCGCCACACGGCGCTGATCTCGTCGGGGGTTGCGCTCGCGCACCACGCATCGCTGAAGCGGGCACGCAGCGAGCTCGCTTGGAAGACGTGGGTGCCGTTTTCGCCCCGTATCTCAGCTTCGGCGGCCTGCAGTCGCAACCGGACATAGTCCAACTCGCCTCGGATGCCCTCGGCGAGGTCAAGCTGATCGGCGCGCAGCTCGGCGATGGTGTGCTCATCCGCGCGGTTCAGATGATCGGTGATGCGCTGCTGGAGACGGTGTTGTTCGGCCAGCAGCGCGTTTCTCAGCTCATGCGGTGGGGCGGGCGCACCGGCCAATACCTGGGTACGGCGGCGCAGAAGCTGCTGCTGGACATCGTGAGCGTGATTCCCGGCCAGGGTGTAGCGGGCCTGACCGGTGATGTCAGAGCCCTCATGTACCTCGATGACGTAGCGGTCGCTGAGGAGGTGCGAGGGGGAGCGGCCGCTGATCTGCGCCAGCGTGGTGGCGTAGCCCAGCAGCTGTTCGGCCGCGAACTGCTCCGGGGCGATACCCGGCTGTAGCGCACGGTCGAGCTGCTGAGCGATCAACGTCCCGTAAAGGGTGTCGCGCATGACCAGGCTGACCGCGCGGTGATCCGGTTCGACGGGAGCCATCGCGGTGCCGGCGGCGCGGGCCAAGAGCGCGACGACTTGCGATGCCGGCGTCCGCACGTCGACCGCGATGCCGTACCGACGAAAGGTTTCTTGACTCAGATGGTCAAGGGCCGCTTCAGCGTACGGTTCACCGATCCCCGCCCAGCTGGCGGTGATCTCCCAGGCGGCGCCTATCCGCTGGGGCGTGGCCTGCTGCCACCACTGCTCAGCAAGGGGTTGCCGGATCGCGGGAAGCGCCAGTTCAAGTTCGCTGCTGAGCTGCTCGCTGAAATGGCGCACCTGATCAGGACCTGCGGATTGAGCCTGCTCAGCCTGCTCGACGCGCTCATCAACGGCGCGTTCGGCAACGCGCAGCGCCGTGGCGATGGCCCGGCGGATACGGCGGATGATGCCGCGCTGCCGCGGGGCCTCTGGCGGCAGACGGGTCCGCGTGTCAGCCATGAGCCAGCCAGGCCAGCGCAGGAGCCACAAAGTGCATACGAATCTCGATATGCCGCATGCGACACATTCTGACCAACAACTTGACTCGTAGTCAGTAACAAAGTGAGATTTTCTGCGAATAATTCCCAGGAAACTTCCCATAAGGACATGTACCACCCATTTGGGGTACCTGTCCGCACCATGTCTGCGCCAAAGTCGAGTCGGTTCAGCGTTCGAGTCCATGGCCCGGGTCCATCTGCGTGCGCAGACGCTGTTGGACCGCCTCGAACTCCTGTACTTCTGTCTCAGCCCAGGGCCGCAGCCGCTCGGCTTCGATCGCTTGACGCGTCCGCGGTGGCGCTCCCCGCTGTCCGTCCGGGCCCACATGGTTGGCATACAGCAGCGTGTTTCCCCGGCGAAATACCACCACCGTGTCTGCCAGACGCCCGGCGTCGATCAGCTCGGCCGATGTCAGGATGCCGCTGTAGGACGTCTCGTGTTTTTCCGGCACGGTTAGGCGCCCGTGGCCGTGATCGCGAACCTGCTCGTGGTAACGATGCAAAATTCCTTGACGGCTGAGGGCCTGTGGCACCGCGAGGAACGCGACCTCTGGCCGATATCCCTCGCTCCGGTACTGCGCGACGCTGTCGGCGAAGAACGCGGGATTTTGCATCGTGGTCTCAATGACCACGTCGACCCGCCGTTCGCGTAGATCTTGACTGCCGATGCGCACTCGGCCGGAGCGCAGTACCCTTAGGCCATGGGTGAGATCAAGGTAGGAGAGCAGAGCCGGGTGATGTGGGTTGCCGAGCGGCGCACGCTCGTCGGCACTCCATCTCAACAGGCGCTAGACGAGGCTGATGACTTCATCGATCGGTTCTGGCCGGACCTCAAAGTCTCGTGACCTTTCCTTCTGCTGCCGGCGGATTCGTCCTAGATCCCGGCGCCCTTGTCGAACTCGGTGGCGGGCTCAGCTTCTACGCTGCGGCCTTCGTTGAACGAGCCGCAGTCCGCAGCTTGACATTCGCCGTTCCAGCCGCCGCCTTGTCGGAGGCCTGGCAGCACATTCGTCAAGAAGGGCCAAGCCGTATCGACCAGATGCAGCAATTCATCAGCGGGCCTCTGGTGATCGTTGTGCCGCTGGATGCCGCCGCCGCGTATGCCGCCGGCGAGTTGGTCGAGCAGCGTGACGTTGGCCCTGACGTGACCGCTGCGCACGTAGCTACGATTGCTCGCGAGCGCGGCTGGCCTATTGCAGTAGTGAACCCTGATCGGGTGCTGGCGGTGGATCCCAAAGCGACGGTGGCAAAGCTTCCCGGGACCTGAGCAGTTCACCTCCTCCGGCAGACCCTTAACCCGCCAGTATTCATGTTCTGTACGGTTTAGGTGCTTTTTATGCTTTGATTACTTTTTGTCCCGCCTCGGTGAACCTGATCTCTGTCTCACTAAAGCGGCTCCGCACGTGATTTCGTCCCAGCAAAATGGCTCTTGGGTCTTGTCCCCGATTCACATGAGTGATCGTCTCTGCCCATGGTTCCCCTACCGTCCTTGCTCTTGCTCGCTCGGCTTGGCGGATTCCGGAACTCCGGAGTCGGAAGGGGCAGCGGCCTCGGAAGGCTTCGCGGCGAGTCTGGCTGAGGGACTTGAGGGGAACGCGGCCGCAGCCAGAGCTGCGGTGAGCCTGTCTTGCCCCTCGGGGCCGGCCGCCAGCTGCTTGACCTCGGCATAACTTAATACTGAATCATGATCACTATTGGGCCGGTTCATAATCTGTTCGATGAACTTCCGCTTGCCTCCAAGACGATCCCACATTGCTGGCGCTTCAGCGGGATCAGTAGTGAACGTAGGGATAAACCGGCCATTCGCCAAGGTCGATAACAGCATCTGTTGCCTGACGAAATTCGCACCGGTTGCGGGCGGAAGAACGGGATCGATAGTGAGCTGCCCGTCAGTCGATCGTGATATGACAACTTGGGAAGGGTCCACGGGCCTGAGGTGAACTACTTGCGTGAGTAGGCGAGAAGCCGCCAGAGCGTCAATATTCGCCTCGATCTTAGGGCTCGCAGAGAAATAAGCCGTAGCTTGCCGGGATTGCGTTCGTTGAGATGGTATGGGCGTTACGCAGGAAACGGTGGAGACACTGAGGGCGAAGTTCGGGACGATCTTTCCTCACCTGGATGAACGGCAGCGGCGGCTGCTGATGGGAGCCGAGGCTCGCGCATTGGGGCATGGCGGGATCCGAGCGGTAGCCCGAGCTGCGGATACCCGTGAGGCGACGGTGTCGTTAGGAGTCGATGAGCTGGACGCAGGTGCCGAGCCGCTGGGACGGGCGCGCCGTCGCGGTGGGGGCCGCAAACGCCTGGTCGATCTGGACCCCGGGCTGCGACCAGCGCTGCTGGCCTTGGTCGAGCCGGACGAACGGGGCAATCCGATGTCGCCGTTGCGGTGGACCACCAAGTCCACCCGCACCCTGGCCGCCGAGCTGACGCAGCAAGGACATCGGGTCAGCGCCGATATCGTCGCGGACCTGCTGCGAGAGGAAGGGTTCAGCCTGCAGGCCAACGCCAAGACCATCGAAGGCAAGCAGCATCCGGACCGCGATGGCCAGTTCCGCTATATCAACGAGCAGGTCACGAGCTATCAGCACACGGGCGATCCGGTGATCAGCGTGGACACCAAGAAGAAGGAACTCGTCGGGGAGTTTAAGAACGCGGGCCGGGCCTGGCGGCCGGTGGGCGAGCCGACGGCCACCCGCACCCACGACTTCCTCGACCCGGGCCTGGGCAAAGCGGTGCCGTACGGCATCTACGACCTGACGGCGAATGCCGGCTGGGTGAACGTCGGCACCGACCACGACACCGCCGCCTTCGCCGTGGAGTCCATCCGCCGCTGGTGGAAAGCGTCGGGCAGCAACGACTACCCGCTGGCCACACGTGTGCTGATTACCGCCGACGCGGGAGGATCCAACGGGTATCGCACCCGAGCCTGGAAGGCTGAGCTGGCCGCGCTGGCGGTGGAGAGCGGGCTGGAGATCACCGTGTGCCATTTTCCGCCCGGCACCTCCAAGTGGAACAAGGTCGAGCATCGACTGTTTTCACACATCACCATGAACTGGCGAGGCCGACCGCTGAGCAGCCACGAGGTCATCGTGCAGACCATCGCCTCCACCACCACCCGCACCGGGCTGCGCGTGCACGCCGAGCTCGACACCAGCATCTACCCGACCGGCATCACCATCAGCGACAGGCAGATGGACGCCCTACCGTTGCAACGTCACGACTGGCACGGCGACTGGAACTACACGCTGCGCCCACAGGCATACGCCCAGGTCAACGGTGTCCTGGACCCGTTCGACCAGCCAAGCCCCGACTTGGCCTGGCTCTGTCATCCCGCCCTGACCGGACTGACCGGCCTGGACTGGGACGCCCTGATCGCCACCCTGCTGACACTGCATGACCAACAACGCGAAGCGCACCTGGATAAGCGGCGCGGCCACCGCCCGCGCATGGCCGCTCCCGGCACCGGACGCCGTCCCATCCTCACCCTCGCCGACCGGTTGCTGAGCACTTTTGTCCACTACCGGTTCGGCTTATCCCAAGTCGCCATCGCCGAATTGTTTACCGTCCGGCCCGAGACTCTCAACCGGCGTATACGCGAGACCCGGCAACTCCTCCAGGAGGCAGGACATACCATCCAGCCCAGCCCTCATCGACTGCCGACGCTGGAGGCTCTCTACGACCTGGCCGCAGCGGAAGGCATCACCCCGCCATCGGTGATCAAAGCTGCGTGTTAATAATCCGCGAGCCCTTAGGTGCGGCTCCTTGGGACAAGTGCGCGTATTCGGTGGAGGCTTCGCGCATGTTTCGCCCATTTCCCACGGAGACCTTTCCGCTCACCTGCCCGGTGTCTTCCGACATGGATGTGGCGATGTGTACATAGAGGCCATTCGAGGTATACAGGAGCTCGGTCTGAGGTGCTTCCTCCATCAGAGATTCCCTTCGTTGCAGATGTCGTTGTTGCATCAGGCGTATAGCTGATGTCAGCTTTGAAGATGACCTAGCACTTGATTAGAGGTCAAGGTAGATCGCCGACCTGGAAGCGAGCGCTGTGGGCAGCTGACCTGTGGGCTTGGAGGGTCGCATGGCTAAGCCAGCCGTCGCCGGGGTTCACGGAAAACTGACGGCGTCCGTAGCTCGCTGACTGACGCCGGGACGACCCTGCGGCGGTGTGGCCGGCTCGGGAGAGTGAGGACCCGGAAGGTAGCCCGGGCTATGCCCCATCGGCTTCGGAGGAAGAACCAGCTCGTCAAGGGTCCTGTCAAGGGTTTCTTGCCATTTCAGTCGATGTTCCTTTCGTTCGATGCGGCGCCTGAAGAGCAGTCGTGAGAATAGGCTCTTCGCCACCCTAGAGGATAGTCCGCGGATGGGTTGATGCAGTTTTTCTGGCTTCTGATTCGCCAAGAACCGTTCGGGATGGATGTCATCGGAGATCTTTGGCGTCTTCGCTGATCCCGGGACGGCCATGGCCGTTGAGCCAGGGCTTTGGTCATGGTGATGTGGCTGCCACTCCCCTAGGGCCCGATGACCGAACGCCGTCGGCGGTCTCGTTGCGCTGCTCGATCGCCATCAGCTACGTCGATTGCTTCAGCACCCCATCGATTTGTCGGGCTTTGACCAGCTCACATGCCTTCCAGGCAGGGAGGAGCGTGCTGCGCAGACGATGTTGTACCGTGGTGATCTTTGCTGAGATGGGTGCGACATCTTACGGAGAGATCATGATAGTCAAGAGTGTTGTAAAGGTCATAGCATGTCTTAAACCGTCAGCGAGACGTGTGACTAGAGTTCTCGGGATTAATCGCTAGAGGGAGGCCCGAGAAGGGTGTCGTTGCAGGTAGAGATAGGTAACCGAGTTTTCCCGGAAGGCAATGTCGCGGTTGACAAGCGGGTGGGTGCGCGGATCAGGGCGCTCCGTCGCCAGCGTGGTCTGTCGCAGGCGGCCCTTGGAAATCCTGAGCTATCTAACAGCTATGTGTCGCTCATCGAGAGCGGAAGACGCGCTCCGACACCTGCAGTCTTGGACCTGTTGGCTGCGAAGCTCGGCTGCTCTCGGTCATATCTGCTGAACGGAGTAACCCCTGAGCAGATCACGCAGATCGAGGAGGACCTGCGGCGGGCGCGGCGAGACTTGGAAGCCGGCCAGGTGGCGGAGGCTCGTGACCGCTACGCCATGCTGCTGGCTGATGATGTACTGGATAGCGTGCCGCGGCTACGCCAGGAGGTTGACCTGGGGCGGGCGGCCGTGTTTCGGGCCTGCGGTGCGGTAAATGAGGCGATCGCGCTGCTGATCAAGGTGCGGGAGAGCGATACGGCCGATCTGCCGGCTGAGCGGTATGTCGAGGCGACCGGGCTGCTGTCACAGTGTCACCGGCAGCGAGGGGACTTATCTGGCGCTGTACGGGTCGCCGAGCAGGTATTAACAGGTGATTTTCTCTGGAGCGATGAGCTGGTCTGCTTGGGTGC
This sequence comes from Streptosporangium lutulentum, assembly GCF_030811455.1. Classification (NCBI taxonomy): domain Bacteria; kingdom Bacillati; phylum Actinomycetota; class Actinomycetes; order Streptosporangiales; family Streptosporangiaceae; genus Streptosporangium; species Streptosporangium lutulentum. The sequence goes on along the minus strand of NZ_JAUSQU010000003.1, from coordinate 149,562 downwards.
GGAGCTGGTCGCGGCCTACACCGAGCGTGGTGATCTGGTACGGGGCCGTCAGCTCTGCGCTGAGCTGCTGATGACGGCCGAAGGTGCCGCTCCCCCGGCGCTTGGGCAGGTGTATCGGGCAGCCGCGCTTTTGGCGGCAGAGGATGGGCGCGGCGATGAGGCGATCGCGTACATCGAGCGAGCTCTCGCTCTCCAGTTTGATAGTGAGGAGCCGGGCCAGCTGTGGCGGTTACGCAGTGCCTACGTCCAGGTCCTGCTTACTGTCTCGCCGGGGCAGATCAAAACGCGGCGTGAGACCTTAATCGCGTGGGAGGTCGAACTCCCCGAAAGTTCGGTGCCCGTGGATGCGATGCAATACGCACTGGCCTTGGTGCGTGTGGAGATGCTGCTGGGCTGTCTGGAGCGGGCCGTAGAGCGTATTGAGGCGATCCTCAAGAGTGAGGGCCTGCCGGAGAGTCTGCACATTGAGGCTTACCTGCTGGCAGGTCTGACGATGGCCGAGCTGGGGCGAGGACAGGATGCGCTACGTGAGGTGGCAGCAGCGACGGAGCGGCTGCACGAGGCCTCGGCAAGCCGACTGACCGCCCAAAGATGGCTGACCATCGCGCATATATTGGAGCAGGTCGGTGAGGTTGCCCGAAGTGTGGGGGCTTATCAACGAGCGCTGGCCAGTGCAGGGGTGTAAGTCATCGGCAGGCAGTGTGGGGTCTTCGGAGATCAGGACCTGCCGGCAGGATCGTCTGTCGGGTGAAGGTGACCGTGTGCGGCGTCGGTGAGGATACGCGCTGCGGTGAGGGTTGGGTCATAGCCGAGGGTCAGGCCGCGTACGGCGCGTGAGTGCGTCTCGAAGTTTTCGGGGGGTGCCATCACGTGCATGGAAATGAACTCGTCGCTGATGATCTGTAGCGCCTGGACGTGCGGGGCCGCGATGTCGGGTGCCAGCGCCATCTTGTAGCAGGTGATGAGTGCTTCGAGATCGAAAATTTCGTTATAGCGCAGGGTAAGCGCTGCGCTGATCCGTACCTGGGGTGAAGCTGAGCGCTCGGCAGGGTTGGCAGGGATGGGGGTGACGTTGTATGCCAGTCCAGCGGCCCCTGCGAGCCGGACCCAATCGTGTGCCCGTTGCTCAGCGTAAAGGAAGCGCCCGAATGGCTTGAGTCCGCTGAGCAGTGCGTTGGCAGTCCAGGTGTCGCTCCACCCAGGCGCGTGCTGGTGTGGAATGTTCTCGGTGCCCAGGCCTTGCGAGAATATTTCGTTCAGCGGGCTGATCCACAAACTGCTGAACGGCATTCGCGGGCCGGTCCATTGGTGTTGGAGCCATCCGTTCCAGATGGCCATGCCTTCGGTCCATAGGGGTGGTTGGCGGATGGAGCTCCGTCGGTAGAGGCCATGCATGATGGTGCCGTCGGCCGTACGCCATGGGCCAGGCTCGATGATGCCGTTCGGGCGTGGAGGGGTGCGCTCATCAAGCATGGGAATCCACTCAGGCATCGCCTCGCTCCTTCCTACGCGCCGTGGCATCAGTTTATGGCTCGCAACCGTCGACGGAGATTTCGCGTTCGTCGACTCAGCGACCTCGCCACAAACATCCCGTTGGGAAGGCCACCGCATGCTGCCACCCTAGGCAGGGTCATCGGAAGCTCATGGTGTTCCTTCGCCAGGTCGCCCGCGTTTACCCGGATACCGGCGATGGGACCGAGCTGTACCTGGTGACCGACAACTACGCCGCCCACATGGTACGAAAAGGTCCGCGAACCACTCGCGGTGAACCTGCGCATCCATGGGCATTTCACCCTGGCTCAAGCCTTCTGAATGGACATGTCGAGGTCTGGTCCGTCCCGACCTCACCGGCACGATCTGGCCAAGGCCAAGCGTCCGGAAACCTCAAGTACAGGGCACTACGGTCAGGCCGACCAGATCAGCGCTCACTTGCCAGAGCCGCCGCGCTTGCGACTGGGAGGGCCGGTCCGCGACGAACACGTCCACCTACCCGCCGCCGGCTGCGCGGATCTCGCGAGCCGTGCCCTCGGTGCGCCCGCGGTGTCGGTCGGTGATCGCGAGGTGCTGTGGATTACCCTGGCGCTGCTGTTGGGCTGATCGCCGCCCGCATCGGTGCCGGCCTTGAGTGGCCCGATGCCGATATGGGCGGCGACGCCGCATGACTATCGCAGCGATACCGTGGTGGGCAAGGTGGAAAAGCCGCGGAGCGTCGGCGAGTGCGTGTAGGTGATGCCCGTCTCGTCGATCTCATAGCTGCTCACCCTGGCGATGAGCTCCTCGCAAATGACCCGGAGCTGCAGCCGGGCCAGGACCGCGCCGAGGCAGAAATGGACTCCGGCACCGAACGCCAGCATTTGGGTCTGAGTGGTGTCGCGAGTCAGGTCGTAGCGGTCTGCGTCGGGAAAGACTCGCTCATCGCGATTGGCGGATGCGCCGATCAGCAGCATGCGGGCACCCGCCGGGACCATCGTGTCGTATATGACGGTGTCGCGGGTGAGCTGGCGAGCCATTGTCTGCGGGGGCCCGTCGTAGCGCAGGGTCTCCTCGATCCAGCCGGTGATGTTGCCCGCCCAGGCGATTGCCCGCTGGTCAGGGTGGCGCCAGGCCTGATACCAGGCGTTGCCGGCGAGGTTGGTCACCGTCTCATTTCCGGCCGCGTTGAGCAATGTCAGGACGCCGACGATCTCTTGATCGGTGAGCTGCTCTCCGTCGAGGTTGGCTGTCACCAGTGCGCTGATGAGGTCTTCGCGGGGCTGTGCTCGCCGCTTGGCGATCAGTGCCTTGTAATAGGTGGTCAGTGCCTCGACGCCCACCCAGAACGTGTCCGGCAGGTCTGTGTCGCCGTCGCCGCGGCCGATGATGTTTTCCAGATGCTGACGGATTTCCGCCCGATCCTCGTGCGGGATGCCTAGGAGCTCGGAGATGACGTCCATCGGGATGGCCATGATCGTTGCGGTGAAGTTGAAGCTGCCTGCCTCGAAGGCGCTATCCAGGTGCTGGCGGGTGAGGGCGCGCACGGCGGGCTCCAGGCCGGCCACACGGGAGGGGTTGAATGCGCGTGAGACCAAGGCACGCATGCGGTTGTGCTGAGGTGGATCCATCGCGAGGAAACCGACGAGGTCGGTGGGCTCAAGACCCCATTGCGCTGCCACGTCCCACATCTCCAAGCTCACGCCGTGCGAGTTGGAGTAAAGACCGTGGTTTCGGAAAGCGGGGCTGACGTCGGCATAGCGCGACAGTGCCCAGAAGTCCACATCTTCGTTGTGATACAGCGGTGCCTCATCTCGCAGCCGCGCGTAGGTCGGGTACGGATTTTCCTGCAGTGCGTGGTCGAACGGGTTGTAGTACATCGGTGTCTGGCTCCTTCGGAATGGCACCGTGGTGCGAGATGATCAAATTTCTGGGTGCCAGTGCTGGCGGAGGAAGGTCAGAGCGTTACGTGCAACCCGTTACATCCCGAGGAAGCGGCGGATGCGAGTGTGCAGGTGCGCGGGCAGGCGGTCGTAGCGGCCGAAGCCGGCGTCGAGGTGCTGCTGGTACGCAGCCGCCAGCGCCTCGGGATGCTCGCGTAGGTAGGCGCCGTCGACGCAGGGAGCGAAGTCGCGTAGCGGACTGCCGTCGGCGGCGTAGTAATGGCGCACGAAGTCCAGGACCTCCGCGCTATCGGGGATGAGATCGTGGGTGGCCTCGTGCAGGATCGCTTGGGGATCGCGGCCGGTAGCGCGCAGAAGGCAGCAGATGAGGATGTGCACCTCGGGCGAGAGCTCCGGGCGAGGCACTGACCGCCAGTAGCGCGTGTAGACGAACCGCAGCAGATAGGCGCGGTCGACCAGATCGCTGATGGCTGTCGGCTCCGCGCCGAGACTGTGCGGCCATACCGATTGCGCGAATTCCACAAGCTGGCAGGCCTCCTCGTTGGTGATCGTGCTCAGGTGGCAGTGATCGCCTTCATGCGCGCAGGGCTCGGCCGACGTGAAAGAGGCAGCCGTTCGGCTCTGTGGGAGGGCGCTGTCACAGATCGAGGTTGATGTGGCCTCGTCCGCATCCCGCGCCGGCCTCGTGACCTGGCCTGCACGCAACGGGGTAGCAGCCCCGGGCGCGCGCGGCCGAGTGCGGGGCGCAGGGATTGTGAGCGTGTGCATGTGAACAGTCCCTCCAAGGACATCGACGTGGAAATTCCAGACCGACGCCAACCGATGACGTCTGGTCAGCGGAATTTCCGGACCAGCGACCACGACGATGCATCTCGGGCCGGAAGGTCGCCGCACAAAACCCAGCAAACGGCAGATTTCCTCACGATCCGTGACGACGACCGCAAGCTACATTTGGGTGGTCATAACCAGGTGCGCGTTTGGTCAGGGCGAGGTCAGCCAAAATCCCCCTCGTCCGCAAAATTGTCATTTCACCCCCCGCGTCCGTTAGCTAAGGTGATGATCTATAGATAACGAGTCGGGGGAATCGGTGCGCTTTGAGATCCTGAGACGGACCGCGGTTTTCGTCGACGACGCCGCCGACGCCGTGAACCTGTCTGCCGCGCAACGTCGAGCGATGGCAGCGCTGCTGGTAGCGGGCCCGCATGGCATGTCCGCTGACCGGTTGATGGGCGCAATTTGGGAAGACGATCTTGATCACACTGGCCCGTTAAAGACGCTACTGTCCGCGCTGCGTCCCCTGCTCGGCGGCCGTCTACCCAAAGGCAGTGCAGGTAGCTACCGCTTAGTCCTCGCGCCCAATGACACGATAGATGTGACGCACTTTCGCGCCTTGGTCGACGATGCTAAGGCGGCATCGAGCGCAGGCGACCAGGCGCGCGCGGTAAAGGCACTGCAAGCAGCACTCGACTTATGGGGCGACGACCCACCGTTGGAAGATGTCTCCACCACCGTCGACAGGCTGAGTCAATACCGGGTGGATTTGCTGCTGGAGCGCCAACGAGCTGTACTCACGCTTCTTCAAGCGCGGCTGGATCATGGTGAGCACCACACGCTGGTGACCGATGTGCAGCGCGCGCTGAGCGACGATCCGCTCTCAGAGCCGCTGTATCTCATCCTGATGACCGCGCTGTATCGCAGTGGGCGGCGTGCGCAAGCACTGGAGCAGTTCGAGATCGCCAGCGCCGTCATCCTGCGGAACACCGGCTATGGACCTGGAACGGATCTGCAGCGGCTCAATGACCAGATCGCCGCCGACACCCCTCCAGATGTCCCTCCTTCCTCTGCTTCGCCTTCGCCCTCTGCTTCGCCCGCGCCCGTAGCCGAGGCCACGGCCTATCCCCTGGCCCAGTTACCGTCGGACGTGGTGGATTTCACCGGCCGCGCCCAGGAGATCGCCGATCTTGTCGCGTTTTTGCGCCCTGACCCAAAGCGCCACGGTGTGCCGGTCGCTGTTATCAGCGGATCGCCGGGGGCCGGCAAGACCACGCTCGCCGTCCATGTTGGGCACCTTCTACACGATGATTACCCCGGTGGGCAGATCTGGGTGGACATGGCCGCGACGTCAGATCGGCCTCCGTCCACTAGTGACGTGCTGGCCGAGTTGTTGAGTACGCTCGGCGTCGCGTCTCGGGACCTGCCGTCGAGCACTACACAACGCAGTGCATTGGTGCGCTCGCTGCTCGCGCAGCGCCGCGTGCTATTGCTGATCGATGATGTCGCAGCGGTGCATCAGGTCCAGCTACTCCTGCCCGGTAGTGCCTCATCGGCGGTCATTCTGACCAGCCGTATCCGCCTGGCCGGCAGTGGCATCCGTCCGATCCGGCTAGAGCCGTTGAACACCGTTGAGGCGCGTAATCTGCTGACCCAGATTATCGGATCTGCGCGAGTGGCCGCCGAACCGGAGGCCACCGATAAAGTACTCAAAATCTGCAGCGGTCTGCCCTTGGCTGTGCGAATCGTGGGAGCTCGGCTATCCATCCAGGACGGGTGGAGCATCGACTATCTAGCGAATCGACTGAGTAATCGACTATCTGAGCTGACGGTAGATGGCTGGGGAGTGAGCGCAAGCATCGCCGACAGCTATCATGCGTTGCCCGGTGACGCGCAGAGAGCCTTTCGTATTTTGTCGCTGGCCGGACCTGGTGATTGGCCAATGTGGGTGGCTGCGATGTTGCTGGGAGTGGAAGATGCCGAACCGGTGCTGGAAACCTTGGTTTTGCACAGTCTCTTGACTCCCTCCCGCGTAGACACTCTGGGGCAACCGCGGTATCGATTGCATGATCTGCTGCGCGAATACGGCGCGATGCGGCTTACTGAGTATGAGCACATTCCCGAGCGTGACGTGACCGTTGAACGACTGATTATGGGATGGCTGGAATTGGCAGCCGCCGCTGATGTGAGCATCACCAGCGAGCCTTATTTTCCCCCTTTGGTGACAATGAAAGGCCCTTTTGCTCCGAAACAGTCTCTTTCTCTAATCGCAGATGATCCCGGCGGATGGTTTAACGCTGAAATCACCAATATATTGTCGGTTATCCGGCTGGCTTGCCAGGAGAAACGCCATCGCCTGGCCTATGGCGTGGCTATGAGGGCGTCTTCCTATCTGGTGCGCGAAGAGCGACTAACCGACGCCGAGGACATGTGGCGTGACGTCGTTCAAGCAGCGGTGGCGGCAGCGGATGTCGGAATCATTGCCAGCGCTCGGCTTCGGCTGGCCTCGTTGATCATCCGTCAACCTGGTGGCCTACGGCGAGCACTGCCGTTGATGGACACCTGCATCATCGCGGTCGCCCGGCAGAGCGATCGGCGAGTTTTGACCCGGGCATTGGCGCTACGGGCAGCCTGCCGCTATCAGATCACCGTCGCAGAGCAGGGTTCAGCCGGCGACGATGTGTCGTTCGGGCCTTACCTTGAGCTGGCCTGCATCGATGCCCAGCGGGCATTGGCACTGGCCCGTATGCTCGCCACTTCCCATGCCGAGTCGATCAGCCTGTGCATATTGGCGCTGGTGGCGAGTCTGCGTGGCCATCACGATGAGGCGATCAGCCTGGGGCACCAGGCCGTGACGGTGAGCAAAACCATCGGTACTGCACCCGGCGACAGCGGATACGAGCTTTTCGCGCTCCATGCACTAGCGACGACCCTCTTGGCCGCGGGCCAATACAGCAGAGCGCTTCAGATATGTGAGCGTGGCCGCACCCTGGCTCAGGCGGTGCGTTACACCTTCGGTGAAGCCGGATTCCTGGAACTGGCGGGCGACGTTCTAGCAAAAATGGGGCACGGGGTCGACGCCTTTAATCGCTATCACGAAGCATCGCGAATGTATGCCGACGATATGGCCGAACAACACCGCACTCGATGCTGGAACAAGATGATGGTCGCCGGTGCTGCTCGGTAAAACCGCGCACGGGATGATGTGACGTCCGGTTACGCGGTCATCGAACCTTGCGACCTACCCCGCCTTTTGTCGGCATGGGGTGTCTTTCACCGACGGGCTTCTCCGGCCGCCATGCTTCCACATCGACCACGCCGGGCTCCAGCATTTCTAGATTTCCAAAAAGGTTTTCAATGTCCCGGATCGTCCGAAAATCGACGGGTACATTCATCTCACGAAAGAGAGCGCGAACACGTTCTCCGACCTCGGGGTCGAGACCGTCAGAGGAAAGGTGATTGATGACGAGGTGGCTGCCGACGGGCACCTGCCACATAATTCGATCGATGATTCCTTGCGGATCGTCGGGATCCATAATGAAGTGAACCATGCCTGCGAGTATGACGCAGATGGGACTATTAAAGTCTAAGAACCGCGTGGTGTCCGGGTGGTCGAGAATATTTTTCGGAGCCAAAGGGTTTCCGACGATGAAAATGGTGTTTTTGTCACTGGCAAATTCAATTTTCGCTGAGGCAAAAACATTCGGATCGTTATCTGCGTAGACAACTCGTATGCCCTCTAAACCAACCTCCCGGGCGGCAGCCTGGGCCACTCTATGGACACTCACGTCGCCTATTTGGCCTGAACCGACGTCCAAAAACTGTAATGTCCCGCACTCTTTCACCATATAACGAACCACTCGCGCGATGAACTCTCGATTCGCGTGAGCTACTTCTACCATATGTCTTTTCAACGCCGGGCCGGAAGCAACCACCCATTCAGCCGCCTCCTTATCAACTTCTTTATAATAACTCTCGTTGCCAAGGAGGTAATTATAAAGGCCTCCACGTGACGGCCCCGATGTGTCAGATGCAGACCATGGAGCAGAACTCATTCCCCACTCGCCCCCTTTGCCCAAAAAGCATTGACATACAGACTAAACAAGATTGGTTCAGCGTGACACGATGTCCTTTTTGGCGAATAAACTTTTAAGAAATTCAAACGCACCGTTTGGTCCCACTGCGCCACGAAATTCATCACCATCTTTACCGTCTGCGATCGTCAACTAACGCCATGATGCAAGGCAATGTGGCAAGCTAGCAGGCATTGAATTTTACAACTGTTGATCATACTAGCTTCGAAGATCAACGGGATGGGCATACTGGGACAATCTAACGATCTGCGGGGATCGTGACCAGGGTGCCCGGGGCGCCCGGACAACCGGGGTTCCCCGATCGGGCCTGAGCCAGTCAAGCTGCGGCGACGAGCCGGCCCGCCATCCTAAGGAGTCGGTGGCGTGAGGGGTGTCAGGACGCGATGACCGAACTCCTGAACACGTCGGTGGCGAATATCACTCTTATCGCGCTCCACCAGGTGGCCCGCAAGGCGATGGACATCGGCAGTGGACAAAGGCCCTTCTCGCCGCCGGCCGGGCGGATGCGAGGAAATCATCTTCATGCGGTAGTCGGTCTGGCAGATCGGCTCTGCTATGGCAGATGCCCGGATCGGCCCAGCCGCGCTCGCCATTTTCAAGGCTGCTCTGACCTGGGGAGTCATGTCCTGAGTCCAGGACGAGTTGGAAGCCGGGCACCACGGAGAAAGGCCCGGTCGTGCGCCTGGGCACGACCGGGTCTCGGGATCTTCGAAGCTTTATTGCTTGGCTTTATATCCGCCGGTGAAGACGCCTCAGCTCCCCACGCGGTCTCATGACCGGAGAGCTGCGGCTACCAGGTGACGTCAGCGCGCACCGTATACCTGTTCGCTCAGCCACTCGATCAGACCTGCCATCGTCAAAAGACTGGCGGCAAGCTCGAAGTCGGTAGGCAGCCGTCTCATGTCGGGGACGGCGAAGGTGCGGGCGAGTACCTGCTCAGCCATATAGCGATGGCCGGCGTGGAGCTGTCGCAGCGCCGCACGCAGATGATTGATACGGGCGAGAACGCGGGGGTGCGACCAGCCGAGCACTCGAATCGAAGCGATGTCCGAGGAGCCGTCGGCGTCGATGTAGGCGGCGTAGCCGTGCCGGTGCAGGGCAAGAAGAGCCGGCTCCACGCCGTGACTGGACGCCATGGTGATGCGCACGCCAGCAGCGTCGCCGCGCATGGCGGTGATCGCCACGGAAGTGGCGCGTTCGCAGATGTGTCCGAGCCAGGGCGCCTGTGCGCTCACTGCGGATGGGTGTCGTACATCGACCACTGCGTCACGTCCTTACCGGAGCCCGAACGGGATGGATTTGATGGCAGTTTCAGAAACGGGTGACCTGGCCGTCAGCCCGCTGCCCCTGCCCCTGCCCCTGCCCCTGCCCCCAGCTGAGGGTGCGGCTCACCGTGAAAGTTGACAAAAATGCTTTTCGGATGCCAGCGCAAAGCACGAATCACTGTATCTCATTGGCCGTTCAGCTTGTAAAGTACGTCTTTACTGATGGTTGTCACGCGAGTGACAGCTATTTCTACCGATGGCCAGCGGCCAAACCGAGCTGTACGGCGCTGTAGGTCTTCGCACCGATGAACCAGGCGTTCGCTCAGTTCAGATGGGCGAGTTTTAGCAGGTCAACTCTCATTTTCTTGTACGGCGCATCGTTCGGCCTGCGACGCGAACGTCGTCTTCGCGGATGCCGCGCAGCACGATAGCGGAGAAGATCACAAATTGATGACGAGACCGACCTTGACTAGAGTTGTCAACATAAACCTCTCTATGCTCGCCGAACATACAAACAGAACGAGTCAAGAAACTTGACAGCAAGGTGGGCCCGATGGATGCCTCCGCATCTTCGATCAGTCGAATGGTGCTCGAGCAGGATGGCTCGACCACACGCATACTCAGCGCGCTGGTGGGCGTTCGGCTACAGCTGCGAACCCTCACCCAGGACCTGGCCCCTTCGGCCCAGGCCTTACCGCAAAAAACCCGTGTCGCACTGAGTCTGAGCGCCCACCAAAAGGTGGTCGTGCGCACGTCGGAGCTACGCACTCCTGTCGGCCTGGTGGTCTCCCGCAACCGAGTGATCATGGTGGGATCACACCCGATGATCGGTGAGATCATCGCCCGGCCTGACCATCCGCTGGGACTGGTGCTACGCGCTCACCAGGTCGAGCAGCATCGGCAACTCCTCGATGCGGGGATCCGGGCCGTGTCCTGGGAAGCCGACGAGAAGGCGGTGATCAGCATGTGGCGGTCCTACTTCATCTCCATCGACGGGAAGCCGGTGCTGTGGATCGAGGAGATGTTCTGCCCGCGTTTCGTGCCGGTCTTGGAGGCCTTCCCGCGCTCCCTCTCCCCGTCGCCGCTACCTGCGGTTGCCAAGACGACAGCCAGTGCCGTCTTGGCCGGGCAGACTGCATGATTTTCCACGAAGCCGTGAGCCTGAGCCAGCTGGACTTGCTCGATGGTCCGGAGGTCATCGCCTGGCCTCATGCGCTGTATCGGCGGCTACGCGAGCAGGGTGCGGTGCTGTGGCTCCCGACCAACGGCGCATGGGTGATCACCCGTCATGCCGCCGTGCAGCAGGCTCTGTGCGACGAGGGCTTCGCTCCGTTGGCCGCCTCCGCTCCCTCTTTGGGCACACCGCGTTCAGCGGAGATGGCGAGGCCTCGCGCGCTCACCGCTGATGACTGGCTTGAGGCCTTGGCGGCCGAGCAGGTTCAATCGCATCTGATCAGACCGTACAAGCGAGTGATGCGCCGTCGCGCCGAAGAGCGGCTGGTCCAGCTGGCCGGCTGGCGAGGCATCGACGCGATGAGTCAGCTGATCACCCCCATCCTCACCGCGGTGGCCACGGACCTGGCGCGGACCACTCCCCCAGCGCCGCAACTGGACCATGACGCTACTGCTGAGCTGATCGGCCCGTCGGACTCCACCGAGCTCGCGGCGCCCCGTTCCGGCTCCGGTGGCGGCAACGTGGTGGCCGACGCCCTGGGCAACGTGGTCGCGCTGTTAGCCACCCGCCCTGCCCTCTGGCAGTTACTGCTCGGCAATCGGGACCGGGTTCCGGCCGCCGTGGCCGAATGCCTGCGCTTGGCACCGCCGCTGCACTGGGCCTCGCGAGTCACCACTCGCCTGGTACGGCTCGGCGGAGCCGAGATCCCCGCTCACTCCCGCGTACTGATCCTGCTGGCCAGCGCCTATCGCGATGAACGGCATTGGGTAGACCCAGAGGCCTTCCGATTGGATCGCCCTCTGATGGGCCATCATCGGCCCCCTACCGTCACGTTCACCTGGGACAACAGCCTGCTGAGGCTGCAAGCTGAAGCACTCGTGCACGCCATGCTCGACCACCTCGCGCACATGGAGTTGGCCGGGCCCAGCCTGCCCCGTATCCACCGCGCCCACCGCGGCCACCTTGATCTACCGATCTGCCTCATTCCCCACCTCTGAGCGGAGCTCCGATGACTACCCAGATGGCCCGGCCGGCCCCGTCCCCCGACGATGTCTTCAGCCCGGCCGTGCCGGCGCAGATGGCACCGCAGGTCGATCTCCACCGCCCCTACGGTGATCCTCTGGCCACCACGGCCACCGTGTCACCGCAGCACACCATCCCGGCCGCAATCTCCACCGCAGCACCGCCTGTACCGACGGCTGTCGCCTCGCAGGACAGACCGCTTCGGCGCAGGCATCAGCGCGAGGCCACCCGTCCCTCGCGCCTTCCCCCGACACCGGCACCAGCCCAGCCAGAGTGGCCGTGGCCAGAAGAGGAGGCGACTCCGGGCACCTTGTATCGGATGCCAGGTCGGCGCGAAGACAAGCCCTTCGAGGAACGACCCGGCGAGCGGACTGGAGATATCGTCGTCTGGCCGCCCACCGATCTGCGGCCTCCGCCCGCGCCCCGAGGGTCGCTGGCCGATATCGATGACACCCCCACCCTGGTTCAGCCCTACCTGCCCGAGGCGGTGATCCACCTCGGGGTGGGCACTCAGCTGCCTGCCGACGTGCGGCAGGAGCTGATCCACGTACGCACCGCGGCGCTGACCTTCATGGCCGCGGTGGAACGCAGCGGACAACTGAGCACCGCCCCGGTCCCGAGTGACGATGACGCGCGGCGGGTGTTGTAAATGGTCATTGTGATGGGCTCAGCGCCAGACGCATCCGACATCGTCGCGGTGATCGAACGAGTCAAGGAGAGCGGATGCGACGACGTGCGAGTCAGCCGCGGCAAGAGCCGGACCATCATTGGCCTGCTCGGCGACGTCAGTCAGTTAGACCCTGTCGAGCTGCGTGGCATGGCTGGTGTGGTCAATGTCGTCAGCGTCTTCGCGCCCTACAAGCTGGTGAGCCGGGACAACCACCCCGAGCGCTCCACCGTCTGGGTCGGCGGCGTGCCGATCGGCCCCGGCACGGTCACGCTGATCGCCGGCCCGTGTGCGGTGGAGACCCCGCAGCAGACGCTGGAGGCGGCTCAGATGGCCAGGGCCGCCGGGGCCACCCTGCTGCGCGGCGGCGCCTACAAGCCCCGTACCTCCCCCTACGCCTTCCAGGGTCTCGGCGAGGCGGGCCTGCGGATCCTCGCCGACGTGCGCGAGCAGACCGGGCTGCCCATCGTCACCGAGGTCGTCGATCCCGACGACGTCAAGCTGGTCGCCTCCTACGCCGACATGCTGCAGGTCGGCACCCGCAACGCGCAGAACTTCGCGCTCCTGGAAGCGGTCGGCGAGATCGGTAAACCGGTCATGCTCAAGCGCGGCATGAGCGCCACCATCGAGGAGTGGCTGATGGCCGCCGAGTACATCGCCCAGCGCGGCAACCTCGACATCGTGCTGTGCGAGCGCGGCATCCGCACCTTCGAGACCGCCACCCGCAACACCCTGGACGTCTCCGCGGTCCCGATCGCCCAGCGGCTGTCGCACCTGCCGGTCATCATCGACCCGTCCCACTCCGGCGGCCACCGCGACCTGGTCCTGCCGCTCACCCGGGCGGCCATCGCCGTCGGCGCCGACGGCGTGATCATCGATATCCACCCCGACCCGGAGCAGGCCCTCTGCGACGGCCCCCAGGCACTGACCGGGAGCGATATCGGGGACCTCGCTCGCGTGATGACCCTGATGCCCGCGGTGACCGGCCGACACCGAACACCTTCGGCCATGCCGAGTGACGAGTCCATCCAAGCTTCCCTGCGGCGAACCCTAGAGGGCGCCCGAGCCTAAGGGAACTATCGGCAAGCACGTCGCCGCAGGAGGCAACCAGGGTTACGTGACCCCATCCCAGTCCCTTCTGCGGCGGCGTGCTTGCCGATAGTTGAGGGTCCCCTAGCAGCGAGCGCGAAGCCACGGATGTGTTCCGAACTCGGACCCCAGGATTCCGGGGTCACCGCGACGGAACACCCGGGCATCGCGGCCCGGGAAAAATCAGAGAACCTCCACTGGTCCGGTCGCGGTCCCCTGCTGACGGGGAGCAGGTCGGGCCGGTGGGACAGCGGCGAGGTGGTCGTGGAGGTCAGCGTGCCGGAACTGGTAGAGCGGGCCGACCGCGCGCAGTAGCCCCAGCCGATGCGCGTCATCCAGGAACGGCATCAACGCGCGGGGCAACCGGCCCGCCCAGGCCAGCCGATAGGAGGCGACCAGATACGCCAGCCACGCATGGTGATCCCCAACTGCGAACCCAACTGCGAACCCGACCGCGAGCACGACCGCGAACCCGACCACGAACGGGACCACGAGCCCAACCTCGACCACGAGCCCAACCGCGAGCACGAACGCGAGCCCGAACATGGCGGTCCGCACGAGATTCAAAGCGCGGTCGGCTCGCCAACTAGACATCGGCTCCGCTACCTGTTGTGCTGCGGCGGGAGCTTCAGCCCACTGCATAAACCCGAGCGCGAGACTGAGCACCAGCCCGACCGCCAGCCCGATCGCCAGCCCGGGCGCGAGTATTTTCCTGAACACATCCGTGACCTCGTCCGTGATCGCGAGCGCGAACGAGGACCCGAACGCGAACCCGAACGGGACCCCGGCCGCGAGACCGGCCGCGAGTCGGCGGGCGAGTAGAGATCCTCGACCCTGCAGACGGAGATTGGCGAATCCCGGTTCCTGTAACGACCATGGGCTCGACGCCAGCCCGAACGCGACCCCGACTGCGAGGCCGGACGCGAGACCGGTCACGAGCCCGTACCGGAGGCCCACTGCGAGCCCGACTGCGAGCCCGATCGCGAGACCGGCCGCGAGACCGGCCGCGAGTCGGCGGGCGAGTAGAGATCCTCGACCCTGCAGACGGAGATTGGCGAATCCCGGTTCCTGTAACGACCATGGGCTCGACGCCAGCCCGAACGCGACCCCGAACGCGACCCCAACCGCAAGCCCACTCGGAAGCGCATCCGTGATCACGACCGTGATCCCAATTGAGGTCCCATCCGTGATCCCGACCACGACTACGAACACAATCGCGAACACGAGCCCGAACACGAGCCCGAACAAGGAAGTGGTTGTGGCGGTGAAAGTGCGGGCGGTGTGGGCCAGGCGCCACCAGGCGAAGTCGCGGGTGGGAGGGCCGCCGTCTAGCGGGTGGGTCATCGTGTGAGCCAGGTAGGCCAGCCATCGCCGGGCCTGGCCGGGATCGTGCCTGACGCGAGGCCGGAAGGGGTCAGCGGCATCGCCGCTGGGTTGGCGCGCGGTGATCAGAGCGGGGATGAGCTGGTCGAACAGGTGGCCGCGAAGCTCCTTAGAACCGGGGAAACAGTCGGGGTCCAGCAACGGTGCGGGGTCGGCGTGGGCGTCGATGTAGACCACGCGCAGCAGCCACAGGCCCAAGGCGGTCTTCGCGACTGCAGCCAGCGCTGCCCCCCGATCCTGCGGGGTCCGCATCACGGCGGGCGCCGCGCGCAGCACGGCCAGGACCTCCTCCCACCCGGCCGACGGCTGCGGCGGCAGGCATCGTTTCAAGTAGGCGGCGGCCGCTTTCGGGGTCAAGGGCCGGGGCTCGATGACCATGGCCGAGGTGAGCACGTTTCCCGCGCCGTCGACGGCCTGGGCAAACTCGGTGGTCCGGCTGGTCACGATCAGCTGATCGGTGTCGGCCAGGGAGCGGTTCAGCGCGGTGATGACGGCGTGCTGGGCGGGCGGCGGGAGTTCGTCCAGGCCGTCCAATACCGGCAGGATGTGCCCGCGTGCGGCCAGCACCTCGGCCATCGCGGGAGGCAGATCAGGGCCGCGCAGCGCGGGGTAGTCCTGGGCGAGCCGGGCGGCCAGCCATTGGTGCAGCCGGGGGAAGGCGATGGTGTCCCAGCCTGCCACCGCTATCAGCACCGGTACCGGTTCATCGTGATGCGCGCTGCGGGTGGCCAGTAATTCGCGGACCAGTTGGACGGCCAGGGTGGTTTTACCGGTGCCGGGGCCGCCGAGGATAACCAGACGGCGGCGGCGCATGCTGCGGAACTTGCCGGTCAGGGCGGCGATGCCGTCGCTGGAGGCGGTCAGCCGCCGCAGGCCCGGGGTGAGGTTGGCCGGCTGATCCATCACCTGGACGGCAGAGGTCAGCTGCCAGCGCACCGGGATCGGGTCGGGGTCGTCCAGCGACCGCAGTCTCGCCTCGGCCTTCCACTGTTGTTCGACTAGTCCGGCCAGCACGTCTTTGGTGTGGGTCACCTGCGCGGAGGTCACCGCCGGCCTGGCGACCGATCGTCGCCACCACAGCCATAGCGGCACCAGCAATGTCGGCACTACCAGCACCACGCCGACCAATTGGGCCAGGTTCGCTGCGGTCTGCAGCCCCTCGGTGCCCCGCAGCGCCGATCCGATCAGCGCCAGCGCCCCGGCCACGCCCGCCAGCCCGGCCCACCAGCCCAGCGCGTATCGCCACGTACCGCCTCGCCTCGCCATAATCGCAATCATGAACGGCCTCGGCCGTAGGGCATTGGCAACGCAACAAACTGTGACCAACCCGCATCTGCACAGTCCCCGACCGCAGCTTCGGGAATGCCAACCCAGGTCCGTGAGACGGCCGTCGACCTCCGCCGCGACCTCATCTGTGCCTACGGGCCCGACGAGCTGTGTCACGCCGATACGCTGCTTGAGATCGAAGGAGAGGGCGTTGAAGCCATCGGCGGGTTTGATGCCCTCTCCATGGTCGCGGTCCGAACCCAGTCGAGCATCAACTGGAGACCGGACAACGCAGCGCTGGGACGGGTCCGGGTCCATACCGAACTGATCATCGGGTCGCACTCGTCATCGGTCTCGAGCGTGGTTATCCCAGGACGGTTATGTCCCAGCCGGAACTACGGCCGCCCTCGTTATCGGTGTCTGAGCCGAGTCGGATCAGCGCTCCGGTGGGAAAAGCCGCAGCCCGCGCGAGCGTGTTCACGAAGGAGTCGGCGAGAGCCGTCGCCTGCTTGTGGCATTCATCCTCGCCCGTCCCGTCCCAGCTGAACCCGGAGTCGACAACCAACGGGTCGCGATGCCCTGTGACCTTCATCAGGAGCTTGTACGACTGGTAGAACGAGCGCCCGCTCTCCACAGTGATGCCGACGATGCTGTCGCCGCGCACCAGTTCATTTCCGACACGCACCCACACATCGCGCTTGGCCACTGCTCCATCACTCCCGCCTGGGCCGATTTGCTGCGGCTTCAGCGTAGCGGCCACGACATTCTCGAGCTTGGCCCTGCCCTGACGAAATCGCCTGCTGACACGTGGTGCGGTGCGCGGCCGATGAGCGCCGTCTCCCGCATCGCACCTGACTGGCTGTTCGGTGTGCGGCCGGACCGATGTGGCCGGACTGCTGGTGATAATCCCGACAGATGACTCACATTGTGGCGCGTCGAAACAATAATGTGATCAGATGCGATCATGACGAATTCACACGCTCGCAGTGCTCAGGGCCAGCGCACCACCGGGGGAATGCGGCACACCGGGGGAATGCGGCACGTCGGGGCAATGCGGCACGTCGGGGGATGGAGTCGGTCCACGGCCACCCACGCGCGGTGACCCTGAGGTGATCCCTGACCCGCACCGCCGGAAAGGCGCAAGCGCAACTCGGTGCGTCTCACCCCGGCGGCGTCGGGCCTCTCGGAATTCGTGAACCCTCCTATGCCGACGGACGCGCTGGCGAACCGTTTCTGCCTTGATGCTCCTACCGCAGCCGCTACGCGTGAGGCCAACATCGCCCACGCCCGAAACCGTCTCGGCCACGTCTTTGAAAGGTTGAGCGCAAGCGGCGGCAGGTCTCGATTCCGGCGCACGTCCGGTGATGCGGGCAAGCCCGCAACGGCCCACTGGGTCAGGTGCCCAGTTCAGCCAGCACGGCGGGCATTATCCGCTGCGCAGCCGGGTTGGGCCGGCTCGTTATGGAGAATGGCAACTCGTTGTCCACCCACAGCAGCCCGGCCAACTCCACTGGCAGGTTCCATCGGGGTGGCGGAGTCGCGTCTGCGATGTAGGTGTCACCGGGGTTGAATTGGAGGGTGACAGCCGGCTCGCCAGTGAGCAGGTCGTCGAGTTCTCGCAGGCTCAGACCGGTAAAACGGTGCGCGCCCACAGCCACGACAAGCGGTAGATCGTGTTTGTTGACCAGCTGCCGGTATTTGCTGATCTTGTTCTTGACGGGCTCGATGATCTGCGCCGCGCTGACCTGTCCAGCCATCGAGCTGGGCGCATCGAAGCAGGCATACAGACCGAACGGGGAGGGTAGCAGGCCAGCTATTGGGTGGCCTTGAACGACGAAGGTGTAGCCGAAACTCGTGGCGATTCGCGGCCCGCTTAGTGGGCTGCTCAGCGCGACCTTCAGCTCTTGGGTGATCTTCTTGGCGATGCGCGGGTCAGGTGCCTGGACCGGCTGGCCGATGGACTCCAACCGGAGCACGACCCCGACCGGAATGGTCTTGATGCGCTGGGTCAACTGGTGCCAAGCGCGCATCCTGCCGTAGGTATCGCGTGAGGGTGAAGCGGTGTGTACCTCGACGAGGCACAGCGGCTCACCGGTGGCCGACAACACGGTCCAGTCGGGAGTCTGCCCGTCCCAGGACTGCTCATAGACGATCTCGAGCCCCGCTTGGCGAAGCGCGGCGCCGACCGCGAGCTCGAAGTGAACCGGCCAGTAGTGGTCGTCTTGCCACACACAGCCCGCCATCGCCTCAGCCTGGCTGAGCGGCAGGTGCCGCAGCTGCTCATCCAACCAATCTCGCCGGGAGGAGAACTCATCCTCCACGGCATTGTCGTAGGTGAGGCTGCGCTCCTGCGGGGCTTTGTGCCCAAAGCGGCGACGATGCGCCTCGACGAACTCGGGCCCGAACCGGCGCGGAGAGGTAGCCAGGTCTTCCATGCTCCGAAGTGTGACCGATTGACCACACATCAGGAGGATAAAGCGGCGATCTCGCCGCCAGAGCCCGAAGCCGTCCCTCACCTTTTGTCGTACTTGTTCGCGCGCCTCCTGCCCCGCTCTTGTCCTGCTCCAGTCAGCAGTCATGGCCTCAGCTACGGCTGGAGGCACCGCGCGGCGCGTCCTGCTGCCCTGCTGGACTTGTTGGTTGAGCGAGCAGCCAGTCCGCGGCGGCTACCACGTTTGCGGCGGCCTTGTACATGTCCCTGAGCGTGGTGCGTGGCTGATCCGGCCCCTCGATCAAAGGAGCAAACAACGGCGAAAACGCTGTGAACATCGGGCTTGGGATCGTCAGCGCGCTGATGGGCGAAAGGGCTGGCCGACGCTGCAGCCCGGGCGAGGAGGGTCTAGGAATACAAGCGGCGACCGGCCTGGTCGGCCGGATGAATAATGCGAGCACGCCAGCAGTAGCCATGAGTGCGATCAGTACGGTGAGCACCGAGCTGTAGCCGGGCAACGGCCCGGGCAAGAACGGCCGGTCCAGTATCGCCACGGCGGCCGCCACACCGACCGCTCCACCAATCTGGCGAGCGGTCATGCTCGCGCCGACCGCGGAGGCATAGCGATAGGCTCCAGCGCCCAGCGTGGCTTCCGATACTGCGGTGCTGATTGCCCCGAACCCCAGGCCGAGAACCGCGGTGCCCGACACCCATAAGGTCGGGGAGAATTGCCCCTGTGCCACGCCTGAGATCAGCCACATACTTGCGGCTCCGGACAGCAGCACGCCGCAGTAGATCACCGGGCGCGACCCGTAGCGACGTACCACCCGCCCGGCGACCAAGCTCGCCACCAGTACACCGCCCGATATCGGCGCCGTAGCAAGGCCGATGCCAGACAGCCCCATCTGCCATACCTCGCGCAGGACGACCGGCGTCACAGCCAGCAGCGAAAACGACGCCATCCCGTAGATGAACGAGATCAGACCGGCCAGCGCGAACGCCGGCTGCCGCCACAGCGCTATTTCGATCGCAGGCACCAGGTGATGCTTCGAACGCCACCCTGCCCCCACCATGAGCACCACTCCCCCGACGATCAACGTGAGTGTCGTGGCCGACTGCCACCCCCATACCGGACTCTTGGTGACAGCCAGAACCAGCGCGGCGATACCCGCCAGCAACAAAGCGGTGCCGACCAGGTCGGGAATTGGGCCACGGCCAGCCGAGGGGTGCGGCAAGGCGGTCGCCACGGCGACCAGGAGCACCCCGAGAATCGCTGACGGAGCGAAGAGGGCATGCCAGCCGAACGTCTCGGCCAGCCAACCGCCCCCGCTGTGCAAGATGACTCCTCCCAGCCCGGAGGCAGCCGACCAGACGCCGATGGCGGCCGCGCGCCGCTCAGGGGAGATCTCAGCCAGCAGCAATCCCAGTGATGCGGGGATGACCGCCGCAGCGGCTACTCCTTGTAATAGCCGCGCCACCAACAGCACCGGCAACGTAGGCGCGATGACCGCGCCTATCGCGCCCATCGCGAACAGCGTCAAGCCAATCAGCAGCATCCGCCGTCGGCCGACCGCGTCAGCCAGCCGGCCCGCGGCGGCGAGGAGCGCGGCATAGGGCACTGCGGCGGCGATCACCACCCACTGCAGATCCACCAGCGGTAAGCCCGCCCCCATCGTCGAAGATCCCAGAGCAGGTAGAGCCAGGGTGCCAGCGATGCTGTCGCCCATGACGACACCCATCGCACCGCACGTCACTGTCATCAGCAGCCCGATGCGGCGAGGGCTACGGCTGCGCACCGGATGCTGCGACTTAGAGCGGGGAGCCGCAACGGGTTGCGCGGGAGTATCGGAAGGAAAGCCATGCGGGGGCGAGGAGGTCGTGGGGACCATACAACTCCTGTCCTGGCGAAAGAGGAGGGGTGGGAGGGCATATGGGATGAGTCAGATTCCAGAGGTCATGAGCACCTGAGTTGAAAACATTGAGATGACAAATAGTCAAGGCTCATGTCAAGTCTGAGTTAGGAGTGTAGGGGGAGGTCGCCAAGACGTCACCATCCCCGCAAACCCCTACATCCACCGTGATCGATATGTGATGCTCGCGTAGCGAGTAAGCCATCGGGAGAGCCGGAGTGAGAGGCCTTGCTGACGATCGGGAAGCTGGAGCCGGAGTGCGCCCGTTTCACCCTGGTTCAATTTCGGACATTAATGCTGCTTGTGACATAAAGGTCACATCTCGCCGTCCTGCAATTGCAAATCAGGCACTCCAAGGCATCCATCTCGACTTGACAGTTGACCTTACGAGCAACCTTCTTCTCCCTGCCGCCAGCAGCGCCCGCCTGAACAGAGGAGCGCCGACCACTCCTCAGTGGGCGTGCGAGCTTCAGCCCGCCAAGTCGGGCGAAATTTCCTCTACCGAAAAGTGATCACATAACGATCAGCATCGTAATATGGCCGGTGATCAACACCCTCGGGCCCATCCGGGCCATGGTCAACCTCGCCAGCTAAATAGACATCAAGGGATGAAGCTCCGTGACTGTTGAACATGAGACTGCACCAGAGGGAGTCGACCCCTCGATCTTCTCCACTGCCCGACTGTACGACTACCTTCTAGAGGGGCATAACAACTACGCTGCGGACAGAAGCGTTGGTGATTACATCTTGGCCATCGCGCCAGAGATGAGGACGATCGCCAAGGAGAACCGCGAGTGCCTGGGCCGTTTCGTTAATCTTGCCACGAGTAGGGGAATCCGGCAGTTTCTCGATCTTGGCTCAGGTCTGCCAACCGCGCAGAACGTGCATCAGATCGCCCAGCAGACTTTGCCCGATGCCCGCACCGTCTACGTGGATTCCGACCACACGACTCTGCTCCATGCCAGCGCCTTGCTGAGCGATGAACCCAACACCGTTTTTGTGAAAGCCGACGTCGTCAGGCCTCAAGACATTTTGAGCCACCCGGACACCCTAAGAATTCTGAACTTTGACGAGCCTATTGCTGTGCTCATGATTGCGCTACTTCACTTTGTTCCGGATAGTGCTAACCCTCGCGAAATAGTCGCAGAGGTGATGGATGCGATGCCTGTAGGCAGCCTACTGGCCATCACACACCTTACCTACGAGGACGCCAGCCCCGAATTTACCGAGAGAATCAGTCAGATGTCCTCCGGTTCTCACGTTTCGCGCGTATCGCGCAATAGCCGGGAGATCGCGAGCCTGTTCGGCGCACTACCTCTGGCCGAAGGTGAGCTCGTAGATGCCGGCCGATGGGGTATTCCCGAAGAAGAAAGAAAAGAAATCATCCCTGGCCAAGTCCGGGTGCTGTTTGGTTATTCTGAGAAGAAATAATCTGAAGACAAACACACCAAAGGAACGTGTTGGATGCTCGTATCGTTCAGCCCCAGAGCTGGTCAGAGCCGTTACGAAGTCATGTAGTTGAGCCCGGGTGCCAATCAGTTAAGGAACCCTCCTCCATTCGGACAAGGCCGTCCACGATGGAATCGAACTGACGCTTTAGCCGACCGAACGCCCATTTTGTTCGGTCGGCACCATTTCGTACGTCCTTCCGGCTCATTCAGCGGCTCTCGCTCTGCGGGCCCTGAAGAGCGGCCAGCTGAACCGCCAAGTCTTCAGCCGATACCGCCGTCAGAAACTCATTCGGAGCAGGCGGTGCGGGCAGCGCCCACCAACAAAGCGTCTGGCGGCCAAACCACGTGCAGATATTGGGAAACCTACGGCGCAGATGCACTTGACCGGCGCAGATCGCCTCCTCAAAAGCTGCGGGGAAAGCGGCGGGTAGCTCACTGCTTGGACTCTCCCACGGTAGGTCGGCCCACATCAGGCGCCCGCGGTCATCACCGGCCGTTCCCGTGCGCATCGACAGATGCCGCACCATCTGTAGCCCCCGGCCATGCTCGGCCATCGGGTCATCGACCAGGTGCGGTTTGCTGGAGGAACCGTCATCGACGACCGTGATCCGCACCGTTGAGCCGTGCCAGGTGATTTCAACGGCGAAGCGGCCGCCATTGCCGGTTCGGGTGTGTTTGATCGCGTTCGCGCCGAGCTCCACGGCAACCAGCAATAGATCATCGCGAGCCGGACAGTTGGGCAGCAGAGAGGTCAGCCAGCGACGCAACTGTCGCAGTTGAAGTTCATGGCCGGGGAACACCTGTCGCCATCGGACGGGATCAAACGTCGGTTGCGACCTGTCGAGACCCTGGACCATGGCGCCGTTCACGATGGGCATTTCATCACCCTTGAGACGTTTTCAGAACCGAAGCGGTAAACCGTTCTGCACATAAACTTGGACAGTACAGATTTGGAAAACATCCTCAGTATGGTTCTGAAACAACTGGCTGGCAAGGCATTCTCAACCTTCCGTCACATGACGGTCACTCCACAGCCACACGGGCGCCGAAATCCACCCAGGGAACTCCCCTGCTCAGCACTTGCGCTGAGCAGGGCGTATGGCAACGAGCAGCTGGCAGCCGTCTCGCGCGGGCGACCCGCGCCTCTTCGCCTCCTGGACGGTACGAAAATCCGTTCCTCTCACGAGGAAGGCCTCCGTCCAGATCCGGATACGTTCCGCAGCTTGGCGTAAGTATGCTTTCTCTCGAGGGTCCGCTGCTTCGTACGGCCCATCGCTTCCTGGCCTCGGGAGAACTTAGATGATCACTACCTTCGTGCGTCGTCTGCGCTTGGCTACAGAGCTGAAGACCCTCCGGGAGGAAGTGGGTCTCACCCACGCCGAGCTGGCCGCGAAGATCGGGCAGTCACGACCGCAGATCTCTCGGCTGGAGAACGCCCATGTCGCACCAGATCAGAACGACATCATCAAGATCCTGGACGCGCTCGGCGTCGAAGGGGAGCGGTGGTCCCAAGTCCTGACAATCGCCCAGGAAGCCGCGGCGAAGGGCTGGTGGGAGCCGACCGCCAAGGCGATGGGTGAGCGTCAGGCGCTGTTCGCCAACTTGGAGGCCGGCGCGGTGTCGATCTGTCAGTACCAACAGACTTTCGTACCGGGCCTGCTCCAGACGCCGGAGTTCACCCGGGTGCGGGTCGAATCAGAGTGGGTCCAGGGCCCGGCCTCCACCACGACGGGCGCCGGTATCGATGGCGTCACGAAGGGGCGCGCCGGACGGCAGCGGATGTTGCATCGGCAGGGCGGGCCGACGTATGAGGCCATCCTGGACGAGGCCGTGGTGCGCAGGATCTCGGCTCCGCCTCATGTGCTACGCGCCCAGCTACTGCGTCTGATCGAACTGGCGCGGACCGAGAAGATCAAGGTTCAGATGTTGCCCGTCGATGCTCAGATCGAGGGTTACAGCTTTCCAGCCTGCTCGTTTTCAATTTTCCGCTATCCCGATCCTGGAGACCCGACCGTGGTCGCCGTGGAGGCGGTCACTTCCGACTTGGTGCTCACTCACCCCGACCAGACCAGGCCGCACACCGAGATGTATGACCGGCTACGCGCCGCCGCATTGCCGATCGAGGCAAGCATCGATCTCATCACCCAGGCGGCCGCGCGGCTGCCCGACTCTGCATAGGACACGACCATGACGACCCCAGACACCAAGTTCTCCGGCTGGCGCAAGTCCAGCCTCAGCGGCGGACAGTCCGACTGTGTGGAGGTCGGGTTCGCCGACAGCAGTATCGGAGTCCGTGACTCCAAGGACCCCTCCGGACCGCACCTGGAGTTCGAAGCCACCGCGTGGGCGGCCTTCATCACGGCCATCAAAAACAACCAATTCGACTGATCGTCACAGCTTTCCGCCTCTGAGAAGGCGGACCACGACAGGGCCGGAGCCTCGCAGAGAGCGAGACTCCGGCCCTGTCGGGCTATGTACGCGATTAACGGGTGACGGAAAGTACGGAAACCCTTGCCTGGTGTCTGCGTCAGAACCATACTGAGGACGGTTACTCGATGTTGGACAGTACAAGCTATGGGGCCGACCGAAAGTCTGTCCCGTAGCGACATCACCCGATTGGGGATCCGATGTCTGATCTGAGCTCCGTCGCGCAACTCCACAAAACGCTGCCCCGCGACTCCCCCGGCTGGCCGTACTGGATGAAGCAACGCTGGCCTCTCGTGCACGAGCCGGAGCCTCACGTTGTCTTCAGGCCCGCCAGGAGTGACTTGCCCAGCAACTCATCAGCCGGATGCGATCTCTCTGGGCCTCGGAATCCTGAGGTGAGGCCGGGCAGCGAGAGGATCCGGCGCTGCTGGATGAGAAACACGCTTCCTCGGCCGGGGTCGGGCCTGTATGCCGGTGACCCCGTCAGCCGGCTCGAGTGAGCACGATCTGAAAGCCGATGCGCTGTTGTCTGCCTCCGGCCGCATTACGGTCTCGGCGACGTTCAGCCTCATGGTCATAACCGCTGATTCCCGCGGCGGATAAACCATCGCGGCCCTATGTAGCCGAGACAGATTCCTGGCGCCCCTGGACTGCTCACCGGATCTGCTCGCCGAACACCTGTAATGCCGGCGGGCGCAGCCCATCTTGTGCTCCGTCCGGCCTTTGAGCCATCTCCCGTTGGTAGACCCCTGCCCCCGCAGTGACCGTGCCGCCCACACCCTTGGTGGCCGGTCACCAGGTCTGCCAACACCGCGGCCCTGGGATGAACTCCCGGCCCCCACGGCCTGCCGCCAGGCCGACCGGAAGGATTCCCGGGGCCGCGCCCTACGTGGAAGAAAGGACTCAGGGGTGATCCCGTCCCCCGGCACGCCAGAAGGTGACTGGCTGAACGCGCCTGCGTGGTGGCACCCTGCCATCACCGTTCTGCAAGGTCTGCAGGCCGAGTTGCGCAAGCACCGGATCTATTCGGAGATTTCTTGCGCCGAGGGCCAACTGCACCTCGCGATCGGTGCCAAGTTGATCGTGCAGGCCGACCGTGCTGGAAGGGTCTTCTGCTGGGGTGCCGAATACCCGGAGGAAACCGCTGACCGCGTCTCGGTAGATGACCCGCAGGTCGCATATCGCATCGCCGAATGGCTCGATATGAACTACCCCGAGCCGGTGATGGCGCCATAAGCCGTGTGACGGCACGGAGAGCATCGACCTTTTCGTGCCGCCACGTCCTACTTCTACGAGCGATGGCGACACGGTTGGCGGCCGGCTCGCGGGCAGCAGGCCCCGACCGCGTGTCCCTCGGAGAGGGTTCATGCATCGGCCGCGATGTACCCCTGCGTGAGCACGAGCAAGGGCGGGGCCGCGGCAGCGCGAATCGAGTATGCATATGCGACGAAAGAATGGAGAGCTCTCTCATGATGGCCTCGCTGACACGGCAGGTCGCTTGCGCTGAGATCGTCAACACCAATGCACTGGGCCGTGCGCCATAAAATGCGGGACGCCCCGGAAGGCCGGAGCGTCCGATAAGGCGAATGCCAGTCAGATGGCTGAGCGCTTTCACTCGTTGCCGACGATCGGCACGTGGTGCTTTAACGTCAACCGTCGGGTATGCAGTGCGCTCACTTTGACGACCAGGAAGCCAACCGGCGAAACTGAAGTGCGCGAACGATGATGAATACGACAAAGTTCTCCCCTTTGCATGTTTATTTCGCTCGCCGGCGCCGAAACTGAAACGCCAAAACGATGGCTTGATGACACATAAGTGGACCTCGTGATATTGCTTCGATTTATCGAAGAACTACACGGTCCACCGCTTTAGCATGCCCTCTTTTTGTATTTCGATTATTTTATTGAAAATGGCAGATTCTCTGGACGTCGACCGATTCGACTGTTACGTTCCGGGAGTCAAGAAAACGAAGGGAGGATAATCATGGGAAACGGAAGCACTGTCGCTTCGACTCGCGAGGAGCTGCTTAGCGGCCTGGAGCAGGTCGCCAGCGACACGCCCGCCAGCCAGGACAGCAACGGCGCTGGTCCGGCCGCCGTGGGCAGGCCCTGCTAGAAGCAGAATTAGTGGTTATGCCGCCGACGTATACGCGTTGATGTCCCATCCGGGGTAAACGCTCGACGCGTATACGTCGGCACCCTCGCAGTTCAATACCAAGTGCGTGAAGACCGGCTCCATGGACCGTGGTCTTGTCTTCAGCGAAGGAGGTGAGGTGACATGAAGAACACCGAAGTCTTCGACACGCTCTCTCGCAGAGACAATGTCCTGGGTCTGGGCCTATGCGGCTCATGGAGAATGAACACTCATGACCGCTACTCGGATGTCGATGTGTGGGTTTTCGTCGATCCCGCTACGCCGCTGTCAGATGCCTACTGTCTCGATACGCTGATTCCCCACGGCCTGCGCATGGAGGTCCTATCGGAAGGTCGAGACGATTCCCTGGTCCCGTTCTCTGTCTACAACGTTCTGACCGAAGACGGAATTCTCAATCTCAAGTTCATTTCGCTTAAGGTGCTTACGGATTTCGTCCACGCAGTGCCATCATATGATCACGGCTATCTGGATGACCTGGAGAACTACCAGACCATGCAGGTGCTCTTTGAACGACAGGACATCCTCTCTCTTCATCAGCGCTTTCTGACCGAGAAGGTGCTTCCCCCTTTCCTGCCAGCGTTGACGACGGAGTTGGTGAGTCGATACGCCTCGACCTACTGGCGGTCGGTCTTCCAGGGATTTCTGCGCCGGGACGAGCACTCATGGCGCCTGCTGATGAGTGACATGGTCAAATACCTCGCCGATGTCAGCCACCTCACGGCCGGGAGATTGCCGGCCGCGCGTAAGTGGGCTCTGGCTGATGCCGTACTTGGCCAGCTGCCCCACGGCGCCGCCCTGCAGCGATGCCTGGAGGTGATAGCGGCCTGTGATGTCGCGAACCGGCAGCAGGTCCTTGGGTGCTATCACGTGATCGGGCAGGCCGAGGAGCTAATCCTCGATACGGATCAGCTGCATCGGGATTTCTGGTGGCGATCGGTCTTCCACAAGCGCCTGCCCAACCTCGACCTGCCGGAAACGATCACCTCGTTGGAGGCCGGTTTCCCGCCTCCGGCGCGAACGAGCGCGCGATGACGCCGCCGCGGCCACCCCGTAAGAACATCCTGTTGGGGGTGTGCGGCTCGTCGGCCGCCGACGACGTCGCCGCGCTGGTGAAGCTGCTGCAGACGTTCATCGCCCCGTCCGTGGTCACGGTGTGCACCCCCAGCGCCGTGAAATTCATCAACCTCCCCGCAGGTCAGTTCACCGAGGACAGCGCCTGGCACAGCGCTCCGCTGCACGTTGACCTGACCGTGGACGCCGAAGAGTTCATCGTCTGCCCGGCCACGGCGAACACCCTGGCCAAATCGGCGCTGGGCATCGCCGACACCCTGCTCACCACGTGCATCCTGGCCTACCACGGCCCAATCTGGTTCTTTCCGTTCGCCAATCAAGCCCTGTGGGACAGCGCACCGACCCAGGCCCACGTGGCCACCCTCAGGTCCAGAAACCACCACGTGATCACCCCGCAAGCGATGCTCGGCGTCGGCGAAGACGGCCGGACCAAGGGCGTCGGATGCGAATGGCGCACCGTCATCACCACCGTCCTGGAGCACTACCTCCACGACCTCGGCTAGAGGAGCCAGCCGTGTCTCCTGCTCGTGTACACAACGCGTCCCCTTCGCTTACGCCGGCCGACGGCCGCGAGCGCTTCGTGACCTCCCCCTACTACCGCGGAGGAGGTCGAGTCGACGAGAGCGCCCAAGGCTTCACCGTGCACGCCGAATTCCACCTGCAGTGCGAGGTCCGCCTGGTCTCGGGGGTGTTCGACCCCGCTTCGCCGGACCTGGCCGAGGTCTATCGCCCGTTCGGCCGGTGCGTGGCCATCGTCGACGAGCACGTTCACCGCGTGTACGGCGACGCGATCGCCGCCTACTTCGCCGGATGCGGCATCGAGCTGCTGGTCATGGTCTGCCGGGCGCTGGAGGCCGACAAAACCCTGAGCACCGTGGCGCGCATCGTCGATTACCTCGGCCCGAACGGCCGCGAGGTGACCAGGAACGAGCCTGTCCTGGTCATCGGCGGCGGCGTGCTGAGCGACACCGCCGGCCTGGCGTGCGCGCTGCTGCACCGCCGGACTCCCTACGTCATGGTCGCCACGAGCCTGGTGGCCGCCATCGACGCCGGTCCCTCCCCGCGAACCTGCGTCAATACCGACGGGCTCAAGAACTCCGTCGGCGCCTACCACCCGCCGGCCCTCACCCTGGTCGACCGATCACTGTTCGTCACCCAGTCGGCCAAGACCTTCCGGCACGGGCTCGCCGAAGTGCTGAAGATGGCCATCGTCGACGACGAAGCACTGTTCACCCTGCTTGAAGAGCGCGGCCCCGACCTGGTCACCTCACGCCTGGCCAGCGCACCGCCCAGCGCGGCGGCAGCGACCGATGAAGCGATCATCTACCGGACACTGCGTTCCTACCTGGGCCATGAGGGCCCGAACATGTTCGAGACCTACCAGGACCGGCCGCATGCCTTCGGCCACACCTGGAGTCCGGGATTCGAACCAGCAGCCCGGCTGTTGCACGGGCACGCGGTGTCCATCGAAATGGCCTTCAGCGCCACGATGGCCACGGTGATGGGCTGGATCAGCGCATCGGATCGTGATCGCATCCTGAACCTCTGCCAGCGCCTCGACCTGGCCATCTACCATCCGGTCATCACCAAGGTAGACACTCTGACGCGCGCCCAGCAGGCGATGCGCGCCAAGCGGGGCGGGCACGCCCTGTGGGCGCCGCTGCCCAGAGCCGCCATCGGCCAGTGCGATTACGCCCAGGACATCAGCGACGAGTTACTGAAAGAAACCATCGAAACTCACCGCGGCCTGTGTACGGCACGCCAGAACAGCGGGGGCATCGATCCCCTCCTCGGGTGAAACCGATGAGACGATCGCCTCGCCATTGACAAGCGCGCTGAATGCATCCGGAGCCAATATGTCCATACCGTCATTGAATGAGCGTTCTGTGCTTGCGATTTCCGGAATTCCCGGGGCAGGAAAAACCGAGATCGCCCGGCGCCTCAGTGAAGATTTGAACGCGCCGGTAGTGCAGATGGATCACTACTATCGCCCTGCGGCATCCCCCGGGGCAGGCGTTGATTTCAGCGACCCTCGCACTCTAGACGTCACCGCCGTCTGTGCCGCGATCGATCAGCACAGAGCGGCCGGAGCGCAGATCGTCATCGTGGAGGGGATATTCGCGCTCACCCTTGACGAAATCCGGTCCCAGGCGTTCAGCACGGTATGGGTGGACGTCCCCTTCGACGTCGGGTTGGCCAGAAAATTGATGCGCAAGCTCGCCGAAGGCGCCGACATCGGACCGAGCATCCGCGGCTACCTGGAGCGCGGCCGAGCGGGCTACCTACGCCATGTGCTGCCAGCAGCCGAAAGCGCGGACCTGCGCATCGACGGTACCCAGCCGCTCGATGCGCTCATCGGCCCGCTGATCGCACAGCTACGCCGATGAACGACGCCGACGGCCAAGCCGCACGCGCCCGCCAGCGCATCCTGGCGTTCTGGGAATGCAACCGCGGACCCTTGACCGGAGCGTTCTCCATCATCGACGCCTACCTGGCGCTGTTCGGTGACGTCTTTCCCGAGCTCACCCGCGACGGGATCGGATACGACTTCATCCCGAAGGCGACCAGCGCCAACGCCGTCTATGCCGCCCTGGAGCAGGTCCGCGGCATCGGCATCGACGCGAGCTCGGTACCTCCGTTGCCGCAGACCGGCACCGCAGAGATCACCTACGGTCCAGAAAAGCTCGGCATCAGCCTGTGGAACGCCGTGGGCCGGGCCATGCACTACCGCCGCGCCGGCCTGCGGCGTCTGACCGTGGTCGTTGTCTCCGACGGTGAGCTGCAAAGCAACATCGATGCGGCCGCCCGGCTGGCCGGGGCGAAACGGCTGCGGGACCTGCTGGTGCTCGTCGATGTGAACGGGCTGCAAAGTTGTTACCCGGTCTCCGACGTCGACCTGACGCTGACTCCCGGTGCGGGCGGGCAGCTGCCCCTCGCCAGGATCTGGGCCGACTACGGCTGGTCGGTGCACGACGTCGACGGCCATAGCCGCCCCGCGGTGGCTGCGGCGGTCCGGGACGCGATGGCGGCCGAGAAGCCGGGCCTGGTCCTGCTGCGAACGGTCAAGGGCAAGGGGTTGGCCCAGATCGAGGGCCAGATCGGCCGCTACAACCATGGCGTGGACGACCGCCTGCACGCCGTGCTCCGCGTGGAGTTGGCCCAGCACGCCAGCCAATACCCCGCCCCTGCTCCAGGAGGCGAGTTCGACGCCGGCCCGGCTGCGGCCCCCGCCCGGCGTGAACTGATCGTCGAGCGCGCGCTTGCCCCGGTGCGGACGACACGCGCCTCCCAGGTGCTCAAACAGTGGCTCGAGACCGTCTGCCGCCTCAACCCGCACACCGTGCACGTCATCAACTCCGACACCAGCTACCCCTTCGACCCCCAGCTCGACCCAGGCGAAACCCGCACCGACCTCAGCCAATGCGCCGGTATCAACGAGATCGGCGCTTTCAACCTCGCCCGCGGAGTCAGCCAGAGCGGCGGATACCCGATCTACGTATCCCCCGGAGTGCATCTGGAGTGCTGCAGCGATGAGTTTCGGCTGGCCGGCCTGCACCAGGATCCGATGCTGGTAGTGGGCTTCAACACCGGCTCCTACCTCGGGCATTGGGGGCCGACCTACGTCTCACGACGGGACCTGGAAACCTATCGGGCGCCGGGAGTCGACATCGTCCAACCGGCGACCACCGGTGACCTCACCAGCGTGCTGAACGCGCTACCAGCCAGCGCACGCCCCACCTACCTGCGTCTCCCCCATCGCCTCCTGGATTTCCCGGCCGCGCGAGAGGCCTGCGTGAGCGACGGCCTGTATCGCATGACCGCCGCCACACAGCACCCGGAAGACGTCGTGATCGTCGCCACCGGCATGGCCGTTCCCGTCGCACTGGCCGCCGCACAAGCTCTGACCCGCGTAGGTCGCGAATGCGCGGTCCTGAACGTGGTGCGGCTGACCCGCCTTGATCCGGCCACCTTGTCCCAGCACATCGGAAAGGCGCCTTACCTCTGCGTACTTGTCGATGGCGAGACAACGTCTCTGGAATTGTCTGTCCGTAAAAGCAGCGCCGTCGATCAATTGGTGACGGCGATAGATCTGAGCGAACGGCAACTATCGGCATCCGAATGGTGGCTCAGGAACCCAATCGACCACACCGGCCATGTGCTCGACGAAATAATGGCCGTCTTATTGTCGATGCAGTAATGAAATTTCGTGGAGCGCACTGGTGGGCAAGGATTTCCGTTTCGGCGTGGTGATATCAGATTCCCCATCGTGGGAACAACTCAAAGCCCGTGCGATAACCGCTGAATCACTCGGCTACTCCACCCTCGTGATGCCTGATCACCTGCGCAAGCAGTTCCCGCCCCTTGTGGCGTTGGCGGCGATCGCCGCGGTCACCTCTCGAATTACCTTGGGCACGATGGTCCTGGCCAGCGGAATCCGCGACCCGGTGATGACCGCCCGCGAGGCGGCCATGGTGCAGCTCATCTCCCAGGGCCGCTTCGAACTTGGTCTGGGAGCAGGATGGCTGCAGGGGGACTTCCACGCCACGGGCACCGACTTCCCAGCCGGAAGGTCCGCGTTGATTGACCGGTTCGCTGAAACCCTTGAGGTCATCACGCGATTGTTCGACGGCGAGACCCTCGACGTCCACGGACGCTTTCACCAGCTGTCGGGTGCCTACCTGTGGCCTCCGGTGCCGGTCAAACCGCCCATTGTGATCGGTGGCGGCTCTTCGCGCGTCCTGGCCCTGGCGGCACGATACGGCGACGCTGCCAGCATCATGCCCCGGCTACGGTCAGGGCTACCCGGCGGGCACCTCACCGAGGATGCGTCGCTGGCGTCGTTTCAGCGAAAGTCCGACCGGCTCGCCGAGCTTGCCGGTGCTCGCTGGCCCAGCATGAACATCTCCACCACCGTCTTCTTCGTCCATCTCGGCCCGGGGAAGGCCTCCTACCTCGACTGGGTCGCCACCAAGCTGCCTCTGCCTCGAGAACAGATCGGGCAATCTCCGCTGGTGCTCGCCGGCGAGCTCGACGAGGTATGTGAAGCGATCCTCGCCCGCAGACAGCTCTTGGGACTGAACTACTTCCTCGTCAAGGACGAGGTGATGCACACGTTCGCCCCCGTGATTGCGCGGCTGGCCGAAGCGAAAATTTGATCATCGTGGTGTCTGTTGTGCGGACGAATCATGCAGGTCACCGAGCCCACCACGCCATATATCGGAGCCTCCATGAGTAATCTCATCCAGGCCAGCGCTGCCACCGAGCCGAAACGCCGCCGCGGAAGGCACGCTCACTGTGACCCTTATCAGGAAGGAGACGGCATGATGCGCACCGCACGGGGAGAGCACTACTTCGCCGTCTCTGAGTTTGGCGAGGCCTTCGGCGTGGGCATGGTCCACAGTGATGACCAAGGGCGCCGCACCCGGTATGAGCATCACGATCCGGCGATCGCCTTGCGTGCCGGGCTCGAGGTGGCCCGCTACTCCTGGGTGCGGGCAGTGGCCGTCATTTCCGAGGAGGCGGCCCCGGCGCAGGTGAGTCTGGCGGTCACCTTCGCCGCACACCTATATGACGTGCGGCATGCTCGTGGCCTCCGTGGGGCCTGCGTGACGAGTACCGGCCGCCCGGACCTGCTCTCGTGCGAAATACCGGACGAGCTGTGCTGTATCCCGCATTTGACGACCGTTCAAGACCCCGACGGCAGCCGGCGCGAGGTAGTGGTCCGAGAGGTCCTGACCCGTGAGCGGCTCGACGTCTGGCTTAACCACACCGGCGTGTCCAAACCCGTCGACTTGGACACACTCGAGCGACGACTGCCCTATCTGATCGCGCTGCGCCGAGCCGCCCGCCAGGGGCGTCTGCCCGACAGCTCCGCAGCGCATGAGCTACGCGAGCTGCTGAACAAGCGCTATCTATCGATCCTGCTGGTGATGCAGCGACCAGACCTGTTTGTCACGCTGGCCCCGTTGCCGGAGGATCGGCCATGACCAACACCTGGACTTCAACGTCGGATGATCTTCCGGATAGGTATACCCGGCACGCTGGAACGCTGCGAGGGGCTCTGCGACACGAGCTGGTCGCCCGCGCGCTTCGTACGCATCTACTCGCCGATGCCCAGCGGATACTGGATGTCGGCGGCGGGGACGGCCATCAGGCGGTTCAACTCGCCAGGGCCGGATATGTGGTGACGCTGCTCGACCCAGATATCAAGATGCTCCAGCACGCTGAAACCAGACTGGCAGCCGAGGCCAACGACGTCCGCCAACGGGTCACCATGGTCCATGGGCCTGGGGAGCAGGCGTGCGATCTGGTCGGTACCGGTTTCGATGCCGTGTGCTGTCACGGCGTGCTGATGTACCTGGCTGATCCACAGCCCCTGCTGAAGGCCATGGTGTCGGTCGTGCGTCCCGGCGGTCTGGTCTCGCTTTTGGCGAAGAGCGCCAACGCACTGGCTATGCGGCCGGGGCTTAAAGGCCAGTGGGCCGAGGCACTCACAGCCATGACCACCACCACGGAGACGGGTAACCTCGGGGTCCCCAGCCGCGCTCATACGCTGGAGGAGCTCAGGGCGCTGCTGACCGCAGCGGGAGCTACCACCACAGTCTGGTACGGGGTGCGGATCTTCGCCGATCACCGTGGGGATGAACCCATTCCCGGCAACTTCGATCAGATTGTCGAGCTGGAGTGGTACGGCGGATCCCGAGATCCGTATCGGCAGGTGGCCCGACTGCTGCACCTCATCGCCCACCGTGAGCCGCAACAGGACGCGCAATGAACAATCGGACGGCTCCGCCTACCTTTCACGACGCCTACGACGACTCGCCGCCAGGACATCTGTACATCGACGAATACCGCAGACATCACGGCAAGAGCGCGCACCAGCGGGGCGGTGTCGGATTGCCTCGGCACCGATTTGAACACCCCGCCCCCGTGGCATGCTCCAGCGGCTCAAGCCAAAGCGCGATCAAAGACCTCACGATGCGCGTGGGTGAAAGCATGCTCCCGCCGGCTCCAGGCGATACGCCCGCCGATGACCTCGGTACTGGCCGGCGCCGCTCCGGGAACGGCCAGAAGCTCAGCCCAAAAGCGTGCGTTTCGCGCCTGGCGCTCCAGCACGCAGTCGACGACGACGTCGCGCTCCGAACGGTCAAGGCCATACGCATCGGCAAGAATGCGCACCTGCGCCGCCTGCTTCTGCACGGGCGCGTCCTGCTTGGACGAGATACACCAGGTCCAGGCCATGTACCCGAGATCTTCCAGCGGACTGCCCGGGGCCGCGGTATCCCAATCGATGAAAGCGACCGGTTTGTCATCCTGAAAAACCGCGTTATTGGGTCCGACGTCGTGGTGGCACACCACAGAACAGCGGCCTGCCAATTCGCTCCCGCGAGTTGCGTCGTGCATAGCGCGAAGGAGGGATCCGGCAGCGGCCACCTGTTCATCTGACCACGTACGGAAACGCGCGGGGACCTCTCCAGGAAGGTAGCTAAAGATGTCCATTCCATCGAATTGCCCGAGATAGCGCGGCGCGCCGTCGAATTTCTTTTGCGCGAAAAGTTTCAGAAGAGCCGCAACGAATTCTGAAGCTACGCTCGCCGGTCTGCGCACCGAATTGTCCACCAGGACAACGCCCTCGGTCATGCGACCGCCGGTCAGTGTGACTGCACCACTTGACGCATCAATCATCGCAGCCGCTCCTACGCCTTTACTCCTGACTTGCCCGCGATCATGGTGGAGCACTTCAATACACCACAGAACACCAGAGTCCGTCCTGCAATTCAAGCGTTGCTAGACGTCGGCGATCAACTGCCGGCTTGAAAAACGGGGAGGCGATCAGGTCTTAGCCGTAGCCCGCAGGTCAGGGTCTCCTCAGTCCGCGGCTGATACGTTGTGGTCCGCGCGAGCCAAACCGTGACCGGAGGGAACCGTGGTGAACAGCGTGCCGCCGGTCAGTGCATCCCTTGACCTGCGGATACTGGCCACGGTGTGTGAATCCTTCGGGCTCGGCGCTCCCACCGGCATCACGGCGATCACCGAAGGGCTGATGAATCGCAACTGGCGCGTCGATGTCGGCGCCGTCAGCGTCGCGGTCAAGGAAGTCCTGGACGTCAGCGCCGACCAAGCCCTCTTCCAGCACCGCGCCACGGCCATGCTGGCCGCAGCCGGGTTACCGGTTCCCGCCCCACTGACCACGGCCGACGGGCAGACGCTGCTGCACCTGGGCGAGGCGGTGTTCTCCGCTGTGGCGTGGGTGGACGGCGAGCACCTTGCTGGAACCCGGTGGAACCTTGTGCAGTGCCGCCAGGTCGGCGAACTGCTGGGCCGCATCCACGCGGGTCTGGCCCAAGCGCTGCCCGAAGGAGTGGGCGCGATCCAGCACCGGGTACCGGAAGGGGCCAAAGCCCGAGCCGGTATCGACCGCTACCAGGCGTTGATCGGTGAGCGACCCCGCCCGGACGACTTCGACCGGTTCGCCCGCACCCAGCTCGACGCCCAGCGTGAACTGCTGGAAAGCATGGATCATCTGCGCCCTGACGACAGCGCCGACCTGGAACCGGCCGGGTATGTGCACGGCGATTTCCATGCGCTGAACCTGCTGTGGCAGGGCGGGCAGGTGGTGGCAGTGCTGGACTGGGACCGCATGGGCCGGCGCCGCGCCTACGCCTACGAGCTGGCCCGCTCGGTCACGCTGATCTTCAGCGACGCCACCACCGGTGTTGTGGATGTGCGACGGGCGGCGGCGTTCGTCGCCGCCTACCGCGGTGTCGTCTCGGTGAGCGATGAGCAGGTCCTGCACGCGGTGCGCCGTCTTTTTTGGGAGCGTGCGTGTGACCTGTGGCAATTGAACCGGCATTACGAGCGGCACGACACCTCCTGCGATCACCTGTTCATCTCCGCCGGCGCCATGCTGGAGTGGTGGAGTACGCACCTAGAGTTGGTGGAGCAGACCTTCACCAGCCCGTGAGGGGCGGCTGGCCGGCTGTCGCGCGCACCTCGTTGAGGAGTTGCTCGTCGAGGTCGGCTACGACAAGGACGGGCCCGCCGCCGAGCGCGCCCCATCAAGGCTCGCGCCCAGGTCCCCCAGGTACGCGCCTGTGGGCCGCCCTGCACGACACGCTCACGCTGCTGATGACTGGTGCTGCCCGTGCGCTGGCCGCCCGGGGATGGGATCACTCGTGGCCCGAGCCGTCGCTCAGTGCGCGGCGATCCGGCCGCTGGCCCGGCCCCCTATCCATGTGGTTGCCTCACTCGCGTTAACCCTGAGGTGGTTCCTGACCCGCACCGCGGAAAGGTGCAGTGCGACTCGGTAGAGCTGCCTTACGCTGGCGGCGATGGATGCCTTGTTCCTGGACTGCTACGGCACACTCGTCGCCGAAGATGACGTGGTCGTGTCTGGCATCTCCGATCGGGTGGCCGCGGCTACCGACAGGCTGGTGAGCAGCCGCGAGGTGGGACGCGCCTGGGAAGTGGAGTTCCACGCGGGGTGCGCGGCGCCGCGGTTTCGATGTCAGCGGGATGTGGAGTACGACTCGCTGTCGGCGGTGCTGCGCCGCTACGGTGCGCCGCTTGATGCGGCGCACCTGCTGCAGCCGTTATTCGCCTACTGGCAGCGGGCGCCGCTCTTCCCCGATGCCGCACATCTCCTGGCCAATGCCCAGGTCCCGATCTGTGTCGTCTCCAACATCGACACCGCAGATCTGATCGCCCTGCTCGATCACCATCGGCTCAGCGTTGACCACGTGGTCACGAGTCAGCAGATGCGGTCCTACAAACCGCGACCGGAGTGCTTTCGCGAGGCGCTGCACCGCCTCAACTGCGCCCCGGCGCAAGCCGTGCACGTCGGAGACTCCTGGACGGCCGACGTGCACGGAGCTCACGCTCTGGGCATCCCTGCGGTGTGGGTCAATCGTAAGGGGCGACCTCGGCCCGATGACGTACCCGCTCGCGAACTACGAAACCTCACGGGGCTGCTGCGGCCAGGCGACCGGATCGATTCCTCCTGAACGAGATCGACAGTCACATGAGGGGGCGGCATCATCTACGTGCTGAGCACGGAGGTGGCCTGGCGGGACGGTTCCCGCCACGGTGGTGGGCTGCTCCACCGCCGCCCGAGTTCCTACCGGTGATGTCCGACCTGTACCAGTCCCTGAGCGAGACCTGGACGGGCGAGTGCCTCTGGAACGCGCCGAACTTATCGACCGCCACGCAGGCCATTGCCCGCCTTATCAATCAGTGATGGCACACTACGGCGGCTGGCACTCTGGCATGCTCTCCTCAATGGGGCGGGCGTGGGCTGGCAACACCCAACCACGGAACCTGCGAGAACGGTGGGTACATGGGTGGCTTAACAGAAGACCCCGCCTTCCTGGCGACGACGTTCGTGGTCATCGACTTCGAGGCGACGACCCCCACGGGCTACCCGGCCCAGCCCATCGAGGTCGCCGCTCTCGCACTCCGCTACGAGGAAGACGCGTGGACGGCGGTCGGCAGGAGCACATCCCTCATCCGGCCGCCCGCGTTCGCCCCGGTGACGCCAGCCGTTACGGCCCAAACCGGCTTGACCCCCGAGCAGGTCAGGCAGGCCCCTAGTCCGGCCGAGGCGCTGGGCGCACTGGATCGGCGATTCACGGCCGGCAACCGGTACCTGCTGGTGGCTCAACACGCCGCCACCGAGGCCTACCTCATCCACAACCAGCGCGAGCACTGCCCGGCGCTGGCCCGCGTTGACTTCCTTGACACGATCCCGTTCGCCAAACACCTCGTCCCAGGTCTGCCGAACTACAAACTCGACACGCTGCTGGCGCATTTCTCCATCAAGCAGCCAGCGGATCGCCACCGGGCCGCCGCCGACGTCGAGGTCACCGCGCAGGTGTTCTTCCGGCTCATCAGCGCCGCGGACGAAAATGCTCAGCTCAGCGATCTCACGGCTCTGGTGAAAATCGCCGGGCGCACGGCCAAATGCAACATGCCCGCCCAAGACGGATTGTTCGACGTTTAAGCCTCCCGCCCTCTCAGCTCACGCCCGTGTCCTACCGGAGGCGCGGGGCCGCCAACACCAGCGATTCGCAAGAGACGAGGAGACCCGCTTGAGTACGCTCCACCCGGTGGAAACCAACACCGTAGGCAAGGAAGAAGGCACGGACCGTGCGTTTCGTGACGCCATGGTCGACAAGCTGCGCGACTGGGGAAGTGCACGCACCGGGCCCGTAGAAGCCGCGATGCGTGCCGTGCCCCGGCACGCGTTCGTGCCGTCGGCAACACTGGAACAGGCCTACGGGCCCGGCTCGGTGGTCACTCACCGGGACGAGAACAAAAGAGCGATTAGCTCTGCATCCGCCCCTGGGGTGGTCGCGGCGATGCTGGAGCAACTGGATGTCCAGCCTGGCCTTCGGGTGCTGGAAATAGGAGCGGGGACCGGCTACAACGCCGCGCTGGTCGCCGAGCTGGCCGGGTCAGAGGGACAGGTTACGACAGTCGACATCGGAGCCGACATCGTGGCGGGAGCCCGGCGCGGCCTGGCCGCAGCGGGTTACGACCGGGTGCGGGTCGTCCACGGAGACGGCGAAGCCGGCCACCCTGAGGGCGCACCCTATGAGCGGATCATCGTCACCGCGGGCGCGTGGGACGTGTCACCCGCGTGGCGCGAGCAGCTCGCACCGGGTGGGCGGCTAGTCGTCCCGCTGCGGATGCGGGGCGTCACCCGCTCGGTGGCGCTGGAACTCGACGGCACCGTATGGCGAAGCGTGTCGATCGTGGAGTGCGGATTCATGCCGATGCGGGGGCCATCGGCGGTGGAGGAGACCAACCTGGAGCTGGGCGCCGACAGCGGGGTGTGGCTGCGCGTCGACGACGGGCAGCCGATCGACGCGGACGCGCTCGGCACGGCGCTGACCAGTGCGCCGGTCCTGGCCTGGTCGGGGGTGGTGGTGCCGTGGACGCCGATGACGCATCTGGATTTCTGGCTGGCCGGCGCGGCGCCGATATGTCGGGTCCTTGTGTCGGACCGGGCGCGGGAGGCGGGCCTGGTCGACCCGATCTACTCGTGGGGCAGCATGGGCTGCTACATCGACGGCAGTTTCGCGTATCTGGTCCGCCGTCCCGCGCCCGGCGACGCCGGTCAGGAGATGGTCGAGCTGGGGGCGTGCGCCTACGGGCCCGACGGGGAGTGGCTAGCCGGTGAGGTCGCCGATCGAGTTCGGGCGTGGGGCGCGGCCCGGGTCCGCGATGAGCTGGAGGGCCTGCGGATCGAAGTCCATCCGGAGGGGAGCGCCGATAACCCCGCCGCCATGATCACGGCGGACAAGAGACACAGCAGGGTGTTCGTCACCACGACCGGTGGTTGACGGGGCACGCTCTTCGTCGCCGTGGCAGCGATCAGCGTAGTCCGATCGCCGCAACCACCAGATCAAGGTCTTACCGACAAGCCCTCGATCACGAGTCGAGGGCAAGAGATCAACGCGGCTGCACGCCCATCAAGGAACAGCCGCTACCACCCCTCACCGTCCGGTCTAGGGGAAACGTCCGTAACTGGGGGTCGTCATGAGATCCAGAGCCAGCACGCCGACGCTCGAAGTTTCCGACCTGTTCGACCTGAACCCCCAGGTCGGGCCGGTCCATGAACTGCCTGCCGGGATGGCCTCCGGGGACTGCACCAACGACACCTGCACCGCGAGCTGCGGCTGCAGCGACGGTTGCAACTGAGCCGCAGACCGCGACCGTGAAATCAGAGGGAGGAGGTGGGTATGGCGCAGGTCTCCGTTCCGTTTTCCCACCGCCCCGGCGCTGGCGCGGATCCCGCTCCTCCTTCTGAGTTGTCCGGCCGAGGCCGGCGGGCCGGGGAACCGATGGATCCACTGGCCCGCAAGGGGATGTTCCTGACCTCCCGGCAGACGTCCGTTCTCGCCGCCGCGGCCTCACCGGAGGGCCGCGGCGGCGAAACGGTGCGCAGCTACACGCTCCGGGCCCGGACCCGGCCCACCCCGCAGGGGGTGTTCGCCGGCGTCGCCATCGCGTTCTTCTCCGACTCCGGCGGCCCGGACGGCTGGATCATGGGCAGCGAACATCGGGCCGCAGCGTCCTCGGCTGGCTCGCCGCGGTAGCCGACCGCGTCCTGACCGACCTGGATGTTCTGCCGCGGCTCACTCTGGCTGCCAACAACCTGGCAACGCACCGCGGCGAACGATTGGAACACGAAAGACCGGCAGAACCCGGCACCATCGGGGTCCAGCGGCGATGGAGGCCTTGTTCCTGGATTGCTACGGCACGCTCGTCGCCGAGGATGACGTGGTCGTATCTGACATCTCCGATCGGGTGGCTGCAGCTGCCGACAGGCCAGTGAGCAGCCGCGAGGTGGGACGCGCCTGGGGGCTGGAGTTTCGCGCGGGGTGCGCGGCGCCGCGGTTTCGATGCCAGCGAGATGTGAAGTACGACTCGCTGTCGGCGGTACTGCGCCGCTACGGTGCGCCGCTGGATGCCGCGTACCTGCTGCAACTGTTGTTTGCCTACTGGCAGAGGGCGCCGCTCTTTCCCGAGGTCGCACACGTTCTGGCCGATGCCCAGGTCCCGATCTGTGTGGTCTCCAACATCGACACCGCGGACCTGATCGCCTTACTCGATCATCATCGGCTCAGCGTTGACCACGTGGTCACGAGCCAGCAGATGCGGTCCTACAAACCCCGGCCGGAGTGCTTTCGCGAGGCGCTTCGCCGTCTCAACTGCACACCGGCGCAAGCCGTGTACGTCGGAGACTCCTGGGCGGCCGATGTGCGCGGAGCGCACGCTCTGGGCATCCCCGCGATGTGGGTGAATCGCACGGGGCGACCACGGCCCGATGACATACCCGCCCGCGAACTACAAAACCTCACAGGACTGCTGCAACCAAACGACCGGATCGATCCCTCCTGAACAAGATCGGCACTGGTGCGAGAGGGCGACGTTACACCGCGAGGATTGTCTGCTGAAATGATCGCGGCTCCCGGCGCCAGCGACCGGTGGTCAGCCGATGGTCGTCGAGGGCCATGAGCAGGTGACCACCAGGGTGCGCCGCACCCCGTTTTGCATCAAGGCCTGGCTGCGATGCTGACCATTGGTGTACTCGCGGCGGCCCAGCCGTCCGTGCAGCTGGATCGCGGTTCCGATACACAGCAGGCTCTCGAGCGCCTCCTGTTCCCAGCCGGTCATCTGCGCCACCTCGGTGCGCGCCAGAACCTGCTCGGCGATGTCGTCGACCGGCACGCCCGCCCGCTGAGCCCGGCCGGCCAGCTGCAGGGCGGTCGAGCAGACGCGATGCCAGTCACCGTGGTGATACCAGCAGCAATCTCGGCCCTGACGGGTGGAAAGGAGCTGAGCACCGATCCTTCGCCACGGTGACAAGCCGCCGCTCAGGCATCCATCGTCGCGAAAGGGTTCAGGCGCCGGGAGGGCGAGCACCCAGGCGGCGGCATAGCGTGGCTGTTCTACGGCCTCGGGCGGCCGAGGCCGGTATCCCGCGCCGCGCTCGGCGTCGACCGGCTCGCCCACCAAATGGGTCAGCTCGGCCGCGGAGATCGCGCACCAGCGGGGAGAGCTCAGTTGGTAGTCCTCCCCGGGGGTGAAGGTGACCAGTGTGAAGCCGTCGAATCGGCCGGAAGTCAGCAGCTGACGCTGGATCCACAGCGGCGGCTGCTGCTCGGCGGGCAGATGGCGCTGCCATACCGCGCTGGCATACTCCTCAGCGGCGTTGCCCAAGGACGCGCCCTCGCGCATGTTCTGTGTGACCACCGCAACCGGACGCAGTCCGGACCCGGTATACAACTGGAGCCGGAACGTGGCCAGCTGCCCGCCCGGGCGGGGCACGGCGAACATGTGCTCGTCCACGGTGCGGCTCCGGGCACCGGCCTGCGCCAGCGCGGCTCGCAGCGCCGCAGGCGGGGTCCTCGACGTCATCACCGGGGCTCCTCGCCTGTCACGTCTCGATGGTCGATCTGGAAACCAGCCGCCGCAACGCGGCGGGGTAGACGCAGCGGCTTAATGCTCTGGCTGGTCGGCTTCGGTGAGGGACAGCGGGAGCTCTACGCGCGAGGACCAAAAAGAGGCGCTCGGTTGCGGGTCGCAGTCGACCACCAGGACTCGCGGCCTGTGAGCAAGTGCCTTGGCGAGCACGGCATTCGGGGAGCCACTGCTCAGGGTGCTGCTTGTGCTGGGGTCGTCGAGGTCACGTGCTGGCTTCATGGGGTCCTCAAGGGGTGTGGGTCGGCTGTTGTTTTCAGTCAACCACGGACGTGGTCAGAGTGCCCGGCGGACTGGACGGTCGCCCTGATGCGGTCGATCAGCCGGTTGGTCGGCCGTCAGGCACGCCTGAAGGCGGCAGGCGGGGTGTGTGACCAGCCGCGCTATGTCCCTTACATCCGATGCTGGTTCCCCGGCAACAGCTGCGCGATTCCCGGTGGACCACAGCACCCTCGCGATGCCCGCGTCCTTGCCCCTGCTTAATCTCGCTCCTGGTCGGTGTACTTCGTCGGTGCCTTCACTTCATCCGTTCCAGGGGGAGTCACCCTCCCGGTACCTCCCCTTGGAAGGGCATTGGGCAGTTGCCCATCTCTGTGGATTGGATGTGACTTTTCAAGCAAGTTGCCTATCACGACAGAGTGATCCTCGTAGTATTCAGCTAACTGCCCATGAAAGCCGTGGGCGGGTTTCGAGAGGACGCAGATGACTCCACGAATACCCAGC
The DNA here is from genome assembly GCF_030811455.1 of Streptosporangium lutulentum. Classification (NCBI taxonomy): domain Bacteria; kingdom Bacillati; phylum Actinomycetota; class Actinomycetes; order Streptosporangiales; family Streptosporangiaceae; genus Streptosporangium; species Streptosporangium lutulentum. The sequence goes on along the minus strand of NZ_JAUSQU010000003.1, from coordinate 106,300 downwards.
CGAGCTGGCTTGCGGCTGCTCCCCGGCGGCGATGAGCACGAGCAGTTCCCGCCGGGCATCGCCCCCGGGGCCGGACCGGGGGCGATGTGGGGGCTGGGTCAGGTCGCCACCTACCTCGGCCGCAGCCGGGAGGCGGTCCGCCTGTACTGGCTGGCCAGCCGGGCGCGGGCCGTTGACCCTCACGCGGCCACCGCGGCCGACGCGTTGCCCGTACCCGACTTCCTTCTCCCCGACAAAGGCGCCGGCGTGCACGGGTTCTTCGACGTCCGCGGCCCGGCGGCCACCGAGTGGTGGGCGGTGGAGTCGGTTCGTCCGCTGTGGCGGCCCCAGGTGATCGCCGCATGGGCCTCGACCACGGGCCGCGCCGTCCGCGACGGTGATCGCTACCGGCTGCCCGTCCCGCTCTATCTGGACCTGCCCGCGCTGTCTGCGCCGCTGCCTCGAACCGTGGACGCTGTCGTGCAGGTGCCCGCCGGATACCGCACCACCGCCACCCAGGATCTGCATCTGCGGATCTGGGACGGCCCGCTTCCTTCCGTGCCCGGCGGCGAGACGGTGGCGCGCCGGACCGTGGTGCTGCTGGCCGCGACCGATCCGGCCAGCGGGTTCGCCTTGGACGACGAGGACCTGGCCGCCCATCTCCGGGACGCGGGATTGATCACCGGCGAGCAGGCGCGCCGGGCCCTGTGGTTCATGCAGAGCCCATCGCACCATCCAGACGTTGAGGCGGGGCGGATGCTCTGGCGCCCCCAGCTGACCTACCTCAGCTTCGAGATCTTCGAGGCCGCCCCGGACCGCGTGACCGAGTTGCCGTTGCGCCAGCGGGTCGGACAGCGCATCTCCGCCACGCTCCACCAGTTGGACGGCGGCCCCGCCCGTGCGCTGCGCTTCCCCACCCGCCTGCCGGCCACCGCGGCGCAGCTGGAGCACCTGGTCGGAGAGCGCCTGGAGATCTATCCCCGGGGTATGCACACCCCCGCGGTCATCGCCCGCTGGAGCGCTGGGGAACGTCCCGTCACCGTAGCGTGGGATCCGGTCGGTCTCGGTGAGGACCTGGCTCAGCTGCCCGTGCTGGTTGACGCCCTAAGCGCCGCCCGCGCCGCGCTGGCCCGCGCCACCCCCGACGCCGACCGGCGTCCGCTGCAGCGGCGCGTCGCCGTCATCCGGGCGGCCGCGTCCTGGGTCGCCTCCATCGCTCATGGCAACCTGAATCACGGCTGCTTCACCGACCCCTACGCCCCTGAACAGCTGCCGGCCGTCACCTTGCAGATGCCCCTCCCGACCGATGCCGACCGGCTGCTCATCAAACAGGTTCTGGCCGACGACGAAAGCGAGCCGTACCAGTACAGCGTCTTGCTGCGCGACCTGGCCGCCATCACCGCGCTGGCCGATGAGGTGTCGGCCGAAGCGGCGAGCGCCGATCAGGACGGCGCCCCTGACCCCGGCGCTCAGCTGGCCGCCGCGCTGCGTCAGGCCGTGGTCGGGATTGGTGAGCATTTCCATCCGCAGGTCCGCCTTCGGGTAGGCAGTCAACAGTGGATCCCCGCCCGCATCGAGCTGGCCACTGCCGCTTCATCCGTCGCGCGACAACACGTCGGCGAGCGCACGGAGGGTGCGGCCTATCTGCAGACCATCGCCTGGTGGGGACCCCGCCCCGAGGATCGGGAGATGGCCTATCTGCTGGCACGGTTGTTCTTCGACTACGAACACGACGGCGAGGACGGGCTGGCATGTGGCTACGACCCCTTCGGACGCTTGGTCATGCACTGCCCTGCCGCTGAGGCCTTCGCGATCGGCTGGCCGACCAACGGCGTCCCCGAGATCGCCGACCTTGGCACCTGGCGGTTTCGGCCACTGGCTGACCGGCGCATCGACCTGATCCCGATCGCTGCCTCTACCCGGGATCCGGCATGAGTCCGCCCCCTTCCAGGCAGTCCCAACCAAAGCCACGCGACGTCGTCTTCGCCCACATCATCGCGGCTGGGGTGGAGTGCAACGAGGCGATGCTCGCCGCGATGGGTACGGCGGGGATGCCAGCCAGGCCGTGACCGGCACGCTCGCCGGCCATACCCACCGCGGCACCTCCCAGGCGTCAACGGCTCATTGACGCGACTCGCTCGGCGAGGCGGTCCGCGCGTTGGGAAGCACCTTGTTTGGTGACGTGCAAGGCGTCCCTGACCGTTGACCAGGCCGCTTTATCCGCGCGGACGGCGGTGATCAGGTCGAGTTCCAGGCGGTCGATGTCGGTGATGCGACAAGTCTGGCGGATCGTGGGCGCGTTGCCAGGGCTTGCTCGTCTTGAAGGGTCGGCTGCATGTGCCTGTAGCGGGGTGTGGTCGCTGGAGAGCCTCTACCGCGACTACGGGCAAGACGTCTTGGCCGAGGCCTCGACTTCACCCGCGCTGGCGATGATCGGTGTCCGCCAGGCGATGCAAGTTGAATCCGCGGCGCTCACCAGCCCGGCGAAGCTGCGTAGTTTCCTGGCGGGCTATGGGGCGGGTGTGGTGGCTTCCGCCGTCGCGCACCCCTACCAGCAGATGGACTCCTTCACTGCTCTCGGCTATTCAGCCGCGGCCGTTCGCCTGGGTGCGCTGTGTCAGATCGCCTTCGCCGAAGGCCTGTTGAAGATGAGCCCGCCACCGGTGCTGGATCGTCGATAACGGATTCGCGCGCTTGAGGTAACTGCACCGAGGGGAACGTCGTCGGTGAGCTGCGGGTGTGCCGAAGTCGCGTGGCCTGGCGCCCAGCTGAGCTCGGGCGATCACGCTGAGCCGCGACGGCTGCGCGTCGTCGACACCCGGGTGGCCGCCGCCGAAGTCCATCCGCTCCCCGATCCCGCCATCAGCCAGACCGGCGTGGCGATCCTCCTGAACACCCACCAGCACCCCGCGTTCCTACGGGCAGTGCAAACCCTTCCAAAAGCGATAGGTTGATGTGCTTGCACCAGCGAAGGGGCTGATGTGATCCGCATAGTGGCTGATCGGTACGTGTTGCTGCCTCAGCAAGAGCGCTCAAGTGGCACGACCACGGTGGTAGTCAAGGCGATGGACTCACACTCGCCCGATGGGCAGCACGTCGCGGTGAAACTGATCCCGCGGGCCGATGCCGACGACACACACCGTGTGCTCTTCCGGCGCGAGGTCGAGGCGCTGCGTCGGCTGCGCCACCCTAACATCGTGTCGTTACTCGACCACGGCGAGGACAACGACCAAGACGCCTTCTACCTGGTATTCCCGTGGCTGGAACGGCAACTGCGGGATGTATTGCCGCCGCTGGACGAGGGCTTCGGGTGGGATGATTTCATCGAAGGCTGGGGTCTGCCCCTGCTTGAGGCCCTTGCCTACGCCCACGAGCAGAACGTGGTACATCGCGACGTCAAACCGTCCAACATTCTCATCGATGGCGACGGCACGCTGCTGCTGGCCGATTTCGGAATCAGTACGATCCGCGGCCGCATCGTCACCGAGGCCACCGTGGCTGGCTTCGCCTCCCCACCCTTCGCGCCGCCTGACATGGCAGGAATGAGCCGCGCCAGCCGCGACGTATGGGGATTCGCCGCGACGGCACTACAGTGCCTGACCGAGGGCCCCTTCGAGGACTACCCACACCTGGATACCGCGCTCGACGAGGTCGACGCGCCGCCGGAAGTTATGACGATCCTGCGGCAGTGCACCAGCCGCGATCCCGAATCCCGCCCGCGCGACGCTATCGTGCTGCACAACCGGATCCGGGAGATCCACCGGCGCCGTACCCGTAAATGGGTGAAGAGGCGCGAAGCGCAGCTCATCGTGCGTGAAGATGCCGCCCGCCGCCTGGTTGCTCCGCCAAACGACCGTGACCCCGATGCAATTGAGCGCGCGTTGCGGGCTGAGTTCGCCCACGGCAGCCACTTGGCACGCCTTGTTGATCCTGGCACCGGGCAACGGCTGGTCGACACGCTGGACCTGGTCGGAAGTCAACGGCGGCTACGACTGGCCTTCATCCGCGACCAGCCGGCGTTCATCGTCTCTAGGGCATACGACGCCGACGAACGAGAGCTCGATGGGATCCGGCAGAACGCCTGGCCCGTCGTCGAAGAGGTCGTCTGGACCTCGCGCCCCCAGCCAGCGACGACAGCACGCCAGACCAGAGACCGAATACTCGCAGCCCTGGATGAGCACTATCTGCATCAGGATGACCTGCAACAACTGCGGGATGAGAACCGGCCGTTCGACAAATGGCTCGATCTACTCGACGCCAAGGAGTCCCTCGAAGCCGGGCGCGCTGCGAGCCTCTCCTACACCTCCTTCTCAGCGGATGGCAAACGAATCCAGTTCCGTCTCACAGCCGCTCCCGAAACCGACGTCCTCGGTGAGGAACGCGTCTGCCGCGTCCGCGCATCCGACTACAGTCGCGCCCAGATCATCGGCGGTCCCGGAGTCGTGGTCGCCCAAAATGGCCACAGCATCACCCTGGCCTACAAGCGCAAGCCGATGAACCTTCCCTCTACCGGCGAACTCGTCCTGGACACGATCGCGAGCTCCGCGGCGCTGCGGCGGCAACGGGACGCGGTCCACAGCGTCCGTTCCGAAACATCCGTACGCCCTCAGCTCCGCCGGTTGCTCCTAGACCCCTCGCGGATCGCCGAGCCCGTGCCACCGACGGCGATGGACTGGTTCGACGACCGCCTGGATGAGGACAAGCGGGCCGCGATCGCCGGCGCCCTGGGCTGTCAAGACTTCTACCTCCTTGAGGGGCCACCGGGCACGGGGAAAACCAGTTTCATCACCGAGCTCGTGCGGCAGGAACTCCGGCGCAACCCCGATGCTCGGATTCTGCTGGTCAGCCAGACCCACGTGGCGGTCGATAACGCCCTGGTCCGGCTCGTCGACGCAGGACTGGACAACGTCGTCCGGCTGGGGCGGCCCGACGACTCACGCATCGCCGAGGAGGCTCAACCGCACCTGCTCGACCAGCGGGTGCCCCGCTGGGTGCGGGACATCCGCAGCCGGGCGGAAGGCCACCTGGAGCAGATGGCGCACACCGCGGCCGTGGATCTGGTGTATGTGCGCGGCGCGGCCAAGCTCGGCGAGTTGGTCGCCGTGCTTGATGAGCAGCAGGTTCTGCGCGCTCGGCTCGAGACGGTCACCGACATCCCGTCTCGGTCCGCGACGCCGCCGCCAGTGTCCGAGCTCATGGATGAGGAGGACAACGCCTCCGAGGCGGGGCGGCTCAACGACAGCCTCCAGCGGCTGTCCGACCAGATCGGAGAACTGCGCGGCCGCGCTGCCGAACTGCTGGGTGCCGAAGCGTTGGACGCCCTGCTGCCCGCCGACACGGAAGTCACACCAGACACCGCCCGCGCCGCCTTCGACACCGTGGTTGATGAGACCCCCGAGCTGCGCAAGCTGGCCGAGACCCTGAGGTTGCAGGCCGAATGGTTTCAGCGCATCGAATCCGGCCGGGATCTGGAAGCTGTCCTGCTACGCCAGGCCCGTGTCGTGGCCGGTACTTGCCTGGGATTCCTGTCCCATCCCGCAGCGCGGGACCTGGAGTTCGACCTGTGCATCCTCGATGAGGCGTCCAAAGCCACCGCCACCGAGACTCTGGTCCCGCTCGCCAGGTCCCGGCGATGGGTACTTGTCGGCGACCCCCATCAGCTTCCCCCGATGCAGGAGGAAGTGCTCGATCACGCAGAGATCATGGAGCGCCATAACCTGGAACGCGTCGACGTCGAACGCAGCCTGTTCCAGGAACTGCTGGACGGCGCCCCAGCCACAGCGCGCCACCGTCTGTCCCAGCAGTACCGGATGCATCCCGCCATCGGCGACCTCATCTCCGAATGCTTCTACGAGGGCACCCTCCGCTCGGTGAACCGCTCGGTACTGGCAGGCTGGAATACCCTCTTCGGAAAGCCGGTCGCTTGGCTGAACACTGGACGCTCCCAGCAGCGGCACGAGAAGCGCGCCGGAACCAGCACGGTCAACCACCACGAGGCCCAGGTGGTCAAACGGGCACTGGCCGACCTACGCCGAGCGCTCGATACCCGCAAGGTTTACACCGATGACGGCAAGCCCTTGCGGGTCCTGGTTCTAACCGCGTATCGCAAGCAGATGGAGGAACTGCGCCGCGCTGTGGCCAGCCCTACCTCGCCGCTGCTGGAGGTCGAGGTCAACACCGTTGACGCCGTCCAAGGCCGCGAAGTCGACATCACTTTCTACTCCGTAGTGCGTAGCAATGACCGCCACGAGCTCGGGTTCCTCGGCAGCAGATACTGGCGACGCGTCAACGTAGCTCTGTCTCGCTCCCGCTATGGACTGGTCATCGTCGGCGACGCGCCGTTCTGCGAGACCCATTCCGGTCCGCTGCAGGACGTGTTGGCCCATATCCGCAAGCACCCAGACAGCTGCTGGATCGGAGACGCCCGCGCATGACAGACGCCACGGCACTCGCCGCTCGCCGCTATAACGACCTACACCCCGGCTATCAGCTGGTCGCCGCCGTGGACGCTGCGGTTCCCTTCTCCTGGCTCACCCTCGATGTACTCGCTCAGAAACGCAAGCCGCTGCCGGTGGTCGACGAGTTTATGCTCCGGCTCTGCGCCCAGGGCGTCGACACCATCCCCGATATTGCCGCCGTGCTTGGCATGAGCGACGAGATCGTCCGGGACTCCGTCGCTCAACACCTTTCCATCGAGAACCTCGACTACCGTCCCGACCACCGCGGTACCCGCATCATCAGTCTCACGGCAGCAGGGACCCGCGCGGTCGACGATCTGGAGACCACCGCACCGCAACGAATCGATCTGCCGCACGCGTTCGACCGTCTCCTGTGGGTCCCCTCGACGCAACGCCGGAACGATCTGATCACCCGCGGCGACGCGATGGTCCGCGGTGTGCTGCTCCTACCCTCGGCCCGTACTCACGAGGTGACCACCCAGGAGGTCACACCCCGCACCCTCAACCGCATGCTCGCTGCCTCAGGCCAAGCCGACAACACCGCTCCAAGATTCCCTCATCGCCGACCAAGCTCGGGGACAGCCGAAGTCCTCTCCGTTGACGAGGTCACCCGCCAGCGCCGGTGCTACCTGCCGGCCGTCCTGCTCGTGTACTCCGCGATCGAATTCGACGACGTACGTCTGAACGTTGTTGTCGATGACCTGTCCAGCTCGGAACACGATCGTGCACTTGCACAGGTCGGCGGCGCCGACAGACTGGGCATCAGCGTGGCGCCCCCCAAAGGCGAACCCGACCTGCCCCCGCACCTGCTCGACCAGCGAGTCCCCTACGAAACCGTCCGGGACCTACAACGGCGCGCCGCCCCCTTCACAGCAGACCCGTCAGGCTCCGGTTCGTCCGCCACCGACGACAGCGTCACGGCCCGCGCTGAACTGGACACCCTGACCGTACGCAGCGTGCCCGTTTTCGAACACCGTGAACTACTGGCACACGCGCTGACAAACGTTCGCCGCCGGTTCCTACTCATTACCTCGACCGTCCGCAACGCTGTGGTCACCGACGACTTTGTCTCACGACTTGAGACCATGGTGCGCCGCACCGGCATCGTCGCGCACATCGCCTATGGGCCTTCCGACTCGAGCGGGAACCTCGACGCCAGCGCCGCCAAGCGTCTCCACTACCTCGCCAAACGCTACGACAGCCTCACCGTCACCCGTCTCGATGAGCCCCATCCCCACTGCCTGATCTTCGACGACACCTGGATCAACAGCAGCTTCGACTGGCTCTCCCACCGGGGCGGAGCCCTCCGGGTCTACCGACGAGAGGAAGGCACCTTGATTCGAGCGACCGACCTCGTCAACGATCGCCACGCACGGTACTCGGCCTTGATCGAATCGGCCTCCAGCGCCGCATCTGATCAGAACACCTGAACCCGGTTCTACCGCTTCCGTACTAGGGTGCTCATCCTTCTTCGGATAAGTCCTGATGATTCAGGCGATCATCCACCATGCTGATCTACACTAAATCGCCATCAAAGATCCACAGGCCACGCCCTAGGGTCGCCCCCTTTGACGAGCAAGGACACCCCCCAACTGATGGCCGTGACCCAGCAAGAGATCGAGAACCGGTTGTGGGATGCCGCCGACGAGCTGCGCGTGGCGATGCCCGAAGCGCAATACTCCTCCGTCGTCTTTCCGCTGATGTTCTGGAAGTACCTGTCGGACACCTGGGAGCACCAACACGAGGAGTTTCTGGCCGACAACGAGGGCCTGGACGACCTGTCCGCCGAGGAAGCCCACGAGATCGAGTACCGCGACTACCAGTCGTTCGAGATCCCGTTTATCCACCTTGGTACCGTCCAGCAGCGTCGCGCCTCCTGGACGTCCATCCTCGCCACCATCACCCAGTCCGGCCTCGGCCAGCGCGTCCGCGCCTCCCTACAGGCCATCGAGACGGCCAACCCTGACAAGTTCTCCCGCCTGTTCGGGTCCATGACCTGGACCTCCGAAGAGGTGCTGTCGGGGGAGGTATTGGCGGCGGTCATGCAGGCGATGGACCGCACCCCGAAAATGCACGAGGGCAATATGTCCCACGACGTTCTCGGTGGGGCGTACGAGTACCTGCTGAAGCGGTTCTCCGACGGGTCCGGCACCCGTGCCGGCCAGTTCTTCACCCCGCGCGAGGTTGTCGAGCTGATCGTCGAGATCCTGGACCCCAAGGGCTTCGAGTCGGTGTACGACCCGACCTGCGGGTCGGGCGGCATGCTCATCGCCTCCGCGAACCTCCTGAAGGCCCGCGGCGGGCGTGGCTACACGCTCAGCCTGTACGGGCAGGAGGCCGTACCGGACACTGCGGGTGTGGCACGCATGAACCTCTTCATGCACAATCTCACCCAGTTCCAGGTTGAGGTCGGCGACACTCTGAAGGACCCGCGTTTCAAGAAGCCGGACGGGTCCGTCGCGCAGTTCGATGTGATCGTCGCTAACCCGCCCTACAGCATGAAGTGGAAGCCCTGGAGCAATGACCCGCGCGCCCTCGGCGGGGTCGCCCCGCAGTCGTCGGCGGACTGGGCGTTCGTGCAGCACATGATCGCCAGCATGGGCCCGAAGAAGGGTCGAGCCGGCGTCGTCCTACCCCACGGCGTCCTCTTCCGAGGTGGCCAGGAAGCAGCCATCCGCCAGCGCGTCCTGGACGACGACCTGCTCGAAGCGGTCATCGGCCTGCCTGCCAACCTCTTCTACAACACCGGCATCCCCACGGCGATCCTGGTGTTCCGTGCACCCGGCACCAAGGCCCTGGAGCGGCAGGACGGTGTGCTGTTCATCGACGCCTCCAAGCGGTTCACCAAGGCCAAGAATCGCAACATCCTCACCGACGCCGACATCGCCGACATCGTGACCGCCTACCACTCGAAATTCGACGCCGATGGCAACCCGGTGGACCCCGATGGAGAAGGCGGACTCGCGGCGAAATTCGTCCCCGCCACGGAGATCGCGGCGAACGGGTTCGACCTCAACATCGGCCGTTACATCAAGCAGGCCGCCGACGAGCAGGAAGACCTTGGCACTCTCATCGACGCCTACAACATCGCCCGTGCTGAACGACAGAAGACCGAGCAGCGCATGCTTGCCGTCCTCGCCGCCGCAGGGATCGAGGGCTTCGATGAGTGACGGCTATCCGCTTCGTCCGCTCGGAGAGGTGATACGCCTCGACATCCAGCGCACACCGATGATGCCTGCAACCACCTACCGTCTGGCCGGGGTCCTGAACGCAGGACAGGGGCTTGTCGCTAAAGGCGAACTCGATGGCGGAGACACAGAGTACTCGGCAATGAACGTGCTGCGCGTCGACCAGGTCGTGATGCGAAAGCTGACCGCGTGGGAAGGCCCGATCACCGTAGTACCTGCCGAGTTCGACGGATTCGTCGTCAGCAACGAGTTCCCGACATTCACGCTTGGCCCAGAACTGGTGCCCGACTGGATGAGGCACCTCTGCCGCTCACCGCGACTGTGGGCAGAAATGAAGAACCGGGTGAGCGGGACAGTTCAACGGCGTAAGCGCCTCAACCCAGAGCAACTCTTGCAGATCGAACTCCCGATCCCACCCCGCGAGGTACAAGCGGGGATCGTCGAGATACTCGACGCAGTCGACGACCAGATTGCCGCACTCGGTGAAGAGGCCGAGGCATTGGATCGCATGTCGGCGGTCGTTGCCGAGGACCTACTCTCCAATGAACCGGTCGTGACGCTCGGAACGATGCTCGATGACATTCAAGGGGGCAGGAGTCCCCAGGCCAATACGAGGCCACCGGGCGCTGACGAACTTGGCGTGTTGAAGGTCAGCGCGGTCACGCCCTTCCGGTTCCTCCCGGACGAATCCAAAGCTCTTCTACCTGGCACGTCCATGCCTGAGTCCGCGCTTGTTCAGCCCGGCGACGTACTCATCACGCGAGCGAACACTCCTTTGCGAGTCGGGGCTGTCGCGCGAGTCCCTGCCAATGTTCGGAACGGCCTCTACCTCGCCGACAAGACTCTGCGACTCATGCCGTCGTCCAAACTGGACCCGGACTTCCTTGTGGTGGCGATGGCGCTGAAGTTGGCCCGGACCCAGCTCACAAGTTCGGCTACAGGCACCAGCGCCTCAATGGTCAACGTCAGCCAGGATCGCATTCGTGAGACACCGATCCCGCTTCCTGGCCTGGACCGGCAGCGAGAGGTTTCCTGCGCAGTGCTGTCCGTTCGTGCGAACGCCGATGCGGCACGTGCTGAGGCCGCTCGACTCCGGGATACACGCTCCAGCCTGCTCTCGGGCTTGCTGGACGGCACGGTCGAGATTGATTCTGCCGAACTGGGGGTCTGAGACGTGGGGAAAGGCATTCGGGAGCGTGAGTTCCAGAACCTGATGATCCAGTGGTCCCTCCCGATGGGCTGGGCCTTCACGGCTGGGCGAGTGTTACCGCGTGAGACGACGCAGTCGGTGGTCGCCGGCCAGTTGCGGGACGCCATCGTCCGGCTCAACCCTGGAGTTATCAACGGGTTCGAGGTGGACGCGGTAGTCCAGGAGATCGTCGCCACGGTCAACGCCGTCGAAGGCGGGCTGGTGCGGGCCAACGAGCAGGTGCTACGCCTGCTGCGGGGGCGTAAGGAGTTCCGGGACGCCGGCGGTGTGTGGCACGCCCTGAAGGTCATCGACTTCGAGCACCCGACTGCCAACACGCTGGTCGTGTCGGACGAGGTGACCATCACCGTTCCCGGCAAGACCTCCCGCCGGTTCGACCTCGTGTATTGGGTCAACGGGCTGCCGCTGGTGGTGGTCGAGGTGAAGTCGCCGACCGCGAAGTCTGGTTGGGTGGACGCCGCCCGTGAGATCAACGATGTGTATGCCATCGAGTACCCGTGGTTTTTCACTCCCAACGTCTTTGCCGTCGCCTCCGACGGGCTGAAGCTGCGGTTTGGTGCCGCCGGTGCGCCCACGAACCTGTGGCAGCCGTTCCGGTCCACTGCGGACGACGAGAACCTGTCCGGGCAGGCCGACGTGCAGCGCTCCGTCGAGTTGCTGATGAACCCGGCCACGATCCTGGACATGCTCGCCAACTTCGCCCTCATCGACACCTCCGGGGGTGGGGTGGACAAGAAGTACCTGCCCCGCTACCCGCAGATGGAGGCCGCGCACCTGATTCACGATCGGGTCCTGAAGGGCGGGTCGAAGGGCCTGGTCTGGCACCACCAGGGGTCCGGGAAGACGCTGCTGATGGTGTTCGCCGCCTCGCTGCTGCTGACCGACACCCGCACTGAGTCGCCCACCATCATCCTGCTATCGGACCGGACCCAGCTCGTCCGGCAGACCTCCGGGGTGTTCACCTCAGCGATGGGGGACGCCTACTTCCACCAGCCCACGACCAGCCAGGAGTTACGTTCCCTGCTGGCCGACGACGTGCGCGGCGTCATCTCCACGACCGTCCACAAGTTCGCCGACGCCGGCAAGAACCTGTCAACCCGGGACAACATCATCGTGCTGGTCGACGAGGCACACCGCACCCAGTCCGCCAAGTCGAAGTCCCTGGCCGGGCAGATGCGCGCAGCGTTGCCGCACGCGAAGTTCTTCGGCATGACTGGCACCCCCGTCAGGAACCTCGCCACCGACACCTTCGTCCTCTTCGGCGAGGAGACCGACCCGGGCAGGGTGCTGCACCGGTACTCGGTGTCCCGGTCGCTGCTGGACGGGGCGACCGTCCCGGTCATGCTGGACCCGCACCCGGTCGCCTTCGAGGTAGACGACCAGGCGTTGCAGGCTGAGTTCGACCAGTTCGCCGACGACTTCGACCTCGACGATCCCGACCGTGAGGCCCTGTCCCGCAAGTTCGGGCGTCTCACCTCGGTGTTCACCAACCCCGACCGCATCCACGCGGTCTGCCAGGACATCGTGGACCACTACCTGGCTGGCGCCTACCGCAACGGCCTCAAGGCCCAGGTCGTCGCCTACAACCGTGAGCTGGCCGTGGCGTACACGGACAAGATCAACGAGCTGCTGGCCGGCTTCGAGGCGTCACAGGTGTTCGTCGAAGTCGGCCAGCATGACCGGATCAGCGCCGAGGTGAACATCTCCGTCTCGGACGCCAAGGACGAAGACCCCGCCATGCGGCCGTTCCAGCTCTCGGAGGCCAAGGAGGAGGAGCAGAAGCGGCGGTTCCTCACCCCGGACGACCCGCTGTGCTTCCTGGTGGTGACCGCGAAGCTGATGACTGGGTTCGACGCCCCCAACGAGGGCGTCCTTTACCTGGACAAGCCGCTGAAGGCCCACACCTTGTTCCAGACGATCACCCGCCCGAACCGCACCTGGGTGTCCCCGACCGGGTTCGTGAAGACCTCCGGCGTAGTCGTGGACTACATCGGCCTGGCCGAAGAGGTCCAGCGGGCCGTCGTCGACCCCACCTCGCCGGAGGCTGGCAAGGGTGGCGGGTTCGTCACCGACCTGTCCGAGCTGGTCGCGGAGTTCCGCACCACCTTCGCCCGCATCGAAGACCTTCTCGTGGACGTGGACGGCTTGGACCTCACGGTCCACGGATATGAGTCCGTGCGAGCCATTAACGTCTTCCTGGACGCCAGCCCTGGTGCTGCCGAGGTGTTCACCAAGGACTACCGGCTCCTGGCCCGCCTGTACCCGCTCATCAACACCGACAAGCGGGTCGCCAAGTACCGGGACGGCTTCGGGCTGTTCGGGTCGGTGTACACGACCCTGTTCAAGAAGTCCTCCGACGAGGAGAGGAAGGAGCGGCTGAGCGAGCTGGGGCCGATGGTCCTGGAGATCATCAATGCCCACGTCCACTCCTTCTCCGCGGTCGCCTCCCAGGAGGAAGCCCTTGTCCTGGACGCCCAGGGCATCGCCATCCTCAAGGAACTGCTGTCACTTGTCCGCCCCAATCCCGACAACGACGATGGTGAGGACAAGACGCCGCCGTCCGCGGCGGAGATCCTGGACCGCATCAAGGCCTCCCTCGAAAAGGGCGTCGAGCCGGGGTCTGCGAAGTACACCGCCCTCGCGGAGCGGATCAAGCTGCTGCGGGACCGGATTATCCAAAACGCCCAGGACGCCTTGGAGTTCTTGGCTGAAGCACTTCGGATCGCTCGCGCCATCGTGGACGCCGAGAAGCATCCCTACGAAGCCGTCGTCGTGCTGGATGACGACCACGTGGGTGTCCTGTCGCGGATCATCCATGACCACGCACCGTCCGGACTCACCGTCACGGAGAGGAACCTGGCCGAGGAGATCGACCAGGTGGTCACCCGCACTCTCACCCGGTCATGGGACAACGCCGACGCTCGCAACCGAGGCGTCCGTCGCGCCACCGCCGCGGTCTTCCGCCGGTACATGTTGAAGCCGGTGGGGGAGCCGTATGACTCCACCGTCGCCTACATCGAAGCCCATTACCTAGTTGACTGACGAACGGAGGGCGGTACCTGCACGAAATGATCACAAGGTGTGCCGGTTAAGGAACGTGCCAGGAGCAGAAACGCTCACCACGCTGGACAAACGGCATCAGCAAGCCACCTCGACCGCTGTGGTGAGGGCGGCGTCCAGGGGAGCCTCGGCCCACTGGTAGCCGCAGGAGCGGCACCTACAATGCCTCCGCTCCGGTTGGGGCCCGTCGACGCGCATCCGGGGATTCCAGGGGAGAACGATCTCGCCGCGGGCTATTCGGTGCTCGGTGCTCGCGCCGCTGGTTCCGTACTTCGGGCAGACGGTATCGGGGCCGCTGTACGGCGGCAGCGCCGACACGGGGACGGCAGGGGGTGTGCTCATGCGGGCTCTAGCTTCCTCCCACCCTGTTGGAGAGGAAGCTAGAGCATTCCGTCGTTAACGTCGTACGGGTAGGTCAGCCAGCAGCATCATCGACGCGATCGCGCTAGTCCGCGCGTTCGACCGCGCGCTCAAACTGGACGCTGGCCGCGATGTCGTTAGCGGCATCCATCGTGCGCTCGTAGCTGCACACAACGCAGCGCCCGACACCGATTTCGTCGATCTCCGAGTCACGGGAGCTGAGGACAAGCGAGTTATTGCCGCACACGGGGCACTCTTCGACGTCGCTGAACTCTTGTGAGTATTCGGCGGCGTAGTCGACTCCCCCTCGGCGCGCGAGCTCCTCGCTACTCAGCAACTCAAGGTAGATAGAGGCACGGTCTCGTTCACGGTCATCCGCTGCCGTGATCGCGTAGCGGCCTGCCTCCTCACTCCCGTCGCTCAGGTCGTCGACCAGCTTGGACAATGTCGGGTGTTCGCTGAGTTCCCACAAGGCTTCAACATGGGCTGCAGTCAGGCCTAAGGCGGTTTCGTCGCCGGTGTCCCGAGCGTGCCGGATCGCCTGCGTGACGTCCAGGGCTTCTCTCAGAACCGTGACCCTCACCTCCATAGGCGGCCTCTCCTCGAATGGGTCCCAGCGCGATGTGGTGGGTTTGGGGATGTGCGGGTTGTCCGTGAGCCAGTAGACGCCGTCCCTGACCAACACCCCCTCAGTTTCGACGACTTTCAGCAGCTTGGCAGCGGACTCCACTCGGCCTTTGCTGTTGCACTCCTGGCCTTTCCAACGGGCGGCAACGATCGCGGCCAGACCGTTGGTCAACGCCTGGTCGAACACGCCTTCCACCCCAGCGCCGACACGCTCAAAGCGGATCGCATAGGCGCAAAAGGCGTACTGGACTGCTCTGCGATGCTGCACGTCATTTGAGCGGGTGGTGTCCTCCACGGCATCCCATCTCGTTCGAGGTCCTGTGCGCTCAGTATCCGTTGAGGGAGCCCCCGTCACCACCTCTTCTTTCGCTCAGCCTGTCCGATCCCGGCTGCGTACAGCGCCCGGCAACGGGGCCGCCCGCGGCGTGCGCAGCCGGTCGACGGCGTCGCGGCGCGTCTTCTCCGGCTGCCGGTCATAGCGGGCGGTGGTACCCGACGACGAATGCCCGGCCAGGGCCTGGGCGGTGGCCAAGTCGACGCCGGCGTCGAGGAGTTCACCGATGAACGTGCGCCGGAAGTTGTGGGCGGCTTGGTTGCCCACGCCAGCCTGTCCGCCGCGCAGGTTGAGCACATCGCCGACCGTCTGCCCGTTGATGTGGGCGGGGCTGCCGTGCTCGTCGACGCGGATGTAAGCGCCGCGCGGGGTGAACGGCGGGGAACAGTCCGCCCGGTGCGCGGCCGCGCACCGTCAACCACGCCTCGATGCGGCCGACCGTGGTGGAGGAGATGTAGACGAGCCGTTCCTTGTCGGGGCGTGATCGACAACGGAACGGTCAGTGGCGTTAGTGAGCCGACACGGGCGGAGTTGCCATCCTTCGTCTTCCCGAGGTGCGGGCGGCTACGACACAGAATTTGAATTACCTGTCACACCGGCCTCGCGAGCCGAGCAGACGCCCAGCTCGCCGGACGCCGGGCCAGGCCCGACTCAGCAACGTTATGTGTCACATCAGCGTGGGAGCTCCCCATCCCGCCCGCATCGGAACGGTAGATGGCGGTAACTCCGCCCGTGTTGGCTCACTAACGCCACTGACCGTTCCGTTGTCGATCACGCCCCGTCATAGGCGGGACGCACAAGACACCTCCACGTCGTCAAGATGATGACGAATATGTCATCATCTTGATGACATCCTGTCCAGCGCTTCCAAGAACCGGCTTGACTGAGCGTGATTTCGGGGCTTCTGGCCCGATCAACGCACCAGCGCCGCCCTCCCTTAAGCTGCGGACTCAATCGCGTGTACCTGGCTGCACGCCCCTTACTGACACCCCGATGCAAGCGCCGGGGGCTTCGTCACGGACTGGGGCGTTGAGCGGGTCAGTGGAAGGCGAGAACGATCGAGTCGATGATCGCCTTGATACCACTCCAGTCAGCGCTATCCGGGACTTGGCCGGCGCGGGCTGCCTTCAGCTTGGCGTCGAACTTCCCCTGCACCGTCCTCTTGTCCGCTTTGCTGAGGCTCCCCTGGCGTAGGCCCGTCTTTGGTTCCACGGCCTTCCAGTGGATGGGCATCAGATTGCCGTCCTTGTTGGTGAGGACGTCGGTGCCGAGGTACAGCTCGAGGGAGCCTGCCAGGCCGTTCACGTCGGTGGGCACGGGGAGAACGGCACCATCCTCCAGCGTGGGGTACTGCCGCAGGAGGGGCAGCTCCGGGTAGTGGAGCAGCCGGCACGTATTCGGCCAGCGTTCCCTTTTGAGCCCGAGCAGCTTCTCGTGCGCTGCGGCATCGTTGTCCGCGATAGCAACAAATCGGTTCCCGACTCCAGCGGCCACGAACGCCTTAAACAGCTCGACCACGGCGTCAGCTCCGCCGCGCGGCCGGACGCCCGCGCCGTAGTCGAAGAACCTGATGAAACCCACCAGGTGGGGGTGAGTCACCTTCATCCCCTCGGAGAGAAGCCGTGCGTCGCTGGAGCCTTCTGTGATCACGACCAGCGGTAGGTTGGTTGTGGCGACGGCCAGTTGTTCTGCTCGCGCCTGGTCGGCATAGGGCTCCATGGGGTCGAGCTCCACGCAGCATCCGGTCAGCTCGCTCATGTCGAGTGCGATCGTGGCATTCTGGTCTGGCGCCCAGTCGAGCAGTAGACGCACCAGGCTCCGGGTACCCATGTGCCAGTGCAGGTAGTCGACGAGCTCCGCGCCGTCGCCCGCTCGCGCGAACTCGACATGGGGGAGGGTGTCGAAGTCGGCGCTGAGGAAGAATCGAATCTCTCGTTCGACATGTTCGATGTCCGGCGGTACTGGCTCCTGGTTCTGGGATTTGGTGTTGGTCTGCTGCTCGGTCCACTTGCGGAGGCCTTCGACCAGATCCGCCACGGCGACCGGTACCGTGATGCCCTGCATCTCCAGGCGCTGGGACATCGCGCGGATTGAAGTCTCGTAGCCGTACGGCCTGTCGGTGCCCTCGTCGTCCGCCGTATCGTCTCCTCGGTAGCAGTCGCTCTCGAAGAACAGGGCGGCCAGGTCCCGGTAGTAGGTGTCGCGGCAGAGGAGCGTGGTGGCGGTACCGATCTGAAGGTAGGAATGATGTCCCATACCGGCATGATGCTCTGCTGATGCCGCTGTTCGCACCCGTGATTGCCCAGCGTCGACATCGCCTGCTGGCCAGCTGAGGACCGCTTCCAGAACCGGGTTCGGGGGCGGGTCATCGGGTGATCTCCCGGGCGGCGGCGCGCTCCGGACCGTCGTGCGGCGCCGGCGGGGTCATCCTCGGGTCGTGGCCGGCCACGCGCCTGAGTATCGGAGTGGTGGCCACGGTGGTGATGACGGTCATGACCACCAGGAGGGTGAACAAGGTCTTGCTGATGACACCGATCTGGAGGCCGATGCCGAGCACGACGAGTTCGGTCAGGCCACGGCAGTTCATGAGCGTGCCGAGCGCGGCCGACCAGCGCCAGTCGGAGCCGGTGAGCCGGGCTGCGCCGGCCGCGCCGCCCCACTTGCCGATGACGGCGACCGCCAGGATCGCCGCGCCCCAGCCCCACTGTCCGGCCGGCAGCGTGGAGAAGTCCGTGTGCAGGCCAATGTCGGCGAAGAACAGAGGCAGCAGGAGCGGCAGGACGACGGCGTGGATGCGGGCGGCGCTGCGCTCGACGGCCGGGAGAGCGCGGGGTGCGGCGACGCCGAACAGGAAGGCCCCGAAGGCAGGATGTACGCCGATCTGGTCGGTGGCGTAAGCGCTGAGGCATAGCCCGGCGAAGAGCAGGACTCCGACGATGTCGTCGGAGGTGCGGCCGGCGCGTTTGAGCAGGGCGTGCAGCACGGGTCGCAGGAGGATGAGGCCGGTTGCGAAGGCGGCGGTCAGGGCGAGGGTGGTCAGGCCCGACAGGACGGTGCCGGAGGTGGACAGTGCGACGGCGGTGGTGAGCAGGCACCACGCGAGGGCATCGTCGATGGCGGCGCAGGCCAGGGCGAAGGCACCCAGGGGCGTGTTCTTCAGGCCGCGGTCGGCGAGGATCCGCGCGAGGACGGGAAACGCGGTGATGCTCAGGGCGACGGCGACGAACAGGGTGAACGGCAGCTGCCCGACCCCGGGGGGTGCGAAGTGCGGGTAGAGGGCCGAGGCCAGCGCGGCGCCGAGGGCCATGGGGAGCAGGACGCCGCTGAGGCTGACGGCGGCGATCGCGCCTCGGGTGATGCTCAGGGAGCGGAGGTTGAGTTCCAGTCCCATCAGGAAGAGGAACGTCAAGAGGCCGAGGTTGCCCAGGGCGGAGGTGATGGGCAGGACCGAGGGCGGAAAAAGGTGGTGCTGAACGCTGGGGGCGAGCCAGCTGAGCAGTGAGGGGCCGAGCAGGATTCCGGCCAGGATTTCGCCGATGACCGGCGGCTGGCCGAGCAGCCGGACAGCGCGGCCGCCGGCCTGGCAGGCGAGGACCACGACCGGGATGGCAAGGAGCACGTGCGGCAGCAGGTCGGACACGGCAGCTCCAGGGGTCGGGGCGAATGGCCGTGCGGGGGGCACGGCGGCCGGGCGGGGATGGGATGGGGTCAGGCGCGGGGCGGCACCGGTCTATTGCGTCGGGGTGGGGATGTGCGCGAACTCCCAGCGGTTGCCGTCGGAGTCGGTGACGAACACCGCGTAGTAGCCCTCGGCGTAGTCGTATTCGCGGGGTGCGTGGACGACGGTCCCCCCGCCCGCGACGACCGCTTCGTGAACGGCGTCGACCATCGCCCGGTTCTCGACCTCCATCGCGGCGTGCTGAAGTCCGGGGCGGCCGTGAGTGTGCGGAGCGGTGTCGTCGCCTTCGACCGGGTACAGCAGGATCTCGGGGCTGTGCCCGACCCAGGTGCGCAGTTCGTCGGAGGTGTAGCCGCTCTTGTAGCCGAGCACGCCGAACACCGCGTCGTAGAACGCCGCGCCGGTGGTCAGGTCGGCGGTGGTGAGGGCCAAGTGGTGGAGCTGGGGCATGTCGGGTGTCTCCTTGAGAGTGCTGGACGGGTAATTTCAGGTAGTTGAGTAGGTGAACGGTTCCACGATCGACCGGAGGCGTTGCAGCGCCCGGCTCGGGGTCGCAGCGCCCAACCCTACGGATAGGCCCGCGTCCGGGCGGTAGATCTGCTCGACCGACTCGCAGGCGTTGAGGTGCCATCCGAGCACGTCGGGAGCCTCCCGCAGCAGGACGGTCAGGTCGGCCTGGCGGGCGAGGGTGACGGCGTCTCGCTCAGGCTCGGCGATGTAGCAGCAGGCGAGCGCGGCGGCGGAGTGGGACGGGACCGCGGCGGCGAGGACATCTTTGGTGAGTGGCCGGGCGAGGGAGGCGGCGAGGTGGACCAGGCGCGGGTCGACGCCAGTGAGGGCCTGCACCGAGTGCGGGATGAGTCCGGCTCCCGGCCGGACCCCGACGTCCAGTACGTGCCAGAGCCCGCTCTCTAAGCGGAGTTCGACGTGCAGGGCGCCGTCGGCCAGCGCCAGCGTCGTGATGATCGCGGCGATGGTGGCCGGAAGCTGGGGCAGCGCGTCAATGATCGCTGGGTGTTCGGGCGGTGAGGCCATCACCCGGTCGACGAACGGGTGCCTCTGGGTGGCGGTGAGTTTCTCGTGGACGATGGCGTGGACGGCTTGGCCGTCGGCGGCGATGACGTCGACGCTGATCTCCAGGGCGTGCTCGCCGCCCACGTAGGCGGCGCCCAGGATGGGCGTGCTGGAGTCGATGTTCCCGACCGACAGCAGTTCCCGGTACAGGGCCAGGTTGTCGGCGATGCTCAGATACGAGCGGTAGCGATATACCCCGCGAGAGCCCGCGCCTCGGGCCGGTTTGAGGATCGGGCAGGGACCGAACCTGTCCAGAGCGTCCTCGAGTAGATTTTCGCCCAGCGTGCCGACGATGAACCCGGGCGCGGCCGCGCCGTGGCGGGTCAGCGCGGGGTACAGGGCGGCCTTGTCGGCGACCAGGTCCCGCGCCGAATCGAGGACGGAGCCGGGGTTCAGGATCCGCAGCGTGGTGTTCCAGTAATCGTTCAGGCAGAATGCGCCGATCAGTGGCCGGTCGCAGAGCCCGTCCAGGGCGGCGGTGGCTTCCTTGACCAGGGCAGGGCTGCCGGTCTCCAGCGCAACAAGCACCTGCAGCGGGACCTGGGCCAGGGTAAGGCCGGTCGTGAACGCCTCGGCGAGGGTCACGGCGCCTGGGTCGAGGGTGCCGTAGGCGGCGTAGACGGGGCCTACGGCCTGCTGCCGGGTTGAGGTCATGTCGAGGGCCGTGCCGGTCACAGATCTCTCCTATGAAGACGAGGGCGAAAGGTAGGTTGGCCAGATGGCCGACACGACAGATCCCGCCGCCCAGCTGGCCACCGCGATCGTCGTGGGAGTTCGTGAGCACGCCGACCCCGAGTACGTGGCGGGGACGGTCGAGGCCCGTCGGCCGGGCAAGGCGGTGCTGGGCGTGCGGATCCCGCTGCTGCGCGGCGCCGTTCGTTCCGCTCTGCGGCAGGCCGTCCCGCCGAGGACGGCCGCCGACCCCGAGCTGATCAGGGCGGCCGCTGAGATCCTGTGGCACGGCGAGGCCCATGAGGACGAGCTCGCCGCGTGCATGCTGCTGCGTCTTTCCGACGTGCCGCCCACTGCGGAACTCCTGGCGTCGTGGGCGCCCCTGCTGGACAACTGGCTGAGCGTGGACGAGCTCGGCGCGGTCTTGGGCCTCGCGGTCCAGGCCGGGTACCTGGACGTCGCGGACCTGTTGTTCCTTGCCGCCGATGGTTCGCCGTGGCAGCGCCGCCTGTACCTGGTCGCCTTGATCACGCCGATCCGGTTCGGTCTCGATCCGGTGTTGGTGCCGGACCTGGCCGCTGTCCTGTCCGATCCGGCGCCGCCGGTCCGCAAGGCCGCGATCTGGCTGATCACCAACGTGATCAGGGTTCGGCCCGGCGCGGTCGTCCAGTTGCGCGCTGTTCTGCCGGGCCCGGACCCCAAGCCGCTGATCCGGCTCCTCGACAAGGCCATGACGGTCGTGCCCGCCGGGGCGTAGGCGGCGGGCGGCCTGGTGGTCTTCATAGGTCGGTGATCCGTTCGATGGTCTGGTCGATCACGTCCGGGTTCTGGGCGATGCACAGCCGGACGCTGCTCGGGGTGCCGTTGAACACCGTCCCGGGCAGGCCGATCACGCCTGCCTGGTGTAGGAGCCGCGCCGCGTCGCAGCCGTCCGGGGCCTGCAGGTAGACGAACGTGCCGTCTTTGGCGGCGACCGCGTCCAGAGCAGCGCAGCCCGCGACGGCTTCCAGCACCCGGCCCCGGTTCTCCCCGATGCCGCGGCTTCGGGCGGCGACCTCCTTCAGAGCGCCCGGGTGGGTGAGGATCTGGCCGGCGAGGCGTTGCGCGAGCAGGTCTACCGACATCGACAGGTGGGTTTTCACCGCGACGGCCGCGCCGATGAACGCGGCGTCGGCGGCGATCAGGCAGCCGATGCGCAGACCGGGCAGGCGCAGTAGCTTGGACAGGCTGAACACGACCACATCGCCGCGCTGCAGGGCGGCGCGGACGCCGTCGATCTGGGGCGCGGTCAGTGAGGAGTGGCAGACATCCCAGATCACGCCGCCGGGCCGGTCTGCGACCTGCGTGGGGTTGGTGGTGACGCCGGTCGGGTTGTGCGGGGTGCAGACGAGCAGTGGCATCCCGGTCGGGGCAGGGAGCGGGCCGGGCACCGGGTAGTGGACGGGCCGCAGCCCGGCGAGGTGGGCGAGCTGGTCGTAGCCGGGGAACGCGGGCCGGGGAAGTGCGATCGGGTCGCCGGGGTCGGTCAGGCAGGTCAGCGCCAGATGGAGGGCCTCGCTGCCGCCCACCGTCACCACGACGTGGCCCGCGTCGACGCCGAACAGTCCACCCAGGGTCTGCCGCAGCGACAGGTCGCCGGCGACGTCGCCGTACCCAGCCGTCTCCTCGGTGCTCGGGGTGAACCGCTGGAGGATCGTCAGGGTGGCGTCGAGCGGGGCGGAGGTGTCCCCGCGTAGATCGAGGTCCCCGGCGCCGACGGGGAAGTCGTCGTAGCGGTGGGCGATGACGGCCGCACCACGGCGGCCCACCCGGACGCTCACTGGCCCTGTCCCGTCGTCTCGGCCTTCCAGGCGGCGGTCAGGTCGCCGGTGTGTAGCGAGGCGAGGCGGCCGTGGGCGGTGGCCAGCCACAGCGCGGCCAGGTCGAGGTCGAGGCTTTCGCCGGCGGCGAAGTCGACGACGGCCGCTTCCTCGACCGGGGTGAGGTTCAGCGTCCCGCACACCGTGGGCAGCAGGCTCGGCGTGGGCCGCTCTGCGAGGGTGGCCAGGGCGGTCCGGGTTTCCAGCAGCGCCGTCAGCGCCGTGGTGATGTGGCGGCCGGGCAGGCGGTGGCGCGCGAGGACGAGTTCGGCGGGCAGGTTCCCGCCGCCCCGGCCGAGGCCGAGGATCGAGATGTCGGCGTAGGTCGCGCCGGCGTTCGCGGCGGCGAGGGTGTTGGCGTAGGCGAGGCCGAGGAAGTCGTGTGCGTGAAATCCCAGCGCGGTCTCGCTCATCTGCCGCAGGTCGCCGATGAGGTCGGCGGTCTGGGTGGGGAGCAGCGCTCCGCAGGTGTCGGCGAGGTAGAGGACGTCCGGGGCGATCTCGGTGTCGATGCGCTCGGCGTGCCGTAGCAGGTCCTCGCGGCCATAGCGGGAGGCCAGCGCGATGTTCACCGAGACCGTCAGACCCTGGTCGCGGGCGCGGGCGGCGAGCGCGCCGATGGCGTCGAACCAGTCCGGGTGATAGACCAGCCGCAGCATCGACAGCCCGGCGACCTGGTAGGCCTTCAGGTCAAGGTGGACCTCCAGCGCGGTGGGGTGCACCATCGCCGCCAGCCGCATCCCGCTCGCGGCGGCGGCCTCGACGTGCTCGGGCTGCAGGAACGCCCCGGCTCCGGGCGTCGCAACACCGTGCTCGACGGGGACGCCGCCGAGGTAGCCGAGTTCCACGATGTCGGCACCGGCAGGGGCGAGGACGGCGGGGAGCTGGGCGAACAGGTCGGTGGGCCAGGCGAAGCCGACTTCGAATCCGCCGTCGCGCAGGGTGACGTCCAGCAGGGTGGCGAGCGGTCCGGCGTCGGCGGTGGGCGGCGGGGTGAAGTGGTCGAACATCAGCGGCTCCGCAGTGTGTTGGCGACCGCGGCGGCGGCGGTCGCGGGATCGAGGCCGTCGCGGGCCGGGCAGATCCGGACGTGCCCTGGGGCGCCGAACCCGCTCCCGTCGGCGATCTTCGCCCGTCCGGCCAGTGCCGCGGTGGGCGGGAGGTTCGCGGGGCCGGGGTTGGCGCACCACAGGTAGAGGGCGCCGTGCGAGGTCACCGAGATTCCCAGGTCGGCCAGGTGTTCGGCGGTCGCCCGCCGGGTGCCGTCCACGTCGGTGCGGATGGTGGCAAGCCAGCGGGTGGCGGTCGGGCTGGTCAGCAATGTGGCCGCTGCCTGCTGAGCGATCGCGCTGGTCATGGAGGCGTAGGAGGCCCGGAACGCCGTGAGGTCACCGATGACGCTGGGGTCGGCGACCAGGAACCCGACCCGTAGCCCGGCGGCGGCCAGCCATTTCGACGTCGAGTCGATGATGAGGTGCCGCAACGGGTCGTAGGCCGGAGCGAGTGCCGCGGAGACGTGGCCAGGCGCGAACGCCCGGTACACCTCGTCGGAGACGACGGCCAGGCCGAGGTCGGCGGCGGTTTCGATGATGGCGTCCATGGTGGGCTGGTCGACGTGCACACCGGTCGGGTTATGCGGATAGTTCAGCACCAGCAGCGCTGGCCAGGACGGCGCGTCGCCGGCCAGCCGCCGCAGCACCGCCGGGTCCGCGGCGAGCTCGGCCGGGTCGTAGGGCAGTTGCTGGCGGTCGGCGGCGTTCACCCACAGCCCGTAGGGTTCCCAGCCCGGGCGCGGCACCAGGGTGCCGTTGCCGTCGCTCTGCAGCAGGTAGCGGACGGCCAGCCAGCACGCTTCTTTCCCGCCGCCGGTGACGAGAACCCGGCCGATGTCCTGCGCCTGGTTGGCGGCCGGGCCCAGGAGGTGGCGCAGGTAGGCCGCCCGGAGAGTTTTCTGCCCTGCGGGGTCGCCGTACCAGGGCTCGTCCATACCGCCGATCGCGGCGGCGAGGTCAGCGCGGACCTCGGCGGGAAGCGGGTAGCGGACTTCGCCGGTTCCGAGGTCGATCTCGGAACCGGCGGTGGTGGTGGTGCGGGCGTACCCGGAGCCTGGGCCGGTGAGCTGAGCCAGGGACCGGGCGAAGAACGGGTCGTTCATGACACCGGTGTGACCTTCAGCAGGTCCCGGCGGGGGCTGATCGCCCCGGGCAGGGCGTTGAGCGCGCCGAGCCGCTGCCGGCCGCTGTCGCCGACCCAGTCCTCGGCGTCGATCATCCCGACCTGGGTGCTCATCCGGTCGACGATCCGCAGGTACAGGCGGCGCTGCAGGTCGGAGAAGAAGTGCGCCATCAGCTCGCTGTAGACGAGCTTGCCCGGCTCGGTCAGCCGCAGCGTGTCCCCGTCGATGGTGGCGAAGTCGCGGTCGACGATCTCCTCGATGCGCGGGCGGTACACCTCTTCCAGCGACAGGACTTTCAGGTCGCGCAGGTCCAGGGTCAGTCGCTTGGGGAAGAAGACCAGGCCCTTCTCATAGGCGTGGCCCGGCGCGGACTGCACGACCGGCAGCTCACCCGCGCTCGCGCGGCGGACGTACTCGCTCTCCTTGCCTTCGTTGTAGTAGGCCAGGCCGCGGATGACGGAGTAGGCGCCGGACCCCACGCCGACGGCCTCGTCGCGGTAGCCGCCGTACAGAGTGGAGAACATGTAGCGGGTGGGCGGGGCGCCGGCGGCGCCGAAGCAGTACATGTTCTGCTCGGCCATGTGCTCGGCCAACTCGCCGCGGGCGGCGTGGAACATCTGGGACCGCTCGTCCAGGCGGGCGGGGCGCGGGAGCTCGCCGGAGCGGATGCGGTCCTGCCAGCCGGGCAGGGTCATCACGTAGTCGACCGGGTAGATCGACACGCTGCCGATCCCCGAGGTCGCGGCCAGCCGGGCGTCCAGCAGGGCGGCGTCCAGGTCCTGGCCGGGGAACCCGACCATCATGTCCAGGTTGGTGTTGCCGAAGTAGCGGGTCGACCAGTCGACCGCCGCGTGGACCTGGTCGAGGGTGGCGGTGATGCCGACCTGGTCGCGGGTGAGCGGGTCGAAGGACTGGACACCGAAGCTGACCCGGGTGACACCCAGACTCGCCAGGAGCTGGAACTTCGCCTCATTGACGCTCTTGGCCTCGAACTCGAAGGAGATTTCAGCGTCCGCTTTGATCCGGAAGTTTGCCCGGATTGCCGCGAACAGCGCGGTGATCTGCTCTTCGGACAGGACCGACGGGGTGCCGCCGCCGATGTAGACGCTGTCGAGTTCCCACTCGGCCACCCGCTTCGTCGCGCCGAGCGTCCGCAGTTCGACCGTCAGGGCCGTCAGGTAGGCGGCGATCCGTTCGAGGCTGCCCTTGGCCTTCACGAACGGGCAGAACGAGCAGATCGTGTCGCAGAACGGGATGTGCAGGTACAGGGCCTTGTTCCCGGGCGTGTGGTCGCCGGGAATCGCGAGGTCGCCCGTGCCGAGGAACGCCGAGACCAGGGCCGGGTGGTCGACGCGGTAGCCGAGGTCGAAGAACGGATAGGTGAAGGATTCGAACTTGAGCATGGGACACCTCACTTCGTGAGCGGGCCGGGGGTGCGGATCGGCGGGCCGTTGACGCGGCCCTTTGGGTGATCTGCCGGACCCGGCCGCCAGTCGCTGGCCGGGGCCGGGGCCGGCAGATCACGTATGGAGGGTTAACGCGGTGTCCGCGTTAACGGGGCGGTCAGGCGCCGCCGACGACCCACTTGTTCATCTTCTTCATCTGGCTCACCTCCATCGCTGAAGTAAATGACCATTTTTGGCAAGAGAATTGGTTTTCGCGTGCTTGGAATTCAATTTCGAGTGCCGACGCATGTGCGTCGAACCTCATTCTGTAATTTCTCTCCTTTCTTTTCTTGACCCCCGGAACGTAACAGTCGGACGGGGCGGTGTCCAGAGAGTCTTGCGTTTTTAATTCAATTAATGTTCTTCACAAAAAAAGGCATGCAAAAATGGCGGGCCCTATAGGACGGTCGCCGCTCAAGCGGTGCTCATCACACCCGATCCACCCCCTGATCAGGGGGTGGATCGGGTGCGCCTTCCGCTGCGCCGTTCGGCTCAGTAGCGCCCCGGCATGAATGAGATTGCCCATAGGACTTCGGTATGCGGCGTGGGTGAGGACCTGATGACCTGTAAAATTCGCCCGCACAGCAGGCCGGATATTCGCGCCCTTCGGCGACGACCCGCCATAATGACGCACGCCAATTGGTGTTTACCGGCAATTCCCAATCACGGGAACCGTAGGGCGGCCTCCTCCTGCACGGCTGGGCTTTCCTGCTGTAACACGGTCATACCGTTCCCCTTTTCACCGAGTGATGCGGTACGGGAAGGTGCAGACCGGCCATGAGAGCCACCACTGGCCGATCTGCACCTGTTTTAGGGCGCTGGCGCCGTGGGAACCGTCGCCAGGCTGGCGTGAAGCGTCGCGATCCGTTCAGCGGCGCCAGGCAGGTCATCTTCGCCGATCACGTAGCGGTCGGCGGGCTCCTCGAGGAAGTGCCGGCCCCCGCACAGGAGCGTGCCGCCGGGATCGACCCACACGATCAGCTCGGCGCTGATCAGCAGGCGGGGTTGACCCTCGCCTACGGTGAGGGTGCTCATCACCTGGTGGGCGTGAAGCTCAGTCTTCAGGCGCTGCAGGAGGGTTCGGGCTCCGGGAGACCAGACGGTCGCGCGGAGCTCGTCACCGCCTGGTGTTTCGTAGAGCGGCAGCATGGCGTGCTCCTTCCAGGTAGTGATTGGGGCCCCGAGGTCTGCCAGGCCGGTGGGGGCCGGTGTCCTCTGGTGATCGTCTCGGGGCCGCCCCTGGCAAATCCTCACGGCCACCCGGTCGGGTGGGATGGGTGGCCGCTCCGCGGGCGTGGGGTGCGGGGAGGTTCGCCAGAGCTCACGTTCGACGTTCTGCAGGTGCTGCCACAACTCGGCTGCGCTGCGCCCTTTGACGGTGCGGCACTGCTCCCGGTCGGCGCTCCCGCGCATGCAGGAAGTCCATCTGTCCGGGCAGCAGATGGGTGATGATCAGGCAGGCCGCGTCAGTGGCAGGCAAGGTGGAGGCCAGCCAGGAGAAGAACGTGGCCGCTGGAGTCGGAGGTCTGTGGGTCAGGCGGTCGTGCGGGCTGTGGATCAGCACGGGCAACCGCCGGTGTGCTGGTCATGCGTGAGGCGAGGCAGGAGCGTGTACGGCACGGTCATCGGCCGCCTTCCGTGGGCAGGAGCAGATTCCCACTCCGGAAGGTAAGCCGGCCCGGCGCTTCACGTACGGAACCTGGTTACGGGGTAGGAACCAGGTTGCCGGCGCCCCAGGTCAGCGAAGCTGAAGAAGGTTCTCCAGCTCGGCGATGGCCGCATCGACGTCGGAGAACAACACCCCGGCCATGCCGAGCCGGGTAGCGGGCGGAAGGTTGTGGGCGGTGTCATCGACGAACACACACTCCGACGGCTCCAGACCGATCTTGTCGAGGGTGAGCTGATAGATCGCCTCACCGGGCTTGCGGAGCCCGACCTGATCGGAGATCACCACAACGTCGAACCGGCCCTCCAAGTCATAACCGGCGTAGGGGTCGTAGACGCCAGCGCCCCAGGAATTCGACAGCACCGCGGTGGCGATCCCCGCGCTGCGGGCACGCGCGACCAGGTCCAGAACCGGCTGGCACGGGCGCAGGTCGGCGAGCATCCGGCCCAGCAACCCCTCGGCGTCGACTCCCAGTAAACGCGCCAACGTGGCCTCGTAGGCGTGCTGGGGCAAGCGCCCGTCCTCGACCGCGGCCAGCGCGGCGCTTCCCTCCTCGGTGCCGCGCAGCACATGCTCGACGGCGTGGGCGCCGAGACCCTCACGCACCCCGAACGCGCGGAGCGCCCCGTAGAAGTCCGTGGTGATCACTCCACCGAAGTCCAAAATCAGTCCGCGATACACCAGCGCCTCCGACTACGACATCGCCTTCAACGCGATGAGCTTCTCACCAAGTCGCCGAACTGTCGCCGTCCGAGCAGGCCGCACCGCGGCGAAGAGCTTCTCCACCCGCCGCAGACTGTCGGCATGCCGCGTACTCTCGATGATCCTCAACGCCTCGATCGCGTGCTCGGCGCCGTCATCGATCTTCCGGTCCAGCACGAACGCTTCGGCCAGGTCGATGTGGGCGGTGCAGCGGTGCTTGCGCAACGCCGGCTCCAGCCGACCCAGCGCGCCCAGCAGCGCGTCCTGCGCTTCGGCATACCGTCCCAGGCGCATCAACCCACCGCCCCGATAGGCCGCCAGCTTGTCGGCGTTGAACACCCCGATTCCCAGCCACTGATCAGCCGGATCAGCGCGCCCCAAGTGAGTGGCCGCCTCATCCAGGAGAGATTCACACTCCCGATCCTCACCGGAGGCGGCGTGCATCTCCGAGGCCACCGCCGACAACCAGCCATGGGTGACCGGGTGGATTCCTCGTCCCGCCAGATCCAAAGCGCCCCGGGCGAAGCCGAGACCGGCCCCGCGGTTACCGTTGTAGGAGGCGTGAAAGGCGCGGCATCCAAGCGCGAACCCCAGCAGCTCTGGGTCATCGATCTGCTGGCCGGCCCGCGCCGCGATCGCCAGGTACTGCCGGGAGGAATCGAAGTCACCCAGGTCCAACATCAGCATCGTGCCGACCAACGCGCTCATCTGCCCGATCATCGACACCACACGCTTATGGTGCTCACCGGCATCCGGCGCCAGTTCGAGAAGCACGTTCAACGTGCCATAGGCCGGACCGATCAAGGAGAACGCCGAGGAGGACCGGTAGGCGCGGCGGTAGCCGAGTGTGGCCTGCTCCAACCCCTCCACCGTCTCCCCGTCCAGCCGAACCCGGCCAGCTCGGACCGACTCGAATCTGTCACCGAGGTCATGGGCGTGCGCCGGATGGGTACGCAGCAGATCCAGCATGGTCATCACCGAAGCGGCAGCCTGCCCGAAGAACCATCGGCGCTTCACCTCGTCCCACATCTCCCAGTCACGTGGATTGATCAGCAAGTGCATCAGCTTCAGGGTCTGCCCCTGCCCGGCCTGCGCTGGCCCATGTCCGGAACGGGCTTCCAGGGCGAGCAGATGCTGCAGAGGAATCCCGAACAGGTCAGCGATGCTCTGAGCAAGACTCAGACTATCCAGGCGAATCACGCCCGTTTCGACCTTGGACACCCAGCTTTCGCTGCGCCCGATCAAAGCGGCGAAGGCCATCTGCGACAGCCCTCTACGTCGGCGGGCCGCGGCCACCCGGCGCCCGACCAGGACGTCGACCTCGTTCATGGCGCACCTGCCGTCTTGAGTCCGATACCGTCACCCGTCCCCGCCAGGCACCACGAAGCTAACCCCATCCCCCTGACCTGGCTGTGATCATCGCGGTCGCCTCTGCCCGTCATGGATGTGCGTGTGTGTCGCCGCAGTCGCCCACCTGACAGACGTGTGGCCTTCGACATCAAATCAGGTGCGCTGGTAGTCGCTCAAGAGCGAGACGAGCGACAGGTCGCCGCGATCTTGCAGGAGCGGGGCAGTACGCGTCTAGCCGTGGCCTCCACGGTAGCCGCACCCGCCGACAATCAGGTCGATTCCGATGTTCCTCACACCCCGATCAACAAGGGAACCTGTAGATAGCTCTACAACTCATATGTAGGGTGGTCTACAG
Organism: Streptosporangium lutulentum; assembly: GCF_030811455.1. NCBI lineage: Bacteria > Bacillati > Actinomycetota > Actinomycetes > Streptosporangiales > Streptosporangiaceae > Streptosporangium > Streptosporangium lutulentum. Next base: position 76,106 of record NZ_JAUSQU010000003.1, on the reverse strand, counting down.
GGTGAGGTCATGCAGGGAGGATCACGTGAACACCGAACGGCGATTGATCGGCAAGGACAAGCTGGATGCGTTCATCGCGGCACGCGGACCCCGCTACGCCGTGGTCAGCCGGAGCGGGGACCACTACTGCGGCGTGTACGCCGACACCGAGATAGAGGCATCAGCCGAGCGTGAGCATCACATCGGTTGCGGCCGGGAACTCCCGCCCGTCTCCATCTACGGCCCAGACGATGACCTCCCAGAGCTCCCCACCTTCGGCCGCTTCCGGACCGCAGCCATCCGCGCTGAGCGCGAGGCAACCTCACTCCTTCGTGCACGCGTCCACCGTCGCGCCGAGGAGATGCAGGAGAAGGAGGGCACAGTGAATGAGTCCGCCCTGACCCGCGAGGCCGGCGTCGACCGCATGACCATCAGGGGCTGGCTCGGTAAATAAGGAACCCCGGCCGGTGGCCGGGGTTCGGGTGGTACGGCTGTCGCGGGCGGTTACTCCTCGGTCGTGACGGCGAGCTGGTGACGCTCCTGCGCGTGGCCGCGCTCCAGCGTGCAGGTCAGCCAGCCGCGCACCCCCTCTTCGTAGGGGTCCTCCAGCTCGGCGGTGTACAGGCAGCTCATCAGCGCCTCGCCGGGGGCGCGCTTGGGCAACAGGCTCACGGTGCGCCGTTCCGGGGGCGAGGTGGTCCGGTCTCCGGCCGGGCCGGTGATGGCTCCCCACGGGTAGCGTCCGTCCGGGTCGCCCACGCCCAGCGCGGCGGCCGCGGCCTGGGCGGTGTAGGTGTCCCAGCACCAGGCCGCGGTGCTCCACACCCCCGCGCCCCGCTCGGTGGGAGACCAGGTGTGCACGGCGTACCGAACCTGAAACAGGCCATCGGCGTCCTGCCGCTTCAGCCATTCGGGTTCGGCGGCCAGCTGCGCGCCGACACCCTCGGGGCGATACCGTCCCGGCCGCCTCGGGCTGTCTGACCACTCCGGCCGGGCCGGGCGATCAGCGGCGGCGACGGCCTGATGCAGCAGCCGGGCCGGCACCTGCCGCCGATCGCCGTGCTGCAGGGCTGCGCTGTAGTCCCACACCTGCGCACGCTCGGCACCGCCGTGCCAGGCCACCACCGCCTCGGCCAGCTCCACCGCGCGCGCGGGCTGCTCGCACCAGCCGACCAAGACCCACCGGGCGCGCCCATCAGAGCCTGCCGGGCGCAACTGGCGCACCTGGTACGGCAGCGCGGCCACCATCGGCCACCATTCGGGTCCCTCGGCGGTGTCGGGCTCGCCGGTCACGACCTTCCTGTCGGGTTCCTCGGCGCTGCCCTGGCCGCCGGTCATGGCCTTCCTCCCGGTGCCCTGCTCGGCGGCGAACACGGCCGCCAGGCGCGCCCCGAACCCCGCCTTCGCCGCGGTGCGCTCGCGCGGGGTCAGTCGCGCATCCACGCCCAGCGCACCGTCTGCCATCAGCACCTGATCGAGGGCCCTCTCCACCTCGTCCATCCGCGCGCTCAGGTCGAGCACCGCGTCGGAACCGGAGCCGATCAGGGTCCGCAGCGCGGCGGCGGTGGCCCGCACCTCCTGGACGTACCACTGCAGGGGCACGTCCTCCAGGACGTCGGCGATCAGGGCCACCAGGGCAGGCTCGGCGTGACCGTGCGCGTGCCGGCGGATCCGCTGGACCTCATTGCGGACCGCTCTCGTGACTTCCTTGCGGTGCTCGTGCACCTGCACCCGCTCCCCGATGGTCGCGGTGTCGTCATCGTCATCGGTCAGGCTCGCGGCGAGGGCCATCGCGCGGGTCCACCGGCGAGCCAGCCGGGCATGGAGCGGCTCGACCGGGTCGGCCTCGCGCGGCGGCTGCTCCTCCAGCACCTCCACCAGCGTCACCGCGTCGTCCGGGACGAACCCGGTCAGGTCCGCATCCAGGCTCGTGCTCCACAGACTCGTGTCGATCGGCCAGTCCTTTCGGCCGCGCTGCCACAGGGTCATCACCTGGCCTGCATGGTGGCGGGTCGGCCGGTTCACGTACGGGCTGTCGGTGATGACGTCCCGCGTCAGCCGGACCATGGCATGCCGCCACCAGTCGCGCTCGGCGATCTCCGGGCTCTGCTCGCCGTGCTCGATCGCGAGCGCGCCGAACCGCTCGACGTCGGCGGCCGGGGCGAGCTGCGCCACAGCGGTGACCGCTGGGCGATCCCGCATCGCCAGGGCGTGCTGGGCCGTGTCGGCCAGCCGGTCGAGTTTCTCGGTGATGCCGCCGGCGGGCGGGCGGGCAAAGGCGACCCGGGCCAGCAGCACCACGCGCTCGGGGTCGGTGACGGCCGGATAGACGATGACCCGCGGGCAGGGGATCCCCGCGTACTGCCAGACCCCGGAGAGCGCGAGGGCCACGGCGGCCCGGTCCGGTGCGCGGAGGTCGTCCACGCCGCGGCCGTCCTGGCCCGGGTCGGTGGTCAGGCTCACCAGCAGCCACACCATGGCGTCCGGGTCGGGGCCGGCGAGCCCGGCGGCCTGCTCGCGCAGAGCGGTGGTGTACTTGGTCCCGGTGTTGGCGGCGGCGCGCGCCTTCTTCCCCACGGTCGACTGGTGCTTCGGCATGATGCTCGCTTTCCTGGGCGGATCCCACGCATCCGCCTGGACGTGGAGCACGCCGGACAAGATGTCGAACCTCGCGGGCCCCGAGAGACCTTGGCCGAAGATGCTGGGCGACGTGGGCGCCGGGCAACAGCGGACGGCAGTACGCGTCTAGCCGTGGCCTCCACGGTAGCCGCACATCTACCTGGTGGAATCCACATTTCCCGAGATGATCTTCTGCTTCGCCGGAACCACGTCGGCGGTGAGAGACACCGGGGAGCGGCTGGGGAAGGGGAAGGGGCAGGCCAGTGTCACGTGGCCTGGTTGGCGAGCCCTGCAGCCTGAAGTTCAGTGATGTTGCCGGTTTGATACCCGTGCGCGCCGACGCGCTCCGCGGGGGCGCCGCTGCCGTACCTGCTGCCCGACATCGCCCTGGCCCTTGGCGGCATCGGCCGCATCCTCTCCGGGCATTGACCTGGCCCAGGTCGTGCCGCTCTGCGCTCCTGTCCGCAGGGCCTCGTAGCTGACATGATGAGACGCGTCAACACTGTGTTGACGCGTGAAGGGGAAGAGGGTCGATGGTCAGCCGCTCGACGCAGGTCCACCGCCTCGTCGGCGAGCTGGAGAAGATCGCAGAGGTGTCCATCGATGCCGCCTATGGTGAGCGTGCTCACCGATGGACCCTGTCCTACTCCAACGGCCCCACCCACGCCACCATGCAGGCCCACCTCGCGAAACTGGCCAAGAAGACCGGCCTCGATGCGGCTCTCTTCGACCTGCACCGTATCGTCCAGGACGGTGCTCTGTCTCTTCAGGCGGTGCGCTACGTGCGCACCGTCCGGGCCGAAGACCCCTATGAGTACAAGTTCACGCTCGGCTGGGCCATCGAGAAAGCCGCCCAGGACACCGACCATCCCGACCGGCCGCTTGACGACCGCGAGGCAGTCCTGGCCGCCCGGCTTCTGGCCGCCGAAGACGGCTACGCCACCCCGCGAGCTCTGGCTGAGCGGTTACTCCGTCACGGGCTGGCCGGGCTGCTGGCCGATGACCTGGACCATTCTCGGCCCGGGGACCGCATCTGGGCCGCCGAGTACCTCACCGCCCGCTACGCCGAAGGTGAGCACCGGGCCGCCTGGGACCTGCACCTGCACCCGATGCCGACGCCAGAGGCCCTCAGGGCGGCAGCAGCCGACCCCGACTCCCCCCGCGTTCGGGTGGCCGCGCTGACCCTCGCGCCGGTGGTGCGCGCCGAGTTGGAGGCGCAGCTCGCCGACCTCGACCGCCTGGAACTCGGCCTGATCACCGCCGTCCGCGCGGATAAAGCGGCCTGGTCAACGGTCGGCGACGCCTTGCACATCACCAAACAGGGTGCTTCCCAACGCGCGGACCGTCTTGCCGAGCGAGCCTCGTCAACGAGCAATTGACGTCTGGGAGTTACAGCGGTGGGTGTGGCTGTTAGGCAGAGTCTCGATCATGTCCCGGTCAGCGTCTCACGCCTTACCCATCGTGTCGTGCGTCGCGCCGTTGCCCTCCAGTTCAGCCGCGATGATCTGGCGGCTCCCCCGATGCGGGCGTGCGAGACCCGGTCGAATTCGGCTTGGGCCCGCTGGGCACCGTGCCGTCAGGCTGGGCCGACTGATCACAGTCCTACGCCGCGGGTGGCGTTTTGCCGCCATTTGTCGACCGCGCGGATGTAGCCCAGCAGGACCGGGGAGCCGATGTTCCACCGGCCGTGCTCGGCGATCACCGAGACCGGATGGCCTGCGGCGTAGGACACGGTGGCGCCGCCGGCGCGCAGCGAGTGCGCGGTGTAGTGCTCGGCGCCGGGCACGCGGGCCTGGATGGCAATCTCGCGCACGAGAGTGTTGACCGAGTCCCCGCTCAGGCTGGGGCCGATCCGGCCGACCTGATCGACCCGGCGCAGCAGCCGACCGCCGTGCTGACCGTGCTCGGCCAGCACCCTCGTCCAGTTTCTCCAGACCGCGACCGGGTCGGTCAGCGGGTGCTCACCCCGCCAGATCCCGATGGTCTCGCCCTTGCTGTCGCGGTCGGTCTTGGAGGTGCGGATGGTGATCTCCAGGCCGTCATCGACCTCGCGCACATCATCTTGGACCACGGCCGCCAGCTCCTCACGGCGGCCGAACAGGGCCAGGCCGAGCACGAACAGCGCCTGGTTGCGGATCCCGGCGACGGTACGCAGGTCACATGCTTCGACCATGGCGCGCAGCGTCGAGATGGTGATCGGCGGCGATTGGCGCTGGACACGTCTGCCATCCTCGACGAGTTCGTTCCGGTAGCCGCGCAGCACCAGTCGGGCGGTATCGGTGAAGGGCTGGTTGCGGTAGTCGGCCCAACGGTGCATGGTGCGGATCGCGGCGATGGCCTGTTCGATGCTGGCCGGGGCCTGGCCCGCGGTGCACAGGTCGTCGACGTAGGCGGCCAGGCTGTGCTCGGTGGTCGGCAGTGCGACGCGGCCCTCGATGCGGCACCAGTCGGTGAACATTTTCCACTGGCGTTCGTAGGCGCGGCGAGTGTTGGCCGCCACCCCGCGGATCGCCCGGTTCCGGGTGCTGTCGGGGATGGCGAAGTCGGCTTCGGTGTACAGCGGCTCCTCGCCGGTCACCGGTACCGGGGCCAGGGGCGACAGAAGCCGGACCGCGGACGCGGCGGAAGCGCGGGCGATGCGCGCTGCCACACTGGATCCGGGACGGTCGGGGATGTCGAGGCTCATCGGGATACGACTCCGGCGTTTTGGCCGGGCCGGGCTATCGCGCTCTCCGTGACGAGCCAGCAGGCGTGGGCGCGCCGGGACTGCGCGCTATCGGCGTTCCTACGCCCAGAATGTGCGGGGGTGCTGATCACCAGCGTGTACTCCTCGGGAAAAGGCGGACGAGCTGCCACCGCGCGGCCCGGCGCCTTCTGATTCTGCCCGATCAGCCGGGGGTGCGCACCGCCCGATTCCGCCTGATAATCGCGGCCCGGGTAAAGAGGAAACCCTCTCACGGTCCGTACCGCCGCCGGCAAACACACCCCGGTCCGGGGAGGATCTGCCACGCTGGCCAGTATGACCCGTGACGAGCGGATGCGCCTGGCCATGATGCTGGCCGTCCAGGTCGACATGACCCGGCACGATCCCCGGCTGCCGGACCCTTTGCTGAGCTGGTCTGAAGGCGACGTCATCGCGCATCTCCTGGAGGCCCTGGCCGCACTGGTCAGTAACGAGCCGCTGGGCGAGCTGGCCGCCGAGCAGGCCGCCGAGCTGCGGACCCGGATCGGGATTCTGCCGGGCCATGATCCCGAGCGCATGGCCACCGCCATGCTGGACGCCCTCGGCCGCCGGCTCGGTATGGAGACGGAAGGACGCGGCGGCACAGGTTAGGTGTGCCGCCGCTTGGCGGCTCCGGGCACGGATGCGGTTTCGGCCGCTATCGACGAGATGATGTCCTGCGTCGACCACGACAGACCAGGCTGGTCGGCGTGGACGTCACCGGGACGATCGACGCGACCGGCTCTGGCTCGGCGTTCAGGTGGTTGCACCTCGTCCCCGACATGGCGGCCGGTGACCCGCATTCCCGGGCCGTCGTGGTGACCAGCTCGGCGACGTCGACGACCGGCGCGTCCGGCCTAGAGATCCGGGCCCGTCGCTCCTATCTCTGATGGCTCTGATGGTGCGACCCCGCACGCAGTGCCATCAGTCTCGTCGCTGAAGGTCACACCGCACTGGGAGCAGAACACGCTCTCGACCCGCGCTGTTCTCCCCGCCACGTCCAGACCACCTTCAACGAACGACTGCAGCGCTTCGGCTTCGGTGATCGGGACCATTGCCTTGATGACCCATTTGTGCTCATTGATCTGCATCGGGCGGATCTTACACGTCGGCTTCGTCGGCGAGGTCGGCTAAATCGTCGCGCCTGAACTGGAGCTGGCGGCTCAGGGTCTGCGCGGTCCTGGCCATCTCGGTGGCGGTCTCCCATTCGCCGTCGATGATCGCATCAGCGGTGGCACTGACGATGCTGTCCGTAGCGCGTCCGAGAGCGGCAATTTCGCTGGTCAACGCGGTGTGATCGTTCATGCGGGTAACCCTCGCATCCCCGAGTTGGGATGTGTCAACTCCGGAAGCGGGGGGAACTCGTGATGCTCGGCCTCCGTCTCGTTGTCTACGCCCTGAACGGTCCCCGACTCGGTACTCTGCCGCATCCGCTGAGCGTCGAGGCCGACTGGCCGACCATCGGGTCGCACTCGTCATCGGTCTCGAGCGTGGTTATCCCAGGACGGTTATGTCCCAGCCGGAACTACCGCCGCCCTCATTATCGGTGTCGGAGCCGAGTCGGATCAGCGCTCCGGTGGGAAAAGCCGCTGCCTGCGCGAGCGTGTTCACGAAGGAGTCGGCGAGAGCCGTCGCTTGCTTGCGGCATTCATCTTCGCCCGTCCCGTCGCAGCTGATCCCGGAGTCGACAGCCAACGGGTCGCGATGTCCCGTGACCTTCATCAGGAGCTTGTACGACTCCTTGTACGACTGGTTGAACGAGTGCCCGCCGTTCACGGTGATGCCCACGATGTTGTCGCCGCGCACCAGTTCGTTTCCGACACGCACCCACACATCGCGCTTGGCCACTGCTCCACCACTTCCGCCTGGGCCGATTTGCTGCGGCTTCAGCGTAGCGGCCACGACATTTTCGAGCCCTTTCCCGCGGCCTGGTCAGCAACATGATTAGAAAGGTCTGGCGAGCCGTAGCTGCTCGACCAGCTCGGCGATCTCCGACTCGGACAGGTGCGCGGACCCGGTCGTCCTCAAGAGCCACAGCGTCCGCGCCCGCTCGCGCAGCGACATCTGGGGGAGCGGCAAGAGACGCAACCCGCCATCAGGGTTAAGCGTGGCGGGCAAGGACAACCGACGAAGAGTGATCATGCTGGGGCTGTGGACGATGAACACGTCGCAGGGCGCCGTGCTGACCTGATGGCCGTCGGCGAGGTCGCGTTCAGCTTCGGCGACGTCGGCCTGCCGAACCCGCTCGATGACGACGGGCGAGCCCGCGGCCCGGATCCATATCCAGAAGCCACCGAGGGTAGGGAGCGGCTGGTTGAACGGGAGCGCGCGGGCCAACTGAAGTAGCTCGCTGAGCGCGTTCGGGACCGTGAACGTATCTACGCGGGAAATGAGCCAGAAGGACCAGAAGGAGACGCACAGCACGATGTCGAGGACACCGATCGCTACCGCCAACCAGGTCAGGCCATAATGGATGGCTAGCAGGGCGAACGCGGTGAGGATCGTGGTCACGGCGAGGCAGCCGGCTATGGCTCGAACTCGAAAGTTCTTAACGAGCAACGGGACCTCCGGGGTCGGGGGAAGACGATGTGCGGGCCCGCCTTAACGGGCTCGCACCGGTGGTCAAGCGGCGAGCAGCTCCACCTCGAATTCCTCGTCCTCCACGGCCTGGAGCAGGAGGGCGTCAGCGTCGGGGTCCAGGCTGGCACGCCGAAGCGTGTGAGCTTCAATCTTCGCCTTGCGCAGGCCGCGCCGGTAGGCGCTGTTCAGCCAGTAGACCAAGGCGGAAACGCCGTCACCGTTGCTCCACTCAACATGCCCAGCGTGCTTGAAGCCCCGCTCCAGGGCGAGCTCGACGCACTCGGGGTCGAGGAACACCGGGCCGCGGTGAGCAGCACAAGCAGGGCGCGCTGCGCGGCGGTCCGCTGCTAGGGCATCGGCTGGCCCGCTCCGGGGAGGTCACACGGGCGGCTCGGGCAGTCGCCACCGAGAGCGGCGGGTACCCCGCCGAGGGTGTCTCCCCAGTGCCGCGACACTTATTTTATCTCTTAGTTTAATTCTTAGTTTATGATGTAAATCACTCGTGATAACGGATGTTATCGCGACCGCATCATGATCAACAAAATTTTAAAGATTTCGTTTTTGTTGGAAACGTAATCGATTTCGATCCTAACGGAAACGAAACTTGGTATGATGATTTCATGACAGACGATCAGATAGCGGCGCAAACCACGATGAACCACCCGAATGCGGAGGAAGCGGAAAATCTCCCCGACACCCTCTCCCCCGGCCCGGTATGCGCGCGAGCCACCTGCGCAAACCAGCTCAAACCCCGGCCGATGGACGCCGAGGGGCGCCGCCAAGGCGGCCGCCAGGCCAAGTACTGCAGCGACGCCTGCCGAGCCGCCGCCTACAAGGAGCGCACTGCCACCTACACCACGGCGGTCGGCGCGGCCACCGACCGGGCCACCGCGCTGAGCGAGCAGCTGTTGCCGCGCGGCGAGCAGTGGCTCACCGGGCTGAACGCGCTCACCGAGCAGCTGCGCCTGACCAACCAGGGATTGGCCGAACAGACGCGCGCCGCCGAAGAAGCCGCCGAAGAAGCCCGGGCCAGCGCCGCCACCGAGGCCCAGCACGCCGAAACCGCCAACCGGGAGCGCGACACCGCCAGGGCGCAGGCCCTCGAGACCCGTAAGCAGGCCACCGAGACGACTAGCCGCGCCGAACGCGACCGCGACCAGGCGCAAGAAGGCGAGCGCGCCGCCTGGGCCAAGGTGGCCACCCTCGAGGCCGCCCGCGCCCGCGACGAACAGGCCACCTCCGACGCCACCCGACGCGCCAAAGAGGCCGAGGCCGCCCGCGACACGCTGGCCGGTGAGCTATCGAGATTGGAAGAGGCCTGGAACGCCGATCGGAAACGGGTCACCGAACACGACCGCCAGCAGAAAAAACAGATCGACGACCTCCAAGAGCAGCTGGCCAGCCGCGACACCGCCCTGGCCGAGCAGGCGCAGCAGCTACAGGAGGCCACCGATCTCGCTCAGCAGGCCGTGACCGACCGCGACCAATCCCAGGCGACGGCCACCACAGTCCAGGACCAGCTCACCCAGCTGACCGAGAAGCTGCGCACCGAACGCGAGCAGGCGAAAGCGGCCGCGCGGGTGGCCAAATCCCAGCAGCAGACGCTGCGTTGGGCCGAGAAGACGGTGATGAAGACCGAGAAGGCGCTGGAGGCCGCCAACGCCACCATCGCCGCCCTGCGAGCCCAGCTGACCGCCGGCCCCGCGGCCCACGTCGTAGCCGACGACCAACACACCGACCACGAGCCCGCGGCCGGGCCGTCATAAAGGACTCCGGAAGAATGTCCCCGCCGCGATCACCGCGACTGCCCGCCGAGGCGGAGCCAAAAGCCCGGCCGACCGGCGAGGGCACAAACGAGTTCCGGACCGCCCCGTGCGGAAAATGCCCTTGGCGCGTGGATGCCGACCTGACCGAGTTCACGGACGAGGACATGGCGCGGCTCGACCGTGCTCAGCAGGGTGTGGCCCGCCGCAGTGATACCTCCAGCGACGATGCCGTACGCATGCGATCGGCCCCCCGCATGGCATGTCACCGGGACCAGCCAGATGGCCCGCACCCTTTTCGCCTGTGCGCGGGCTGGCTCGCCACCGTCGGCCCCCACCACATGCCGGTCCGAATGAACCTCATCGAAGGAACGCTGCCTCTCGAGGCCGTCTACCCCGACACCCGTTCCTGGCCCGAACTGCACGCGTCGCTGGAAGACCTGCTGACCTGCCGCGATCAGCAGATGAACGCCCCGAGTCTCCACCGCAGCGATCAGACGATGACCCATCAGGAAGAGTAGTGCGGCCTCGGTCCGACGCGGGGTTTCCAGATCGGTGCGGATCTGGGCGGGATTGAGGTTGGGCAGCGGTGGCAGGATGGCGAGCTCAGTTTCCAGGACCTGATGGGCGGGGAGGTGGGAGAATAGTGGCGGCCGGGGAATCGGCCATGCCGGGGTGCCGCGCCCGGCCGTGCGGCACCGGGAAGGCAGAATCACCAAGCCTCCGCGTCGGGGCATGTTCACCTTCAGTGCAATGGGCAAGCATGCGGTGTCCTTCGATGCGCTGGTCGGGCAGCGCGCGAAAGGACCGTCATGTCATCGCTGTTCGCCGGGCATTCCCTATTCGAGGCCGCCAAGCTCCGCTGCCAATTGACCGGTGAGTCCTTCCAGACCGCCCGCACCGAGATCGCCGATTCCGGGCTGGTCCTCACCGCCCCTGAGCCTGCGCAAGAGATGCTCGAGGCCCGGGTGCTGGCCGCGCTCCTGGAGAAATTCGGCCGGCACCAGCCCACGGCGGTTGGCGGCCCGTACGGTATCACTCGCGTCAGCCCGCGCCTGGCCGAGATCCGTGTGAACGTCGGCCGGGCCCAACTGCCGCGCTGGGCGGCCGCGCTGGCGCCGATCCAGCACGCCGACGGGTCGATGACCGGACTCGCCGGACTGCGCTGGATCGAGACGGGCAAGGCGATCGTGTTGCATCTGTCGTCCCCGGGTGCGCGGATCGTGCTGGCCGGGACCTTCGCCAAGGACTGGCAGCGCGCGCTCGCCGAAGCCACCGCAGGGGGGCGACTGCTGGCGGGCCCTGGCGATGCGCCGATCGGGCCAGCCGAGCGGGAACGGGCAGAGCAGGAGGAAGTCCGGTTGAGCGGGTGCGCGGCGATGCTCGCCGGTCTGCTGCGCAGGATCATCGTGGTAGATCAACTGGCCGAGCTCCCCTTCAACAGTGAGTCGGCGGTGGAGTTGCGGTTGCGCGCGGACTCTGCCGGGGTCTTGCGGTTGACCGACTTTTCTACTGGCCGCGCTCGCCTGAGTGCGCCGTGGGTACGGTTGCACGTCCCCGCCGAGCTGTGGCCTTCGGCCGTCGGCGCACAGCGCCACGGGTTCAGCGCGGGTGCGGCGGTCCGCGCGCTGCTGGCTGCCGCTCCCCCGCTTCCCGAGGTGATCGACCGGCGCCCGAGCAACGAGTTCGGGGACGCCGCGATCGAGGAGGGCGGGGATGCGCTGGCACTGTGCATGCTGGCCGGTTTGGCGATCCAGCCGATCGCGGTGGCCGCCGCCACGTGGGCGCTGGACGTCGCCGATCGCCAACTCGCCGACCCGCAGGCCGGCTACCTCTTCGATGAGCCGGGCGGGTGGGTGGCCAACCGGCGCCGCTACGCCGAGGACTGGGTCAATGAGACCGGCCCCGTCGACCCGCCCGGCGCCATCGCCCTGCTGCGAGATCACACCCTGGATCTGAGCGCGCTGGGCCGCCTGGGGTACTTGCCATCGGTCGACGTTGATGCCCATCCCCTCTTGGCGGCGCGACTCCCGCAGGAGGGCACCCAGATTCTGCTGGCGCTCCTGGACTGGGCATTGGCCGCGGCCACCCGGCCTGCGGCCCCCCGATACCGCTGGCACCAGATCACCCCCCGGGCCGCCACTGAGGACTTCCCGCGGCTCCTGCCGCACGCCCGGTGGGTCGCCGCGCACCCGCTGCCCGGCAGCCAGGTCCCGCTGCAACTGCGCGTGGACTACGGCGGTTCGGTCAACACGTTCTGCTACGAGATCCACGCCGGCCCTGAGGGGGTGCCGGTGTGGGTTCACCATGCGCAGCCCGCGATGCGGTTCGGCACCGGCCCATCGCTGGCGGCCGCGATAATAATGGCCGAACACGCAGCTCTGGAGTCCTCACTGGGGGCAGAAAAGCTGCGCACCGCTGAACGGCGCCTGCTCATTCCCCGCTCCCTCCCGGCCGACGCCGATCCAACATTGCCGGAGTTGATCACCGAAGCCGCCCCGGATGGGCAGGTGCTGGACTTATTCGACCTGGTCGCCTCGCTGCGAACATTCGCCGACCAAGAACTCCACCTGGCGGGCGGGCCTGAGCCCGGGCCGACCTACACCAGCGCGGCTGATGGGCACTGGAGCGGGCCCGACAACCGCCCCGAGCTGGGCAGTATCACCGCTATCGTCGAGCAAGACTATGTGCTGCCGGCGACCCGCGACGGAGAGGCGGCCAACATCGCGAGCGTCGACAGCACTGCTTACCGCCGCCACCTGGCCGCGCACCGGTGCGCGCTGGACCCGTTCGCGGCCTGCTACCTGGCCGCCGCGGACGCCGCCGCGGGGCCGCTGTTGTTCTCCACGCGGCACGCGGCCGGAGTCGCGGCGCTGCGCGATGCCGACTTCGCCGTTCTGCAGTCGCTGGATCCGCGGCCGCCATCTTCAGACCTTGAGCGGGTCATCTTGGAACTTCCGGTTGAGATCGGCCAGATCGTCGACTTCTTCCAGCAGTGGTATGACCGCCGCTACCCTTCCCAGGAGTGAGCAGCCCGTCAGCGTAACCCCGTTGATCTGCCAGCGTGGCAGGCAGATCCTTGCGGACCGCGACCTCGAGGCGCGGCGCCCCATGACCACCACACGGGTGTGGCTTACTGAGGGGAGAGTGTTGCCGACAACATGATGGATGCGATGGGTGTCTCAATGGTGGCGCAAGGAGCCGTAACACAGATTACAGAACAGAATCCCCTGGGAAAGCTGATCGTTGCGTCATGACCATAAGGCTTGTTTCGCGATTTAGAGAAAGTATGTTTACTGGGCGGTGAGGTGCTGCTAGTGCGCTGCTTCGTACTGCTCGACAACCTTGGCGGCGATTCGTCCACGCTCACTGACGCTGAGGCCGTGAGCCTTCGCCCACGTACGGATGTCGGAGCTTTTCTCCCGGGGCAACGTTCGCGTACTGCTATCGCTGCCGCGGCGACGACGAGAAACCGTATCTCCGGAAGAGCGACGAGCGCTTGCCATAAAGGGCGCCAGAAGCTCTCGGAGCTTTTGCGCGGTAGCCTCATGCAGGTCGATCTCATAGCTGGTGCTGTCAATCGCAAACCTCACCGTCTCATGGGCTTCCCCACCATCAAGATCATCGATGAGTATTTCCCTAATCCACCTCACCATAAAAACCCCTCCAGGAACATGGATAATGAAACATGCTAGCGCATGAAAAGGTCAGTATCGCGGCAGAAACCTAAATGATTCCGGTATTTCTTGTGAGCCGATGACACATCAAGGAAAGAGAAAAGACGACCCAGCATGGGCCGCCTACATCGATGCCCTTGCAGCCGGTCATGCAAGACAAGGCACGTCTTCATCTTCTGCGCGCAGAAGAAATCCGTAAGAGAGCCGGACCCCATCGAGACACAGGGCGGTCGGGGACGATGGTCTTCGCCGCGAACCCGGGCAGCCTTAATTAGTGAAGGTGGTTACCGCTGTGTGGGCGATTTTCGCGCAGGAGCGGCCAGAATGCGGTCGATCGCTTGGACAGCTCGTCGGGCTGCATCCCGGGTCCGCTCCAAAACGTTGGTGTCCAACGACTGGTGCTGCGGAGGTCCGAAGGTGTCGATGGCGCTTCGGTCGCCGGAGGGAGCATCATCGATCCGCGCGTCCCGGGCGGGGTAGGCGCGGTGAGCTCTTGGCCCTGGTGCGCGCAGCCGGCTCCGGTTCGGTGAAGAGGACGGCAGTTCATTGACCATGGAGATCTCCTGACGGGGGTAGCAACGCCGGGCGGCGACCATTGAGCCCGCGCGCCGGATAAGGCACATAGGGCGACAGAGGTGAAGGCGCAACGGGGCCGGCCTCATGATTGGGAAGGGATTGCTCAGCGCTGTCGGCCACCTCGACCAGCGCTGATCGCAGCTCGACCAGCAGCGCGCGGGGAAGCATCACGGTGTCAGCATTCTGATCGTTCGCGGAGGCCGGCTTGAGGTGCTTGCCTCGCCGAGGACGAGGTACTGCGGCCAACATGAAGATCGTGACCGTGGCGGTGATCAGTCCTGGAGCGAGCAGCGCCCGCCACCCCGCGGTGTGCACCAGCCATGCACCCGCCGCGTGGATGAACAGCGCTCCGATGGTGGTGCTCGCGGCCCACAGAGGCAGCATCTGCACCTGCCGGTCGACGAGTTGGGACAACAGCACGGGCAGGCAGGCGGTGACGACAATGGCGGCGCTGCCTCCCTGAAATGCCCGGGCCGTAAGCAGGATCGTCCACGTCGGGGCGGCTACAGCGACTGCAGCGCCAACGGCAAAAACGGTCAGCGCGCAGCCGAGCACCATCCGCTTGTCCGACACAGCCAGCAACCGGCGATGCATGGCCAACATGACGACGAAACCCGCGATATAGGCCAAACCGATCCAGGATGCGGCCAGCTGGAACTCCTGGGCGGGCTGCAGTTCAGCGATCATGCGCGGCAGCCCTTGCGTGATGGCCACGACATCACCCAGCACGGCGCCCTGGCCGGTGATGCTCACCGTCAGCGCCAGACCAGAACGTCTCATCATCGGCCAGCTCGGGCACGATGCATCTGCCGGCCGTGGTTGCGTAAGGCAGTCTCCGGTGAGCGCGAAGATGAAGGATCCGCTGTTCGCAGCGCCGCACTGAGGTCACCGAGCGCATTGACCAGATCGGTGGACGCTCTGCTGGTTGCGTCCACGACGAGGGCTGCGCCCGAGCCGGCCGGAGCGGCGATGGGGCGCTGCTGGGGGGCGAGGTTGAGTCCAACCACCCCCGCGATGATCACGGCGATGGAAACAATCTTGACGGGCGTCAAGCTTTCACCGAAAAAGGCGGCACCGATGACAGCGATCGCCGCGGTGCCCAGACCGGACCAAACAGCATAGGCAACACTGATTTTCAGACCCATGCTCATCGATTGGCTCATCAGCAGATAGGAAATCACCAGCCCGACCAGGGACGGCACCACGTACCAGCCCGGCGCGCCTCCTCCATCAGAAGCGATCTTGAGCGCGCTCGTGGATGCGACCTCCACCACGATGGCCCCCGTCAAAAACCACCAGGCCGCCGTCACGTCGCCTCCGGGCAGAGTTCGGTCCTGGAAACAAAAGCGGCGAGGAGACAGATACCACGCGTCAGCGACATGAAATACCGCACGCCTTTCTGAGGGCGAGGGATGTGGGAGGCAGCCGCAGTAGCCGGTGCTTAGGCCGGGGCCACGTGGAATACCGCTGTCTGCGGGGCGGGGCGAGGAGCCGAGAAAGGCGCATCGACGACGTCCCGAATCATCATCGCGGACTCGATGTGAGTGGGCGCCAGCACCTGCTGCAGGTACGCCAGCGCCACCTGCGGGTCGGCGACAGGGCCGCAGGTGAAGAAATCGACCATCGCGATCCCCCTCTGCGGCCAGGTGTGGATGGAGGCATGCGACTCGCCCAGCACCAGCCCAGTGACCCCGAATGGCGTGAAGTGGTGCGCCGCCCCGGTCATGATGGTCGCTCCTGCTGCGAGGACGGCGTCAGTCAGCGCGGTCCACAGCAATTCCGTATTGTTGAGCACGTCGAATGGCACGCCATACATGGTGGCCACCACATGACGGCCGCGGATGATGGGTGACGCTGACGGCTCGGCATGCTGAACAGATGCCAGAGACGGCCCTGGGGCGAGTCCGCAATCGGCCTGCCTGATGACGTTCTGAGATATAGACACGTGGATTCCTTGACGATGCAGGGACATGATCGAATGGCCTAGCAATCTTGGGGTGCTTGGGCCAACGCGGTGGTAAGCGATGGGTACGCCCGGACATCAGGGCGGCTGAAGCTCACGAACATCAGAGACCGGCCGGCCTGCGGGTAAAAGGCGCCGCCCGCGTTCAGAGGTGAAGGCGCCACCGGCCAGCGCCACGCCGACGACGACAACGCACGCACCGACCATCTGAGTGGGAGCCATCTGCTCCCCCAGCACGACGACCGAAACGGCCACCCCAGCCAGCGGCGTGGCCTGCAGCAATAGCGCCGCCTCGCCCACCGGTATGACGGCGATGGCGTAGTTGTAGGCGGCGAACGGCAGCGCCAGGCCGACCACACCACTGCCGATGGCGGCAGCCCAGTGCAGAGCCAGCGGCTCACCCAGCGAGGGGTGATACAGCGAGATGCCACCGGCCACCGGCACGATCGCCATCAGGGCGATCGTGAACTGCCAGGCGGTTGTGGTTATCGGATCAGCGGGACTGGAGTCGTGACGCAGCACCCTGGCCGCCAGCACCGAGTAGATGGCCGCGCACACCACGGACGCCAAGATCAGCAGCGTGCCGATGCGATCTCCCCAGGAGGTCGTGGCCCCGTCCAGCAGCCAGACGCCCACGATGCTGACGCTCAGCCCGATCCACCCCAGCGGCCGTAGACGCTCCCTGAGAAAGAGTGCCCCGGCCAGAGCGACCACCACCCCCTCGACATTGGCGACGATCGATCCAGCGCTCGCACTGCTGTAAAGCAGTCCCGCCCCGAACAGGGCGCAGCTGCCAGCCGGTTCGACCAATGCCAAGATCGCCACCCGGCGCAACTGCCGCACCGGCCGATACCCTCGCACGAGGGTGATGATCCACAACGTGAGGGCGCCCGCGGCTAGTTGGATCACCAGCAAGTCCGCCACCGAGAACTCCGCCAGGGCGTACTTGGTCGCCGGCGCGGACACGCCCCAGCATGCCGCCGCCACCAGGAGGAGCCATCTGCGTCGGACCAGGTGGCGGGTCGAAGACGGCCACGCGGGGAGGCGCTCCTTCGACGCCTGGAGCCCACTCACTGAGAATCACACATAACGAAAAACGCAGAACCCCAATAGTAAGTCCCACCGGACATAATCCAGGCCCAAACGCTTACGCAATGATAATAACCAGGCGTCTTTAAATACAGCGGCCCCACGCGGGAATTATAATATTGTGACGCGTCGCCAACCTCGCGCACAGGAATAGTGGAGCTCTCCCACATGGTAAGTGACATTCCATGGATATACGACTTCCCCGTATGCGCGTCCGCCACAACAGCGACCGCGCAGGCCTCGCTGTTCTTAGCGTTGGCGTAGAGCTTGATGTATCCGACCGGGACAGCGATCCTCGATGCTCCCCGCTGGTCAATCGGGTAGGTTTTTTTCAGGCTGTAACCGGATCCACAGGTCCGGTCCGGCGCGGCCGTAGCAGGTGCGGCGAGGATCGAGGCGACAGAGATCACGGCAAGCCCAGCTGCAATAAATGCACGACAAACCAACCCGAAAGGAAACACGATAAACACCTTCCCTTGAATAAGCGTTTAGAGACTTCCATTTTCGAACTCATGCCACCGAGTCGAAATTTGATATATCTTCATTTCCGCAATCTGTGCCGAAAAATAATTTAGACCGCTTCGGGGATTTCATGCGAGGTATGTGATTCCATCGCAGGAGTCACCAAAGGTCACGAACCGCGAACGCTGAGCGCGCTATACCAGTCGCCGACGACCATTGCCTTAGTAGCTGCGGACTTGGACGGAACGACCGCTGAAAACCATCCCGCGAACCGCACCTGCGCGGTGTGCGTATATTGGCGGCCGGCACTCAGCAGTCGAGGCCCGCGCTTGCTGAAACTGATCTGCCCGGCTCCGGGCACCGCGACGCTATAGGTGTGCTGCTCACGCAGCGCATACCACACCAGCGCTCCCCCGTCCTGCGTGCGCAGCGCATACACCGTCCCGGGGTTACTCGTCTGCATTCTCAACGTCCACTGGCCACGCAGCTTCGCGCGTTCAGCTCGTCGATCTGTTACCGCGTCTTTCGTATATCCATCGGCCGCCAGCACTCTCCCTGAGCCGGTCTCGCCATCCAGATGCGATATCCATGTCGCATGCGCCTCGGCAACCTGCCGCGGCGTGGCGACCAGGCCCTCCACATCCTCCGCCAGTGCCTCGGCAACGCCGTCACCATTACGGGCCACGCGTGGCAGCGCCTGTCCGGCCGCCGCGGTGGAGCCGGCCACCACTCGCCACCCCTCCATCTCCCCTGCGCCCGATGGGCCCTCCTGGAAAATCAGATGCGTGCGCGCCGTACGCGCATTCGCATAGGTGAGCGTCGCCACGAACCATCGCGCGTGGCCGACCGGTACCCGCGCGATGGTCACCTCGACCGCGGCGACCCGGCCCGAGTCGGAGGGTTTCCATCCTTCCAACTGGGCAAGTCGGTAGTCGGCCCGGCTGATCTCCAGAGCGAGCTTGGAGAGGATCTTCTCCAGACCCTTCCCCTTTACACTGTAGATTTTTCGATACAGCCGGGCGTACCGGGCGTAGATGCGCTCAGCCTCGCTCACCGTCAATGTCTGCGCCGGGGAAGGCGCGGCCGAGGAAGCGCGGGCAGGGACGCCCGTGCCCGTCGACGGGGCGGAGACGGATCCGGCGCCGCAGGCGGCGGCCAGCACCAGCGCACCGCCGATGCCGATCACGCGGGCAGAGCGGGGCAAAAGCGCGATGATCATGATCGTCTCCTGGGCCGGCGTGGTGATGAGCATCTGAGCCGGACCGTCACACGGGCAGCACCTGGGGTAACGGTGATGCCCTCGACTCGGCCCAGATGACATGAGGGGTAGATGTCAGAAAGCGGTAAACCGTCGATGAGGGTGACGGCCGTCCCACTTCATTACTCTTGACAAAGATTGTCAGAACAAGGCACGGAGCGCTAGCGGTCATCACGCAGCGACATCACTGCGCAACAATCCCGATAGGACGGCGAGCCACCATTCCCCGCGCTCGCTGACAGACCCCGCCTCAAAGCCACGGATGCTCACCACCGCTGGCAAGGACACAGAAAATCCGCAGGTCAGAGATCAGATGATTGCCCGACCCGCCGGAAACTCCGCCACCTCAGCCGAGATGTTTTCCCGCCATCAGGCCTGAGAAACGAGTCAGATTCCCGGGCTGCACGAAAATCATCCGCTGATTAGCGCTGGAGGACGCACGAACGCGCCCGGCGTCATCGACATCTACGAACGACGTTCCAGCAGCAATTCGATCAAGCCGCTGAACTGCTGTTTATTCCTTCAGGAAGGAAGCGAGCATGATCGTTCGCCTCGAAAATATAACATAATGATCACATTGCAACTTCGGCTCGGCGCTATCCACTCTCCATCGGAAAACTTGACTTCCAACTTGACAGTCGGGGTCGACAGAGATCGATCCAGCGGAAAACACCCCGCGCTCCATCCTTCTCACTCGGCGTCGTTACGCCGGGATCAACCTCCGCGGAAGCTGGCTACGCGTCCCATCCCACCAACCCCCGCACGGCCTCGACGCTTGGCGCCTCCGATGAGCCGTCGCCGTCATCGGTGGGCCGGGATAGCAACGCAGGCGTGGTGATCGTCACCTGACCGCCCAATCAAGTGAATAAATGTTTGATGCGTGAGTTTCCCTATTCAGGCGAACGCCCTACAGTAAACGCATTCCAATAGCTCCGGCAGTCCCCGCACTTACATTTTTCCGTTATATAGCTGCGCCATTTCCCATGTTCGATATTCGGATCTCGGGCGGCGAGTAGCGCGCAGTCAAGTTGTTCTCGCCATATTTGATCCCACGTCATTCGCCGCCATAATTGACGGAGATTGAGGCCTTCTTGTTTCGCAACTTCAGCTAGTGCGTCGCCCGTGCAAATATATTCTTCTAAAATAATTGTGATGATGCGTTTTCGAACCTGTTCGTCATCAAGCGAAGACGGCTTGCGTACGGCAGCAGCACACGGCTCCTGACGGCAGGAGTACCAGTCGTAGCCGCGAGCAGTACCACAGTTCTCACCAGGGCATACGTTCGAGGCAACAGGCCGAATCCGCCCCTCTGACGCAGCGACCAGGGCACTATCAAAATCGGGACTTCGACGGCGCTCCCTCTCAATGGTCGCTTTATTCACGCCTAACCGGACTGCCACCCGATCCAGAGACAGTCCGCGAGCAACCTCTACAATAGCGCGCCCCTTTGTCTCATCATCAAAAAATAACCTGCGGCCCATATCGGCAATTCTTCTCTTTGCTATCTGGAGTTTAATAAATTAGAGAGCAAGGCCGCCTTGCATATTTCTCATTTTTCTCGGCGCGACGAACGGCACGCGATGGTTCGCCACAAATCTATGAAGCGATTTCAAGATTTAAGCATCCATAGAATGTGTTGTTTATTCTTATGATGTGATCACACATTTGCTGATGAGAAATCCTCGACTCAGCAGACAGCCTGACCATGACCGCCGCGTCACTCAGCGGGGTCCGGCTCACCGCTGGTCTTCTGAACACAGATGGCGCAGGCACGCGACAGCAAAGCTGACCAGTCAGGGCACCAGTCGCCGACCATCACGGGAGTTACCCAAGCCCCGCACACGGCGCGCACGCGGGAATGAGGCGATGCGGTGATCGCGTGCCGCTCCAGGTCGCTCCCGGTTCCCGTCGTACCTACGCCGTAGCCGTAGACGTCCTCGGGCCGGGTATCGACGATAAGGCGGGTGATTTGCAGATCGTCGACGTGGAGTCCCCACCTGCTCTGGTATCCCCCGGGCGTCTTGATCTCGGTCTCAAGCTGGACCAGCACGACATCGCTGCCGTTCTGCGCCCATACGATGTGCCCCCGCTGGCCGATCAGGAAGCGCGCGTACGGGTGTATTGACGTTTTACTGAAGAAAACCGTCTGCACGGTGACCTCGTCACCAACCCGCGGACGTTGCTGGCCCACCTGGGTGCGCGCAGAGAGCACCACCGCCAGGCCGGAGACGTGTAATGCCCACTGCGACGCCTGCCTGCCGCCTGGATCTGTATCGGCATCGACGGCGACTTGCACAAGCGAGCCCCGGGTGGGTAGCCACACGACGCTGCCGCTACGTCCCAGCAGCCACGTCGCCGCGCGCACCTTGGGCAGATTTCCCTCCAGAGAAACGATCTTCACGCGATCGCTGATCTTCAGCGTCCACGCGCTGCCCACCTCGTGATTCTCATCAGGACCAGGCACGGCACCTCGCCGGCCACCACGCCTGGCTCACGCCGACCTCTGCCCTTCGGGCGGAACGTCTTCTTCGACGCGACCGTTTTCCCCATACCGAGGGGTAAGAGGTGAGGGGCTGGCGGTGACCGGAAGCTCTGAAAACCCGTTGGCGATGAGGGAAGGCATCGCCACCAGCGCGCTGGCGGGAGCGGCCAGACGCAGCCGGGGGAACCGGGTGAACAGCCGCTGCAGGACCAGGCGCGCCTCCAGCCGGGCGAGCGGAGCGCCGAGGCAGTAGTGAGCGCCGTGGCTGAACGCCAGGTGAGATGATGCGTCATCGCGGTGCAGGTCGAAGCGGTGGGCGGTGGCGCCGTGACGGGCAGGGTCCCGGCCGGCTGCTCCGTAGCACATCAGGACGGCTGAGCCTGCCGGGATCACTACACCCTCGAGGTGCACCTCTTCCCGCGTGTAGCGGAACGGCAAGTTGGCGATGGAGGGATCCCAGCGCAGGGTCTCCTCCACCACCGCGTCCCAGCCGTAGTGACCGGTAAGAACCAGAGCGAGCTGGCGGGGATGGGTGAGCAGAGCGTGCACGGCGTTGAGGATGAGGTTCATCGTGGTCTCGTAGCCGGCGCCGATCATCAGCGCGAGCGTCCAGATCAGCTCGCTCTCATCTAGCTGGTCGGTGCCGTCGCAGGCGGCGATCAGGGCGCTGGTCATGTCCTCGCCGGGCACCGTGCGTTTGTGTGCGACCAGCTTCGCGAGGCTCTGTTGAAGTCCTCGCTGGGCGGCGGCGGCCTGCGAGCGGGTGAGGCTTTGGTCGAACACCGCGGCGCACAGCTCCTGGAGAGGTGCCCGGTCTCTTTCGGCGACGCCGAACAGCTCACTGATCACCGTCAGCGGCAGCGGCAGCGCCAGCGCGGCCTTGAGATCGACGTGACGGCCGTTCAGGGAACCCATCTGGTCCAGCAGCTGATCGACGATCTGAATGATGCGGGGTGCCAGTGCTTCGATCCGGCCGGGAGTGAAAGCCTGACTCACCAGCCCGCGCAGCCGCCTATGGTGATCGCCGTCGGCGGTGAGCATGTTTTCCGGCACGACCCAGGAGGCCAGTTCCCAGTCACGGGGTATCCTGCCCTCGCTCCAGGCCAGCCAATGCCCGATGTTTTTGACGAACCGGGGATCGGCCAGCACCCGTCGCAAGGTGGCATCCCAGGTTACTGCGAACGCCTCAACCTCCCCAGGAAGCTCCACCACGGTGACCGGCCCGCGGGTACGGAGACGGTCGGATTGACGGTGGAGGTCGCCGGGGGTGAGAACCAGGCGGGAGCTGTCTGCCATGGCAGGCCTTCCGGGAGAATCGGGCGAAAGACAACGCGCAGGGAGCTGAGGGCATACGCGAACACCGACGGTCGGTAGCTGAGAGGCTTCTGCGGGTCAGCGAGCTGAGGGTGCGGCAGACGCTTGAAGAGCGCCTGGATGGCGTGCGTCGCGATCAGCAGCGCCATTGCTTGACCGGGGCATTTATGCGGGCCGGTGCCGAAGCTCGCGTGCGCGCGGTTGCCGTGCATCACCCCGCCCATCTCCATGGCCACCGCCAGGTTCGCTGACGTGATGGCCATTCCGACCGGGGTGCCGGCAGGGATGAGGTGGCGGCCGAGGCGGACATCCGCTGTGGGGTAGACGAACGGGTAGACCAACATCGGCCCCCCTTCCCACAGCACTTGCTGGATGGCTTCGGGGATGTCGATGCGCCTATTCGCGAAGTCACGGGCAATTGGCCCACGCGTCAAGAGCTGCCCGAGCGTGTTACTGATCAGGTTTCCCGTGGGCGCGCTGGCGGCGCCGACGATGAGCACTAGGTGCTGCAGCAGTTCATCATCGGTGAGCTCGGCAGCGTGGTTGTCCAGGAACGTGGTGATGTTCCGGCTCGGCCAGGCGCGCTGGCGGCAGATCAGGGTTCGTAGGGTGTGCTCGTAGGCGACGTTGGCGGCGGCGGCGTCGTCACCGTCCCAGATGCGTTGCAGCACGGGCAGAAGGTGATTGACTTCCTCGGGATCAAGGCCGACCAGGCGCATGATGATGCGCAGTGGCAACAGGGTGGCGTACTGGGTCACCAGATCGGCGTGGCCCTGAGGGGCGAAGGCGTTAATGAGCTGATCTGCTTCGGCCCGCACCAGGGCGGCTAGCGCGCGCTCATCGACGTGACCCAGAGCCTCCACGACCGCTGTACGCAACCGCGTGTGCGCTGACCCATCGGCGAACAGCAGGTTGTCTCGCCAGGCCATCATCGCTGCGAGTTCTGCGAGTTCGGAGTCGGGGGCGATCGCTCCTTTGGGCCAGGCACCCCACCGGCGGGAGTCGCGCGACCAGGTTTGAGGGTCACGGGAGATGGCCAGGATGGTGGGGTGGTCAAGGACCACGTATCCCCGCACGCCGTCGGCCAGCAGCACGGGGGCGACGATTCCATGCTCGGCGCGAAGACGGCGAAACGTCTCAACGGGATCGGCGGAGAATTCTGGCCCGAACAGCGGCTGAACCGGGCACCGGCCAGTCATGGGCGGATGAGGGGAAGGGGGACCGGGCATCGACATGCTCCAGGCAATGAGGTCGGGGCAGTTGCGGGGCGAGGGCAGCATCCCGACACGACAAGGGGTGATCGCGAGAAAGGCGAGGGGGCTCACTGGCCGGTGGGTGCGCCGATGTTCGGCGCCCAGGGCTCAGCCCTGAGCCCTGGGCGCCGAACATCGGCGGCGCTCCCGCAGGAAGCCTGAACACGCAGGACTGGCTGCGAGAGTGCGATGAGGCGGCGGAGAGGCCCCAGAATCGGGGTCTCGGATGCCGCGCCGGTTCTACCGGTCGGCCTGAGCGGGACGAGCCCGTCCGGCCGCCGGGACCATCACGAAAGAGTGGGGCGAGCGACCACCAGCGAGAGTCCATGGGGCAGGCTGGAGGTAGCGGCCACCGCGAAGCCCGCCTTGTGCAATAGGGCGACGTACTCGGTGATGGTGCGCTCATGGCCGCCGGGAAACAGCGACATCATCCGCAGGAGCAGCCCGAGACCGACGTGAGGTTGTGGCCCGTCAGGCAGCAACACATCCACGCATAACAGCTGAGCTGACCCGTCGGTCATCGCGGCCCGAATCAGTTGCAGGAGGTGCAACGCAGCCGCATCGCCTAGATTATGCAGAACACTGCCGAGCACGTAGGTGTGCCCGCCCTGGGGGATCGCGGCGAAGAAGTCGCCGCCGCTCATCTCGCACCGGTCAGCGACGTTGTGGTCAGCCAGGTAGGTGCGAGCCTGAGCGATGACCACGGGGCGATCCAGCAGGACGCCCCGGCAGGTGGGCAGCGCCGTCAGCAGCGCCGCGAGGAGAGTGCCACGACCGCCGCCGACGTCGACGAAGGTGGCGCCGTCGGGCACCGCCGCTGTGGCTGCCCATTCACCGAGCGCGTAGGCGACCGGGGCCGAGCGGCGGGACATGAACAGGTCGAACAGGTTCTGAGCGTCCGGATCCTGCCGGAGGACGTCGTAGGCCGAGGTGTGCGGGGGCGGAAGGAAGGGCTGGCCGCGCTGCACGACATGGGTCAGATTCCAGATCGCATCCCACCACACCGGATGGGCGTTCATCAAGATCGCCGGTCGCATGGAGTCGGGTCGGCCGTAGCGCAGGGTGTGGCCGGCTTCGGTGAGCTGGTATCGGTCTTCCGGCAATTCGGTCAAGATGCCTATACCGATCAGCGCCTTGGCGATCGCCGCGACGGGGCCGGGCTCGGCGCCGACGCGTTCGGCGAGTTCGGTGACGCTCAGCGCGCCATCGCTCAGATGATCGGCCCAGCGCTGTTCTGCGGCGACCAGGAGCGCACCGAAGTCGCCGAATGCGCGGATCATGCTCAGGATGGTCTGACCCGCATGCGGCATCTGAGGCTCCCATTGCCCCGACTCGGCCTCCTCGCCCGGCGCCGTATTCCGGAAGGTTCTCGGGGAGTAGAAGTCAGGCAACGGCAATGTGCCCGAGGTGACCAGCTCGGGCAGCATCTGCAGCATTTGCCGATAGTCCGGATGGCCGCAGGTCCATACCGCAGACCGCAGCGAGTCGTCACGGCTGTTGATCAGCCGCTCCCCCGCCGGGCACAGATACCAGGCACCGGTCTCGGCCTCAGCGGCGACGAGCCCCTGCGGAGCCAGAGCCGCCAGCAGCCGGCCCAGGGCGTCGGGATCGACTCGGCAGTCCTTCGCCAGGGCCTTGGTGCTCCGACGTCTTTCGTTCGCCAGGCAGTCGGCGACGCCGATCTCGACGAAGGCCAGCAGCCCGCACGCCGTCCAGAAACGGGTGATGAGGTTCTGGATCGCATCTCGCGGGTGAGCAGATACTCGAGATGGGAGCACGGATTCCCCGCGTTTGCGGGAGGGCAGGATGGTGCTCACGAGGTGACGCCTCCCTGCAGGAGCGGTTCGTCGCTGGTCGCCGGTGAGGGGGACATGGTCGGCTGGAGCAGCAGCGGGGCCACATCCACCAATTCCTCGGTGTAGCCGTACTTCTGCAAGGCGTCGGCGACTCGCTTCAGCCGGGTGAGGTCCAAGCTGATCGGGTAGACGCCCAATATGATCAACGCCGCCTCCGTAGAGGTGATCTTGGGGATGTACGTCGGGAGGATCTTCGTGACCGCCCCGCGGTTGCCTGCGGCGATCTGCTGACCGTCGGCGATGGCTCGCTGGAACGCAGCCACCGTGTTGGGATTTTTCGCCGCGTACTGTGCCGTCGCCCCGTAGCCGGCGATCGGAAAGTCCGCGGCGGGTCCGGCCATCACATCGGCGACACTGTGGGCACCCTTGTTTACCGCCACCCTGATGAAGGGTTCGGTCATCCAGGCGACGTCGACGGTACCGGCGAGCAGCGCCTTCAGCATGTCCGGTAGCGGGATTTCGACCATCTTGTCGTCGTCGGCGGTTACCCCGGCGGCATCGAACGTCATTTCTATGCTGAGCGTCCCAATGCTCTTCTTGGTGGCCACGGAGATGGTCTTGCCAGGCAAGTCCTGGAGGGTCTGCAGCTTTGGGTTCAGCGACATCAGCCGGAAAGCGCCGGGCCCGGCTTGATAAGCGTCTGCGACGAATCGCACGTCGTGGACCTTTTTTGCCTGCGCCATGAAGGCGGTGGAGTAGTTGAGCAGCGAGAGATCCATCTGCCCGTTTTCAAGCAGGGGAAGGGCGAAGCTGGCCCCCTGAATGGTCCGTGTTTTCACCGTCAGGCCCTCGCGGGCGAAGAACCCGCAGTCCTGGGCGATCATCAATGCGGCCACGTCCGGGATCGGCATGGAGCCGACGACGATGGCGGACTTCTCCGGGCGATTCGTGCGCACGGCATCGGCGGTCGGCGTGTGCTGGGTGCACAGACTGCCCAACGTCGTACCGGGCGGGGTAGGTACAGGTTCGGCGGAGGTACACGCCGTTACCACAAAAAGCAATGGAACAGTTACAGATAGTAATCGACGCATGGAATGCTCCAATAGCGGGTTTAGGGGTGTGTTTTCGCCGCAGTCAGCTGAGTGATCTGCTGCTACGAGAAGGCGAACCTGAACTCGGCAGCGCTGTACTTCTGCTGCACGCGTTATGGGGAAGGAAGGTCGGCGGCATCGGTTATCGGCACATCACTGCGCCGCTCGGCCGATGCCGCCGTCCTCGCACGGTCCCGCGCCCCCCTAGCGATGCAGGGAGTGACCGTACGAGCTCGGAGGTGGCTGTCCCGCTCATGGTCGGCGGGCCGCCGGAGCGATCAGAGAATCAGCACGCCGGCTCCTTTCAGATGGTGGGTGTTCGGGGGAACCGGCGGAGGTTCAGCTGGTGACATAACCGGTTCTTTTCGGTTGTAGGTAGGGGCGGACAAGGGCAGGGGCCCCGAGCTCGAAGGAGTCATCGGGAGCCGCCGGTCGCGGGCGTGTGGGTGCCGCGGTGGGAAGGAGAACAGTTCCGGCGCGCTTCCTCGCCACCTCGGTGCGTGAGAAGGTGGCTGTCGTAAACCGCTCAATCAGATACTCGATTTCAGCCTGATCCAGGGCGTCGTTGAGCGCTCCGATGGTGGCTCGCTCAACCGGGGGCAACCCGGATGCGGAACAGTCGAACGCGATGAAATGCCGCTCCCAGGGCAACCACATGATCATCCAGGGGTATCGCTCAGCCTGGGCCTGTAGCGCAGCGGCGGCCTGCGCGGTATCGCGCGGCGGTCGCACCATGTCGTTACCGCCGTCGGCACGCACTCGCGACAAGCGCACTTCACCGGGAGCGTCCTGCCACGCAGCGGCGGGAGTCGCAAAGGATGTCCTCATGGGCGCACCCTGGAGCGCAGTACCTTGCCGACGGCGCCCAGAATCCCGGGCGCGACCAGGTCGATCCCCACTTTTTCGACGGGACGCCACGCCTGCACCGGGACGACGCCCGGCTCCAGAACCTCCATATCCCCGGCGAAGTAGCCGGCGATCTGCGTCAGGCTGCGCCCAGTAAGGGAGGCGGTGGTCGTGTCGTAGATCCTCGCACCGGCTCGGATGGTCTCCGCGAGGTGGTTCCCGGGGTAGATGTGGGAGATCACGAGATGGCTGCCGGGAACCAGGCGTTCGCGCAGGCTCGCAACGATCCGGTTGGCTTCCTCGTCATCTTGTACGAAGTGCAGGACCGCGAGAAGCAGAGTCGCGACGGGCCGGTCGAAGTCGAGGTGTGCTTGCACATCGGGGTGGTCGAGGATCGCCTGGGGGGCGTGTACGTCACCCTCGACAACAAGGGTGTTCGGGTTGTCGGCCAGCAGCGCACGGGCATGGGTGAGTACGACGGGGTCGTTGTCGACGTAGACGATCCGGGAGTCGGGGTGCTCGGCGAGGGCGACCTGGTGCACGTTCTCCTGCGTGGGCAGGCCGGCGCCGATATCGACGAACTGCCGGATCCCCTGGGCGGCGAGGTATCGCACGGTGCGGCCGAGGAAGGCACGGTTGGCGCGCGCCTTCTCAGGTGCGTCGGGCGCTAGATCGATGATTTTCTGCGCGGCTGCGCGGTCGGCGGCGAAGTTGTCCTTTCCCCCGAGGTAGTAGTCATACATTCGGGCGACGTTGGGCGTTCTGGTATCCAGCACTGGTGGAACCGGTTGACGGGTGGAGAGCGCCGGGGACGTTTCGCGAGAGTCACCGCGGGTCATGTGGTGCTCCTTCACTACCTACGAAAGCTGAGGGGTAAAGGGCCGCGCTGGACCTGCGGGCTTCGACGCTGCCGCGGGACACCGATGTGGTTATCGGCCACTGCCATGCAGATGAGGTTGGGCCCCAGCGAAGTGGGCTGCTCTGAGCGGCAGCCAGTAACGCTGTCGCCGCTCCCACCGGGGCATGGCGGGCGGCATGGGTGGAAGCCATCGCGGCAGCAGCGTGGTACTCGCTCGGGTCGTCTAAAAGAGCGCTAAGCGCCGCCCATAGAGCGACGAACCTCTGCTGAGGGTCATGGTCGTCGCGATGGTGCGCCGATACGTCGGCATCCGCGGACACCGAGATCACCGGGGTACCGACCACCTGTGCGGTGGCGCCTGCGCGGCAAAAATCCGCAGGTACGCCTGGGAGGGCGATCGTCGCAGCTGCCTCGGCAAGGAAGGCCGGAGCCTGGCCCCAGCGCAGCGGAGGCATCATGAGGATCTGAGGCCGCCGCCGGGTGAGGACCTTGCATGCTGCTTCAGCCCGTCTGCGGCTTGCCGCGTCGGCCCTGGTGCGGGCTTCGATGTCGGGCTCGACAAATGTCACTTCGATCGAGCGGTCGAAATCCTCCGGAACGACTTCCAACACCTTCGCCAGGCCGGCAGCAGGGTCGGCGATGATGCGGATCGGGCCAGCCGTCCGCAGATATTCCCGTCGCGAGTGCGGCACCGGCTGACGCTGGGGCACCAAGGCCAGGGGCAGGGGCATCGTGCACCATGCGGCGGTATCCCAGAGGTGCGCTCTTCCTTGCCCCACCAGATGAGAGCTCGTCACGCAGACGGCGCCCGCACTGGCCAGCGCCCGTTGCCAGCGCGAGGCGCGGTTAGGCGGCATGCGGTGGAGCATCAGGACAGGGCGGATCCCCGCCACGACAGGGTGGAGGTAGCCCAGCCCCCATTCAGGGTCGCTGTAGACCACGATGTCAGCCCCGCGGCGGATAAGGTGCCGACGGACCTCGGCAACCACCCGAGCAGGGTCAGACAGCGAAGCAAGCAGAGACTTCACCGTGGGCGAGTACGGGAGCTGCAGCGACCGCAGCCGGATCACGCCGCGTTCCTCATCGCCGACTTGAGGTGGCCCGGCGGCCACCACCAGGCACCGGTGACCAAGTTGTCGAAGGCCTGCCATCAGCGGATCGAGGATGCGCTCGGCCTCGGAAGGGTGTCTCGAAGCGTAGGCCACCGCGATGAATACGATCATTTTCGATGCCCGGTTCGGGGCCGGGGAGCTCACGCCGCCTCCCGCATCGGGAGGCGTGGGCACAGCAGGGGTGCAACGGCGCAGCCGCGCACCCGCATCTGCGGGATGTTCTCTACGACTTCGCCCAGGTCCGGCTTCGAGGCCGAGACCTGCGCAAGGCGATCGCGCATTCGTCGTGGGGAAGGTGTTGCGGGCCGGTCGAGACTGCTACGCCTCGACCGGCCCGTGCCTCGCGCGCCCACCCCGAGCGGGGTTGCGAGGCAAGGCGTAACGACCAGGCGTCCCGGAGAAACCCGGTCGCTACACCAGTCGGAAAGCTGAATGTCCTGCATGTCGCGCTGATGTTCGGCATCGGCGACATAGCGGGACCCGGGGTGAAGGCGACCTCGGCGAAGGGCGATTCGGGGCATTCTCGATCCGAGGTTCGGGAACTGGCCGATCCCCTCCACTGTCGGATCGCCGGCCGCGGGGCCAAAAAGCGTCAGATTGTCGTGCTCGGCGATGGGGGTGGTGGACTCGGCCTTCAGCAATTTTTCAGCTGTAGCCCGATCGGGGGCTCGGTTGTCCTTCCCTCCCAGCACGCCGTCGTACACCCGGGTGATGCCCGGGACGGTGAGATCGAGGCGGGACGGCAGAGGGCTATTGGTCGGTACGGCGGACGGTTCCGGGGGTACGCCGTTGTTCATGGGGCGCCTCTATTCGAAGGGCGAGGACAGGCCTCGGGTGCTGCCAGATCCTCGAGAGCCGACCCGTTACGGGGGTGTGGGGCCGGTCCAATCACAGAGGGAAGATCCGCCAGCGCGGGGTTGTCAGCAAGCAGGGGAAGCCAGCACGGTGATCCGCGATGCGTAGAGACATCCGCTAGATCAGGTATGCATCGGCGCGGGCCTCAGGCGGCCCAACGGATTTGAGTTTCCGGCGTAACACCGATGGGTTTATGGCGCATGAGGCACCTCCGAATATGTTCACCGAGGTGTCCGAGCAACGTCGCCTGGACACCTCCGCAGTCAGGCGGAACAAGGTTCCTCCATGATCATGGGAAGACATCGGGCGAACAATCTCCAAGTTGGTTACCACATCTTCTGCATCTGACCTGCGAAAATGTCAAACGCACAAGCGTTTGGTTACCTATTTCAATGGTGCTGGTTACCAATGGAGTTGCGAAATACCGCCTACGATCAAGCGACCATCTGTCATCGACGTTGTAGGCGAGGATGACCGCAGACGACCGGCACGAACATGCGCACCGCATGCAGCAGCTCCGCGATCTAGGCATGACGTGGGAGCAGATCGCCGGCGCCTGGCAGATGGATCATCCCGGCGATGGTCCGCGGGTGGCGTTCCGGAGAGTCCACACCTGGACTCAGAGTGAAGTCGCTGATGCCTGGAACGTGCTGGCCTCGGGTGAGCCGACCGTAGCCAGGCCACAGATTTGGCGATTTGAGAAGTGGCCTGACGACGGCGGCCGCCGCCCCAGCATCTATGCCCTGAGCATGCTGGCGCGGCTGTATCAGACCACGGGCCGGCGGTTGCTCACTCCCGATGAATATGCCCGCTACTCCGCCACTGCCCGCGAGCAGATCGACGCCATCGACCACCGCGCCCTCGATGAGTACCAGCCATTACGCAATCCACCGGGTCGGCCGGAAACCACGGGCAGCCAGCGGCCCGGCACGTCCGCGGCCACCCGGAACACAATCGCGGCGGCCACTACGCTGGAAGAAATTCTCGACACTCAGGACGAACTCATGCGGCGGCGCGATCTTTTCGCTCTCACCGGGGGATTGGCGGCCACAGCGCTGATCCCCGAGCTGCCCCTGGCGCCATCATCGCCGTCATTCACTCCCGATCTCTATGACACGTGCGTCCAGCTGACAGCCACCCATCGGCGGCTGGACAACCTGCTCGGACCGTACGCGGTCGTCGGGCAGGTCATGGACCACCACCAACGGCTGACCGCGTGGCTGCGACAGGCAGCCAGCGAAGCCGAACGCCAGCGCATAGCGGCGCTGGCCATCGACTCCGGCGGCCTGGCCTCATGGCTATGCCTTGACTTAGATCATCACGAGCAGGCGCTCTGGCTGGCCCGGCAGTCCCTCACCATCGCCGCTGAAAACAATCATGATGTGAGTCGCCAGGCATATCTCGTAGGGCGGATGAGTCGGATCCTGGCCGAAAGCGAGAACTACGGTGACGCTTTGCAGCTCGCGGATGGAGCCGTCCGTCTCGCCGGAACTCATGCCTCGCCAACCGTGCGCTCGTGGCTCGTTGTGATCCGCGCATACATTCACGCCGGCCTGGGAGATGAGCGTTCCTGCCGCGTGGACCTGGAGACCGCCACCACGTTGCTCGATCATGCTTCAGGTGCGGGCGCACCAGATGACTACATTGCCTTCCACAGCCGCGCGCACCTGCACAAGATGGCAGGCCTGTCTCTCCTCCGGCTGGGGACACGCGCAACCACCGCGATCAGCGACGGACGGCTCGCGATTGATATGGCACACGCGATGTGGTCAGATCGCGCGGTGCGGGCATCTGCCGAGGTGCTGACGGCCCGCGCTTCAGCACGCCTGGCCCAAGGTGAGATCCCCGAGGCGGCGCGACTGACAGGCCAGGCCTACGCCATCGCCAAGACAACCAGATCACCGCGCAACCTGCGACACGTCCAGGATCTGCGCATCCAATTTCGCCCATATCGAGACATCGAGGCGGTACGCGAACTCGCCGATCAATTCGGATTGTGACTCGCCGAGACGCGCTCCTCCTGGTCCTGCTGGGCGCCATTTGGGGATCTATTTATCCGCTGACCGCAGTGGTGCTTCGCGAACTATCGCCGCCGACCATTGTCTTTCTTCGGACCGCACTGTCTGCTCTTGTTCTCGTTCCTCTGGCCGTCCGCGGTGGAGTGCTGAGCGCGGTGCGCGCACGTCCGGGGGCAGTACTGATCGCCGCAGTCCTACAGGTCACCATCCCGCTGATATTGCTGACCGTAGCTCAGCAATATGTCGCTGCCGGACTGACCGGAATCTTGGTGGCCACCCAGCCTGTTTGGGCCGCTGTACTCGCTGCGGCAACGAATCGGTCCATGCCGTTGCGCCTGCTCACTGGCGTCCTGCTCGGGCTGGCCGGCGTGGTGGTGCTGTTCCCCTTCGACCTCGGTAGTTCCAGCACGTGGGGAGCCCTCGCACTGGTGGCAGCAGCCGGTTGCATCGCCGCGGGCTCCGTGTGGACCGAACGGGTACTACCTGAGGTACCTCCCTTGGGTACGGCCGCAGCAACCATGATGGTTAGCACTCTTACAATCGTGCCGTTTGTGAGTTTAACGGCTACGCAGATTCCTAATCTGCTAACAGTCGGGAGCCTGCTGATTTTAAGTGTGGTTGCCACCGCCGGTGCTCTGGTTCTCTTCTATACGTTGATTCACCGCGTTGGAGCTGCGCGCGCGAACCTCGCGGGCTACCTCGACCCAGGATTTGCTGTTGTCTATAGCGCGATCTTTCTCGGTGAATCGATTACCTGGGGAGCAATCATTGGCCTGGTACTAATTTTGATGGGTTCCTACGTCGGCGCCACCGGCCAACCGATGAAGGTGAGGTCGTAACTTGGTGTGCCGCGCCGGGCTGGCCCAGGTAGGCCACCGCACCGCGAGCCCGATAAAAGGGCAATCACTACGGCTTCGGCAGGGTAGCGATCGGGCTCCGGCCGAGGCGCGTGGTTGCTGCCCTACGCGTACTCGATCACGGCCGAGTGCTCGACGGTAAGGGTGGTCAACTCTTTCAGCGGTTGGTCCAACTTCGCCCGCAGCACCTCGAACTCCGGAGCGGTGATCTCCCGAATGATCACGCGTAGTCGGGCGGTAATGATCCGTAGTTGCGGGTAGTCGGCGACCGCCACCTCGGGTGAGCTCGCCGACGTCGTGGTGGAGGAGAGCAGCGCAAGACTTTCCCCTAGCTCGTAAAGGCCGTCGGCGAACTCCTCCTCCTCATCGTCGACGAACTCGGCGTAGGGGGGTAGCTGGTTGGCCACCTCAATGAGGCGCTTGGCGTTCGCGGCGAACCAGACATCGCCACGGTGTTGCGCACGCAACGCTTTCTCGTTGGAGGGTAGACCCGCTTGGACTGCTCGGCCTCGCATCAGCCGGTTGTGCACCGTCGTCTTCCGGCATCCCAGGGGCACGCCCATTTCGGTCAGTTGCAAGCCCACCGTGATGCCTAGCTCCAGGAGCTGGTGCTCGAGCCGATCCAGCGTGCCGAGGACCACCGCGGCCCGCCGGCGGGCCCACTCCAGCAGGGTCAGCGCGTCAAGTACGTCGGCGCGGATCGCTTTCCGTGACGCACGCTGGTGCTTCAGAACGTAGTTGACCAGGTCTAACGGGTCATCCGTTGCCTTCTCCAGGTCGGGGTCATCGACGTGGCGTCGCCGGTCGAGGATCGCGTTGACTGCGCGGCGGCGGGCTTCATCAGAGACGGTGCGGATCATCCGAGGGGGCATGCGTCCATATGATATGGACGCATGCGGCGGTGCGCATCCGGAGCCACTTTGGCTCTGGGCCCTACCACCGAGGTTTTCCTGATGGCCTCCACGCGCTGAACGCCTCGCCGGGGTTGGCCCCGGTGTCCCTATCTGCACGGCTCTCGCCCGCCGGATGCAAGGGCTGGGACTTCCCGGCGCAGCAGATGGTCCGGACATCGTCGGTAGAACGCGTGTTACCGGCTCTACTCCCGTTGCCGCTCGGGGATCGTGCTACGTGGCGGCCGGCGGCTTGCGGTGCTACGTCGTTGTCTTCCTTTGGCCAGGCTCGCGCGTGGACCATCGGGGAAGCCCAGTCGCGCGTTCACCGCGGCGGCGGCGGCCTCTTGGTCGGGGAGTTCACTCAAAGTCGCCGCCGCGGCCTGTTCGTGCAGCTGGGCCGCTACCAGCCGCTGCTGCTCAGCAGCCGAATCGACGTGGGACTGCGTGGCCTGCGTATCGGGTGACGGTGCTTGCGGCTGCGCCGGTGAGGTTTCTGGGACGCTCTCGGTATCGAGAGCGGGATCACCAGATGGTTGGATGTCATCGGGTTGCGTGTGTGCCTGCTCGGCGTCAGGTGCCTGCTGAAGGTCGGCGAAGGTGAAGTTCTGCACGTGCGAAGTGGCGGCGCCGGGGACAAACAAGCTGATGGAGTACTTGTCGCGATAGGGCGGTGAGACATCGCCGAACCAGGCGTTCATCGCCCGGCGAGCGGCATCGACAGGCTGCTCTCCGGGCTCCAGGATCAAGGCTTGGTGCCGGACGATTTGGGAGACGCCGAACACATTGGGACGTTGAATGGTGGCCTCGAATGCCGTGCGGCCGGATGCTTTGGCCTCGGCCAGGCGCGTGGCGATCAGTACCTCCTGCCGGGTGGCTTGGGCGTTGACGACCGCGTCCAGCGCCGTGACCATGTTCTCGCGCATGCGCTCCAGCGTCGCGGCTCGCGTTACCGACTCATCCCATTGCTCGACATGGCCCCAGACGCCGGCGATCTCCTCGGGGTTGGCGGTTTGCCACCAGCCTTCATCCAGCCCCTGGCGCAGCATCGCTGATTGGTAGACCTGATCGGGGTCCTCGCCGCGCAGTTGCGCTTCGGTCGCGTGGATCCGCAGGGCGATGTCGGCGAGTTCCTCGCGCAGGTTCTGAGCGTGCGCGGGATCTGCTGCTGAGGAGCCGGTGGTCGCCGAGTCGGGCTGCGCCTCGCGGGCGAGGATTCCGTAGGCCTCTTTCTCCAGGCGCAGCTGGTGTCGAGCTCTGAGGACCGCGGGGTCGTGCTGGTCGAGTTCGGCGCGCAGCCGGCGGCGCTCGGCCAGCAGCGCGTCACGGACCTCCTCAGGCGGTGCGTCCTGCTCTCCGGTCAGGATCTGCTGTCGGCGACGGGTGATGCGCTCGTGAATCTCCTGAGCCTGTTGCCAGGTGAGCGTCAGTGCCACGGGTGTAATGGTGTTGGCCCCGGAATGGACCTTGATTACTTCATCGCCGGTGAGCTGCGCCTGCGATTGTTGCCCGGCAGAGCGCACACGTGCGTAGGCCTGGAACCGCTCGGCGGCAAACAGCTCCAGCGGGGTGCCTTCCTCGACCATGACTTCGGCCGAGAAGGCCGCTGGATCGGACCGTATGGACATCCCTTCGGCGTCGAAGATCTGGTAGCTGAAGACTCGGCCGGCGGCTGGAGCCAGTTCCTGCTCCAGGGTGGGCTCGGCGCCGGACGCACCGGGAGCGGCCAGCAGCCGGGCGAGTTCTCCGCGCAACGGTGTCATGGGCAATTCGATGCCGTAGCGCTCGGCGATCTCATCGCGCATGTGGTGCAGGACGGCCTGCGCGTACGGCTGGATCTGGGCCCAGCCGGCGGCCTTCTCCCACATCTCGCTGATCTTCTCCGGGTGGCCGTCGACCCTCGACCACCACCGGTCAGTCCACACCGGCCGCATGAGGATCTCATCCGCCCGGAATTGAGCGTCTGTGCGCTGTCGATAGGCCCGCGCGGCGGCATCGCTCTCAGCCTGAGCGCGGCGGGCGGCCTCGGCGCGGCGCTGGGCAATCGCGGTAGCGGTCTCCGTCGCGGAGGAGAACAGGCCGCGCATGGCGTCGCGCAGGGATCCAACGACATCGTCGGTGGGCTGCTCGCTCATATCGAAGTCCTTCTTTCTGACGGTTATGTCAGTGCAGGTCGAGTTCGAAGGCCTCGCGCCGCGCCTGGGCGGGCACGCCGGCCTCGATCGGTAGGCCGATGGTGCGGTGTAATCCTGCGAGGTCCTCTCGAGCGACCGCGGCCAGCAGCTGCGCCTGACGGGCTTGGCCGCGCGCCAGATGCGCGTCATGGATGGCCTCCATCAGACGGGTCAGCTGACGCAGCAACATCACCTGACCGCTGTCTCCACGTCCACGAGGAGTGGCCTGCAGGGCGACGATCGCCACGCCGCGCAGGTCGCGGACCGCGCTGCGGTGAGGGGACCGGCGCGGTGTGGCTGGAGAGGTCTGTGCTGAGCGGGCCAACGCGTTGGCTGCCTTGGCCAACGGCCCGGCGCCGCGGGTCTCCAGGCGGCTGGACCACGCGGCGAGAACGCCGGCAGTCTGCCGGGCCGCGCTGGCCCAAGCATCGAGGTCGTCGACGGGCACCTGCGCCAGTTGGGCGCGCACATGAGTGACGACCTGGGCGGCTTGTTCCCAGGTGTGACCTCCGTAGACGGTGCGTTCCGGCGCTGTCTGAGGACGACTGTTCGGGGTCCGCCAGGCGCTGGCCGCATTGCGCAGGCCGTCGGGGGTGGAATGCCAGCCTTCCCGCAGCCGGGTCAGGGTCAGGTCGGCAGCGAGTTTGCCGCCGCCGTACCAGATGGGAGAGGCGCCGTCGTCGGGCCGTAGCGCGACCGAATAGCCGATCACCGCCTGCCTGCCGCCGGGGGCATAACGCGGGCGAGCGAGCACGCCGGCGCGACGAAGCCGACGCACGAACTCGGCCTCGTCCTGGGCTGCCGTCGCGCACGCTCGGACGCTGCGCGCCAGTCGAAGACGGTCGGGCTCATCGCGGCCTTCACGGCGCGCTCGTTCCATTTCGCCTCGTTTCAATCCAGGCATTCCTGCGCCGGGCCTGCCGTCGACCACCTGCAAGGCATAGCGGCGCTCGAACTCAGCACAGGCCTTGCTCACCTTCACGAAGTCCTTGAAGGTGTTGGCCTTGGTACCGTCCTCGCGCACCAGATTGACCGCCAGGTGGATGTGATCGTTTCCGCCGGTAGACAGACCGTGTCGCACGGCGATCCACCGGCATGGCGCTTTTCCGGTGGAGGTGTCGAATCCAAGACGCCGGATGACCTCGCGGGCGATCTCACCCCATTCCGCATCGGTGAGCTGGCGGTCGTCAGGCGGCAGGCTCAGCGAGCAGTGCCAGACATATCCGCCGGCGATATCACTGCCCAGGGTGCGGCGGGTCCGATCCAATTCGATCTTGGCGGCTTGTAGCTCACCAGGCTGCTGGAAGCGCGGTGCGCCGGCCAGCTCCACGTGCTCGGAGCTGGCGACCAAATGGGGATCGGTGTGCTCGTTCGCTTTGCCCGGGCCGAAGAGGTAGCCGATCAGACCTGGGAGGTCATCGCCGTAGGGCACCCTGATTTTCGCGTTCACTGGCCCTCTCCCATGAACGTCGCGACTGCGGCATC
The DNA here is from genome assembly GCF_030811455.1 of Streptosporangium lutulentum. Lineage (NCBI taxonomy): Bacteria > Bacillati > Actinomycetota > Actinomycetes > Streptosporangiales > Streptosporangiaceae > Streptosporangium > Streptosporangium lutulentum. Next base: position 38,386 of record NZ_JAUSQU010000003.1, on the reverse strand, counting down.
CAGCCGGTTGGCGGCGCGGGCGATTGCCGCCGAGGTCGGGCCGAAGGCGCGGGGTACATTGCCGCTGGCGTTGGCGACCCGGGCCAGTTGGTTGAGGTTGTTACTCAGTGCGGTGACCAGCCGCCGCAAAGCCATCAGCTCGATCACATGGGAGCGCCGCTCCGTCAGGGTCAGCCTGTTGGTCGCCAGCGCGGCTTCCACCAGCAGGCGCTGGACGCTGACTCCAAGATTCATGGCTCGTGCCTCGATCTTCACTTTCTCCGCGGTGGACAACCTCACCTTGACCACATGCGGCCGTCCACCGCGCTGCCGGCGAAGTCGCGCCACCGGCCGGCGGGCCGCCGGACGGCGGGCCGCTGCGCTGGCTGGTTGAGGCGGTATCGCCTGCTCGCCGTGCGTCACGGTGGCCGACTCCTCCCCAGCGAAGCGACCCCGACAGGGGATGACAAACATCAGTTTGGCCGAGTAATCCGACTTGTCGGAAGACTCAATCCGCGATCAGGGCACCTGATCGCCTATCTTGCTCTCCCCGATGCAGGTCAGCGGGTTGGGAAGGTGGAAGCGCGCTGTCCGGTGCGGGTCATCTCTTCAGGTTCCGGACTTACTCTTCAGGGGATCTTGCAACGGTCGGGTTAAGTCTTCAGTGCGGCGGGTCCGGCAGGAGCTCACGGAGGCGCGGGCAGCAGCACCGCTGGAGACCCAGACCCGGCCCTTATGCCCGCCAACGCGTCCGCCTCGCCGAAATTGAAAAGTAAGTCCGGACAAACCAAGCTCGTCACGTTCGGCTTTACTCTTCAACCCCCAGCTCACCACCGCGACCGGTAGAAACCTCCGCACGAACCGGACACGCGCACCCTCATCAGGCCGGGGTGGAAAGACACCCGCGCAAAGCGCGAAACCCGGAGTTGTCCCCGCGCGATGCGCTCCCCGCGACGGCCCCGGCCATGCCGGGCAGCCCTCCCCCTCTGCCTTCCCGATCGCTTCAGCCTGGCAGGCGCACCGGAACGGCAAGGGCCGTTCGTCCTCGCTGCGCTGCGGGCGCTGCGCCCTTGCCTAACCCGGCTATCGCCCGCCCGCCCGGCACTCGCCGGGAAGGGCACACAGAGCAGTTGGCGCCCGAAGCCATCACCCCTTCCCGCGCGGAAGGGAAACGTTCATGATCGTTCGTTTTGCTGTGGTGGCGGCCTACTTAGCCACCATCGTGGCCGCCAATCAGCTGACCGCCCAGTTCGGGCCGCTCCCCATGGGCCTGGGCCTGACCGCCACCGCGGGCACCTATGCCGCGGGCGCGACGCTGCTGATGCGCGACGTAGCGCATGACATCGGCGGTCGCCCGATGGTAGTGCTGGCCATCATCGGCGGCACCATCCTCAGCGCGGTGGTCACCACTCCCCGGCTGGCGCTCACTTCCGGGGTGGCTTTCCTGGTAGCCGAGACCGCCGACATGCTCATCTATGTCCCGCTGCGGCGGCGCGGGTGGGTACGCGCGGTGCTGGTCTCCAATCTGCTCGGCTCGATTGTCGACACGGCGCTGTTCTTGGTCATCGCCGGGTTGCCGGTGCTGGCCGGCGCGCCCGGCCAGCTGCTGGGCAAGTTCTGGGCCAGCGCGGTGGCCGTCGCCGTCGTGCTGATCGTGCGCCTTATGGCGGTGAGCCATGCGGTATCTGGCTAATCCCTCTACCGCCGCGGTGCATGAGGCGATGCGCCAGGGGCTGCTGGAGATGATGGCCTCACCGACGCAAGGCAACACCCTCATCGAGAGAGTGACCTGGGGGGCCGATAACGGCTGCTTCACCGGCACTTATCCCGGGGACGCCGCGTTCGTGGCGTGGCTGACGGCTCGTGCCCATCACGCTCCCCACGCCTTATTCGCAGCGGTACCCGACATCGTCGGGCATGCCGCCCAGACCCTCGTGCGTTCCGCGCCGATGCTCCCGCCAATTCGGGCGGCTGGGTATCCTGCCCTACTCATTGCACAAGACGGGCTCGACGATCTCACGGTGCCGTGGACGACTGTTGATGTCCTGTTCGTGGGAGGTTCGACCCCTTGGAAGCTCGGAAGCGCAGCGGAACTTGTCAAGCTCGGTGAGACACGGTCGTTTCAATCGATCTGTGTCATTTTCTCCCGTTTGGCCGGGTCGTTGATCCACGCCTTGGTGGGGATCCGGGGTGGGATCGGCTTCGTGTGAAACCTGTCCGGTGTGGCTGCGTAGGCCGCCTCCAGAGTGACGACGCGCTGGGCGCGGATCTGTTCGGCGGTGCCGAAGTGGACCGAGGCCGGGGTGTGCAGCCCGATCCCCGAATGGCGGTGTTCGTGGTTGTAGTGGGTGAAGAACGCCTCGCAGAACGCGCGGGCATCAGCCAGAGCGCCGAACCGCTCGGGAAAGGCCGGGCAGTACTTCAGCGTCTTGAACGCCGCCTCGCTGTAGGGGTTGTCGTTGGACACCTTGGGACGCGAATGCGAGCGGGTGATCTGTAGGTCGGCCAGCAACGCGGCGACGTCGGTGGAGGTCATCGAGGGGCCCCGGTCGGCGTGCACTACGCGGGGCCTGCCGCCGTTGCGCGCCACGGCGGCAGCGATGAAGTCGGTGGCCAACTCGGCGCTTTCGCGGTGTTCGACCCGCCAGCCGACCACGTAGCGCGAATAGATGTCGAGCATCACATACAGGTCGTAGGTGATACCTGACCTGGGGCCCTTCAGCTTGGTGATGTCCCAGGTGAACACCTGCGAAGGGCCGTCAGCGACCAGCTCGGGAATCGTCTTGGCCGGATGGCGTGCCTGAGCGCGGCGCTCGCGCACGCCGTCCTCGGCGCGCAGCAGCCGATACATCGTGGAAATGCTGCACAGATAGCGGCCCTCATCCAGCAGCGTCGCCCATACCTGCGGCGGTGATTTATCGATGAACCGATAGGAGTTGAGCGTCTCCAGCACCGCATGGCGCTCATCACGTGACAGCGCGTTGGGCGGGGCCGGCCGCGGTGCGGCCACCGGGGCGGGCTGGGGATTGCGCCGTCGATACAGTGTCGCGCGCGAGATGCCGGTCAGCCGGCAGGCGTTCGTGGTGTCGAGCGTCTGTTCCAGCTGCTCAAACGCCTCGTTGATCACGCGTCCGGCTTCGTCGGCGGCGTGCTGGGCTCCTCGCTCTCGGACAGCAGTTCCAAGAGCTCGTGTGCTTTTCCCAAGATCGCCAGTGCCTTCTTGGTCCTGGCCAGCTCGGCGGCGAGTTTCTCGTTCTCGCGCCGCAGCTTGTCGGCTTCTTTCTCGGCCGGGCTCTTGGCGTCTTTGCGCACCGGCGGCTTGGGCTTCAGCGCCTGCAAGGCTCCGTGGTCGCGGGCCAGTCGCCAGTCCAGGATGTGCGTGGAATACAGCCCCTCGCGGCGCAGCAGCGCACCCTTGGCGCCCGGTTCGGTCAGCGCGTCGTACTCGGCCACGATCCGCAGTTTGTAGTCCGCGCTGAATCTGCGCCGCTTGGGCCGTTCAGCTCGCGGCCCTTCCGGCTCCGAACTCACACTTCCATCATCACGCACGCCGGCGCCCAGGTCGGCAGCAGTCAAAGTCACGATCGTCAACGGTCCTGTCTCGCCCTACTCGAAGCTCAGAAGGGTACTTCCTTCCGCTGTCTCACCTGAGCCTGCCAAAGAGGGCAGCGCGCCGTCTCGTCCGTGAAGCGCGTGATCGCGGTCTGGGCGTGCACATGGGCCGCGTTAATTCCCACCGCCGGCTGCGCTACGCCGCAGGGATCGGCTGCCAGTCGGCCGACGGAACGCTCATCGCGTTCGGCCCGGATCACCATCTGCCTCGGCTGCTGTCGTGGGTGCGCGAGGTCCGCGGGCAGACACTGCTGTGGGAGGGCTGACAATGGCCCTCCACACCGTGCCAGTTTCTGGCGCCGTAGCCCGGCGTTTCATCCTCGATTGGCATCGCCACCATCGCCCACCACAGGGGTATCTGCTGTGCCTGGGCGTGGCCGACGATAACGACGTGCTGCACGGCGTGGTTGTGGTCGGTCGTCCCGTGGCCCGGCTGCTGCAAGACGGTCTGACGGTAGAGGTGACGCGCTGCTGTACCGATGGCATTCGCAACGCCTGTTCTTACCTCTACGGGTCGGCAGCGCGCACCATGAAGACGCTGGGCTATCGGCGGATTATCACTTACACCCAAGGCGCGGAGACTGGTGCAAGTCTGCGCGGTGCGGGGTGGCGTCGCGTCGCTGATCGAGCTGCTCGGGCGGGCTGGAATGCACCATCACGTCCGCGCGAGGTCAGTGGCAGCGAGTGGACCGACCGGGTGTTGTGGGAGCAGGTTCTTCATCCGGGCGCGCGACTTGCCACGTCACTCTCCCGGCCTTCACCCGTGGAGCCGCATACGCCGCCTCTGTTTTGAGTGGCCTTTTATCCGGTGGTGTGGGATCGTCTTGGGCTGCTGGAAGGCTGCATCAGCGAACCACCCTGCTCCGATGGCTGTTCGGGGCAGGGTGGTGGGCGTGAGATCACGGGAGCTGTTGTTGGCCTGTAGCGTCGCTACGGGGGCGCAGGCTGTGGGCGATGACGCCGGTAGGTGATCGGGCCGGGCGGTGCGTTGAGCATCCTGTTCCGGGCACCGTGAACGGACATGTTTTCTCCGCGGTGACCAGTTCAGCTGCTGGCTTTGTTAGTCATCACGATGAGCCGGGTATCCGGCTCGCCGCCCTGCATCAGCAGGGCGGCGACTACCTCGATGACGCTTGGTTATTGACCGGTGGACTTAGAGCCTTGGCTCTGGTGTGGGCGTTATAGGCATGGGCTCTTGGTCGATGCCGGTCTGTATTGCGCGGCCATTGACGATCACGATCGTCCAGGTGCCGTCTTCCTCTTGCGTCTCGCCCACGGCCTTCAGCTCTCCGGAGAATGTCCGTTCTTCACCATAGGCCTGGAGAATATTCCCGACTTCTAGCATGATGTCGCCGCATTTGCGGCAGTGCAGGCAGGAAGGAACGATGGCATCGGCTACTGTTCGGCCGTCCTGTTCGACGATGCGCAGCCAGACATCAGTGTCGGGGTCGGGGTAGCGCATTTTACTGTCGAGGAACTTGCTGTTGTTTCGCCCCAGCAGAATGCTGCCGGTTGGGATCATTTCGATGGGGATGGGGGGGTCGATAGTGATCGCTCCGCTAAACAGATAGTAGTTATCCATTGGCGGCTCCTAAATCATTCGTTGTTCAGCGCGGTACGGCAGGCGTACATGGGGCTCGCGTTCTACTCCCCGGGCCGGGCGGGCAGTCACAGTCGCCCGCCCGGCAGGTTGGATCAGGTCAGGCGTCGGACTCGGCGGCCTTCAACTGGGCCCGGAATTTCTCGAACTGCTCGTCGCTGAGGTGCGTGGCCATCAGGTTAGTGACCTCGGTGTGGGTCTTGATCACGGCGCGGAGCCGCTTGATCTGGTCCTGGTTGAGATGGTGGATGAACATCCAGGCGACGGACCAGAAGCACGCGGTGGCGGCCGTGAGGTTGTCGGCTAGGAGTTCCTTGAGGCCGACAGAGGCGACGAGGATGGCGGCGACGATCATGAAGATCTGGGCAGCGCGGTTGTACGTCATGGACTTCCTTCTGTTGTCGTGCGGTGGATGCGGCCCTGGGGTGCCACTCCCATTGCCTATAGATAAAACTATAGCATATTTACGGCTCATAAGGTGCTTGTTTTCACAGATCTGCGTCGAATTGGGCCTCACTCATACGACTCGCCGAGATAGTTGCCACTTGGCCACGGTGGCTGTCACCAACCCGGGGCCGAGTTGAGCCGTGGCCCGAATCCATCACAAAAACTGGTGACAACTCCGTTGGATAGAGCGACCCGGTGACAACCATCCTGAGCATTCGGTGACACCTGCTCTGGCTCGCCTGCATCATCGTTGCTGGTCGGCCGATCTACCAGGTGTCAACTATTAAGGAGAGTCACACTGGCGAGAGCTCGTGCGTGCACTCCCGGAGCAGGAGATACCTTCCTCTAAGACCAGCCAGGGGAAGGTATCTCCCGGTATCCGTCATCAGGTGTTAGAACGGCGGCTGGTCGTCATCGATGACCGAGGTAATGGCAGCGAGCGGAATCCGGCGGACTTCCACCTGCCCCTGTATGCGGGGCCAACCTGTCGGACCGTTGATCCCGACGTACTCCTGGAGCCTCAACTCGGCACCAAGGCGCGCCTGCCGCCAAGTGCGGCCGGCGGGATCGCGATAGTCCGGCAGGGTGTCGTCTTCGGCGTTGTAGTCGTAGAGGATGCCACCTTCGACGTCGATTATCTGCTCGATATCGACGTCTCCAATGCCTTTGGTGTAGAGGCGGGTAATGTCCACGATCAGGTCCGTGGCTGTGGGCAGTGCGTGCCACACGATGGCGCTCACGCAATCCAGGAGCGCCGCGGAGTAGACCCCTTTGCGCACGTCGTTGATGGCTCGACGGGCGTTGTCGAGAGCGGAGGCGCTCTGCCTCAGGTGCAAGGTGCGGTCGGTATGCATCTGATTCCTTCTGCCAGCTGGTCCGACAGGATCCGCCCCTATGGCGGATCGAGGCTGCGGGGTGCCTGGCAGGAGCGAGGTCGGCATCGCAAGGACGGGCCCGCAACCCCACCACCCCCGGGAAGCCCGGCAAGACTCTGAGGCCGCCCGCCAACCCCAGCCCACGCTCTGGCGGCGCGTCTCGGCGCGAGTGCAGCCGGTGCGGGCGGGCCCTGTTTTGACGCCCGGGGGTGGTGGGGTTGCGGGCCCGGACGGCGGTGCCAGGCTCGCCCCTGCCGGCATTTCCCAGCGACCCCAACGGCGCCGGCCCTGCTGCCTCGGTGCGCATCTCACGGTGGCAAGTGACCGGCCGAAGCGGCGCGGCAGCCGACCACAACCGCTCTGATCACGTATCAGTCACATCCCCGGGAAAGGATGTCGTCGGAGATGGCGGCGACCCGGTATCTTTCTTACACTTTTGACTAATTGTTTGACTTATAGTCAAATCTGCGGGCTGGTGTGCTGCTGGCTCATTACGAGAGGTGATCGTGTGCCGGATCGTACGATAGAAGAAGCGTCCTCTGACTCTCTCACTCAGGCCCGCGCGATGGTGGAGCAGCGCCTGGCCCCCGTCGCTGACCTCATCGCGTTCCGTGAACGTAGGAAGCCGATCATGGACGAGCTCGCTGAAATCGATCGCCTGTATGCCCTGGCATACCGGCGATCGACCAACGAGGGGTGGACCGCGGACGACCTTGGGAGGCTGGACTGTCCTGCTCCGGAGAAGCGCCCGCCGGGACGTCCGCGGTTGGGGCCTCAGGCGAGGCGCGGGCGGCCATCGACTGTCGGCCCACGCGAGCAACGCCAGAAGCAGAACACGGCATCGAATGACGGCGCACCTGCCGAAGGTCAGCGTGATCCTGCTGGCCCGTGAGGCCTCGACCCTGAGGTGTGCTGGCTGCCCTCGACTCGGCGGTGATGTCCTGCGATTACCGGCCCGCCGCTAGGCCGGGAGTTCCTTGGCCTCGTTGATGTAGCGTCGGCCTGTATCGACAGCCACGTCGAACATCTCAGCGACCTGCTTGGCAGTGGGTTCATCATCGGCCTTACCCACCTTGTCGAGCATCTGCCGCACCTTCCGGACGCGCTCTTGGTGGAGGCGCGTCAGTGCCCGTTCGCGTCGGGGCTGGCTGTCTGGCGTGCCTGGCGGCCGGCCGCCGCCGACACCACGCCCTGGTCGTTGGTAGGTGACCACGACGTCGCGACGCCAGTGGTCCACTCCGCACACGGTTTCGGTGCGTTCAGGTGCGCGTTTTTGAGCTACGTATCTGTTCCAGTTCTCAACGGCGATTTCCCACAGCTGTGCGGCCTCGGCCGCCTCCAACAGGTCGTCGTCGCAATCGGTGTCCGGTAGCGGCGGGATCGGATCGTTCGCGGCATGCGCTTGAGCCTGTTCCCTATCCCACAACCGCTTACGCGCTGCGCTGACCGGTGCCGGCAGCGTCGCGTCGTCGAACAGCTGGTGGCGTTTGGCGGTGGCGAGGCTGACGCCGTGCAGCCTCGCCAACCCCTCAGCATCAACCACGGTACGGCCTGCGCGGATCATGGTCGTTTCCTCTTGTCATGTCACGTTGATCAGCGGGGTGCTAGGCGCAGGATACGGGCTCCGGCCGCTGGCGTGAGGCGTCCGAGGCGATGCCAAGCCGAGTGAGCGGCCCTTCGAAAACTTCTGAGCAGCGAAGCGCCCGGTGGGCGTGTGCGCCTTCAAGGCCTTACCCTAGAGGCGCGTCTCATGCACTGGTCTCCTGGAGCTTTAGAGCTCATTGGACCTTCTCGTGATGATGCGGTGGAAAGTAAAGGGGCCGACGGGGTGCCACCCACTCGCGAGAGGGGATTCCCGTCGGCCTTCCTCATTTCAGCTATCGCCGCGATGGTTAAAACGGCGGCTCGTCGCCGGAATGCGCATCGAAGGCGCTACCACGGCCGAAGGCGCCACCTTGCGGTGCGGCAGGCGCCGAGGAGGCCCACGGGTCGTTGGAGGGGCCGCCGCCGAAGCCACCGCCACCGCCCTGACGGGCAGTTTTGTTGACCTTGGCGGTCGCGTTCTTCAGGGAGGGGCCGACCTCGTCGACCTCGACCTCGTAAACCGTGCGCTTCTCGCCTTCCTTGGTGTCGTAAGACCGCTGGCGCAATCTGCCCTGAACTATGACACGCATGCCGCGCTGGAGGCTCTCGGCAGCATTTTCCGCTGCCTCCCGCCAAACGTTGCAGGTCAGGAACAGGCCTTCGCCGTCCTTCCACTCGTTGGTCGTCTTGTCGAGAAACCTCGGAGTGGATGCGATGCGAAACCGTGCCACTGCTTGCCCCGAGGGGATGAAGCGCAGCTCCGGATCGTTGACGAGGTTGCCGACAATGGTGATCGTGGTTTCGCCTACGGCCATGATGGCCTCCCTTTATTGAGAGATGCTCAGGTGAGAGCGGGTCAGGTCCGATACCTGATCCGCGCATGTGGTGGATGTCGGGTTGGAGTGCCACTCCCCAGTCCGATATGTAAAACTATAGCGTAATTAAAGCTCAAGTGGGAAGTTTCCTCAGCGAGCTCACCTGCTCGCCGGCGAAGAGCGACGGTGGTCCCGGAGCAATCACATCGAGTGAATGGGAGATGTGATGGATATCGGGTTCGGGCGCCACCGTCGTAGTTGAGGAACACGAGAGCCCGTCCCAGCCCGGGCGGGCTCTCGGCGTTGTACGGCTACCGCCGCCACACGTTGACGCGCTCGGTGACAATGAGCGGGGCCCCATCCGGACCCTTGATGTAGTTCGGGATCCATATCTGCCGACGCAGTGACCAGCCGGGCCCGTACGCCTGGTTGTGCCAGTGCCCGCCCACGACCCACCGCCTGTTGTAGGTGCGACTGGCAGGCTCGTCTCGTTCGGTGATGTTGGGAACGTAGAGACGGCGCAGGTCTATGAGCGTCACCTCTGGCACGGGGAGGTTTGCCCGTCCGTAGGAGCGACGCACGCTGCGGTCGATTTCGACGCTCGACCGGTCGACCATCTTCGGCTGCTTCATCAGCAGCCATGCGGATGCGAGCGTCGTGAGCGCGGTCCGGGCACCGTCGTCGATCGCCTCCGCTGGGTACGGGTCGGCGGTGATGGGGGCGACGAACTCCCCTACGGGGAGCAGCGGCGGGAGAATGCCAGGCACGTAGGTGCCGCCCAGGGCCGTCACCGCTTCCCGCATGCGGTTGAGGCTCAGCCACATCATGCAGCTGAGTCCGTCAGGGTGCGGGCCCCAAGAGATGGCATCCACGGGCGTGTAGACCCCGCGGTAGGGGACTTGGCCGATGCCGCCGTCCCACACGATGAGCCCAGATGCTGACGGCCGGTCGGCGGTGGCCCATCGCACCTCGGGCAGGTCGGCGGCTGCGGCGATGGCGAGAGCCGACATGTTGGGTGTGGCCCATGACAGTCCAGATGCGCCGAGGTTCTGGGCGACTCGTTTGTTCCTGGCGACCAGTTCCGGAGTGTCCTGGCTGAAGAGGCGGTCAGAACCGGTGAGCGCGGTGCGCACACGGTCGCGGATGCGTGGCATGCGACGGGGGGACCATGCGGACACCTTTACTCCTGTGCGGTGAGCGATTCGGCGACGCGCATCAGCCGGGCGAGGTCGGCCATTTCGTCAGGGCTGGTTGTTCTGGCACTGATCCGGCCCATCAGGTATGACGCGCTCGCAGGAGCGGCCACACCGACAGGCAGGTGATCCTGCCGGCCAATAGTCGCTGTCGGTGCACCAGAACGGGCTGCCTTGATCGTCGCTCTCCGTACGCAGCCAACGCCGCTGACCCTCAGACGCTCCGTCAGCGCATCGGCCGCCTTGTGCCAATGAGGCGTCACAGTCCCGCCTGCGGGCTGGAAATTCGTCATGGGTTTCCTTCCGTCTCGTGCGGTGGATGCGGAGCTGGGGTGCCACTCCCTATATCCGATAGATAAAACTATAGCATATTAATAGCTCATTCGGAGATTGTTCTCACGGCTTCATCCGCTCACCCGGCGAGGAACAGGTGAGCCCCTGAGTGATCACAGGTTTTCGTCGATCCCCTCGGCCATCTGCCTCGGACATGCCGTCCCAGGTGGTCTGGGGCAGTTCGAACGCCCCGTTGGTGTAATCCACGTCCTCAAACAACTGGGCCTAGGAGTGATCTGCCCTGACGGGGATCTTCACCATGTCGCCCATCGATGTTCCGTTTGTTCAATTCGTAAGTAGGGATGACTGATCAGGGCCAGCACTAGCCTGCGCCTAGGACCAGACAAAAGAGCAGCTGATTCTGGCCTCGGCCATAACGGGTGCGGCGACCAAGACAGGTCTTGGTCGCCGCACCCGTTACCTGAGCACCACGCCCGGCGATCGCGCCGTCTCAGCGAGCGGCCTCTTCATCCTGCCCACCCCTCGACAACCTTGACCCGGGGGCGCTGCCGGGCCTCCTCGATGATTTGTGCCATGGATAGATTCGCGCGGAAGCGATGGCCGATCCGCCTCTCGACGGCCGCATACCGCTCGGCCAATTCCGGATTGAGCTGAGCGGCCAAGACGAGCGCCGATTTTGAGGAAAGCACACAAAATACGCAACTCAGGCGGGGCATGCCGGCGAGGTACGCGGGATGAATCCGGGTTCCGGCCTGGGCAATTCGCTCCCAGACCTCCTCGGTGGTCCACCGGTGCAAGATCAACCATTCCAGGACGTAGCGGGTTCCACTCGAATTGCGCTCATCGTCGCGTAGCGGATCACGGTGCGCGCGTGCCGGGGATTCCTGGGCCCGCATGCCCATCACGTGCAGCACTCGCACCCGATAGTCGCGTCCTCGCTCCGCGCGAGTCTGGTTGACCAACCAGGTGATAAAACGTCCGATTGGTCCCCTTTTATGATCACTTGTGCAATATCGCCGTGCTGCGTCCGGCCACATGCCTCGTTCCTCGACCTGCTCTAGCAGCGACTGCGACTCCCCCTCCACCGTGCGGCTGACCAGATAGAAGGGGATGCCGTAGTGGGCAGCGTGCTCCGCTGCAAGGGCGGCTACACCTTCCCATTCCATCTCGCCGAGGTCGGCGTGAACGGCGACCAGGCGGTGCCGGACCCCGGCGCGATCGGCCAACTCGACGATGAGGTCGAGTAGGGCTTGGCTGTCTTTGCCACCAGAGATCGACGCCACGATCCAGTCGAAGGACCAAAGATCGGGCTCGGGAGATGCGGGCAGCTCGAACAGAGTGGATTGCACGTCGGTGCCTTCCGCGGGGGTGTGATGGGGGGTCGGGCGCCGGGGATACCACCCCACGACTCCCTATATATAAAACTATAGCGCATTTAAGGCTCAATTGGGAGTGTTTTCGCAGGTCACAGCGAAATTGGGCCCCCTCCCCGGTGCGGTTTGACCTACGTCAGCACCGTGTAAGAGCGTCACTTGCCTCACGCGTCCGGCATTGGCTACGCCGTACGGCTCCCGCGCCGATCGGCTAGCACGGGGAAAACCAGGAGCTTGGAATATGCAGATCGCGCGCAGCGCGAAACTTCGTCCGTCGCTGCCTGCCATCCCGTGCACCTGGCCGGCGCGCCCGGCGGTACGACTACGCGCCCGAGCAATCCGGCCGATCCTGGCGCGGATGTGCGCCGTGGCGTCGCCGGGGTCGGTGGACTGGGCGCCCGTCTGGTGGCTGTCCAGGCCGCCCTCGGCCTGGACAGCCACCAGACGGTGAACGCGCCCAGGCCTACGCGAGGGGGTCTGGGGGCCAGCGTGGCCCCCAGAAAAACACGCCGCGCGAAGCGCGACCTTCGTGATTTCCCTCGTAACGCCGTCGGGCCCTGGCGTATTTGCGCCAGGGCCCGACGGGCAAGGTGTGCTCAGAGGGGGTGACAATCCGTACAAGGCTCGGCGGCCAACAGGCGGCGGGGACCATGCCGTGGCGAAATGTCCATCTGGTGGTCAGCTCGGGAGAGTCAGCGCGAGGGCCGCGGCAACCTCCATGATTCGGTTATGCGGGATCGTCACACCCGAGCTCGGCTCTCCGCCAACGTACAGGTCCAGCTCCAGGCCGGCACGATCCACTTCGACATGCAGCACCCTGTCTTCCTTCGGGTCGATCATGATGTCGGTTGGTGGGAAGAGTTTTCGCCACAGGCTCATCAAGAGCTGATGCAGCGTCAAGGCGACCTCGGCCGACAGGCGGAAACCCTCGTCGCCAATCTCCACCTCCCAGCTCTTCTTAGGAGAGGTGGGCGGGCAGAACTCGATGAACTCGCTGCCGAACTCGAACCGCTGGCTCTGTAGGTGAATCTGAGAGCCGAATGTCGGTCAGTGGCTCTGCGGCGCTCGATGGGGGTGAAGCCGTGTTAGCGAATTCCGGAGCCACCCAGGGGGTAGCGGTGTGAGTACTGGAGTGTTACTCCGTGTGAGGAGACGCTGGTGACACACCCCCGGTAGCCCTTTGCGATCTTCCTTCCTCCGTAACGGGTCGTTTATGAAGGGAGGGAGAGGGTGGTCAGCCTGTCGAGGGTTGATGTCGGCAGGGGTCGGTGGCGCTGGCGATCTGGATGGCTCTCCGCTCGGGTCCGTGTCACCGGCCGCAAAGTAGAGCGTTTGCGCAGATCAACACCGTCTCAGAACCATCTCTCAGAACGTTCCGGTTGTGAGAGGAGTTCTGCGAACGGTGACGCGGGTAAACGCCTCGTCGCACGAAGGCGGCTCTGACCTCGCACAATCGGTCATTTCTGCGAATCACACACCGTCACCTTTGTTACACAAAGTTACTTTGCGGCTGGTGACAGCGACCAGAGTGGGGGGCCTGGAAACCCCAGAGTTCCCGCGAACTCAAGGGTCGACGCTGGACTGTTGGGGTGGTCTGGGAAGTTATGCACCCTTGGGTTCGTCAGAACCCAAGGATTCCTACGGCCGACCGGTCCCGGAGCGGCACCGGGCAGTGCCCAGGGCAGGCGACGGCGGCCGCCCCGGCCTCGCGAGCGGCTGAGCTCGTGTGTGGAGCCGCTCCCCGCGTGAGCAGGCGTTCTCTGTCAGGACAACACTCGGCACCGGATCGTGCCGTCCTCGACCGGGGCCGGCACGCGACTCCTCGGCTTCACCACCGCTACAAAAACCTCAGCAACGAGGGAGAAGCTTCACCGATCCCGAGATCCCCTCAGCTGTCAGGCTAACGCGCTCTACGCGAAAAACGCCCTGGTCCTGGGGCTGGGCGACCTGGGGAGGCGCTCGGGAACCCAGAGCTTATTTCTTAGATCCACGTGCCGCCCCTCACCGTCAGGGACTTCGTGGCCCCGACACAGGTGAGGCCTGTGATGAGGGCGCTCGGGGGCGTATGGGGAAGCGGGGTTGTCGCGCAGGTGATGGCCAGATGAGGCCACTTGGTGGCGGTGTTTACGGCGGTCTTGCCCGTAACCGGTGGGGCAGAAGTGACATAAGGGATGTGAGGCGCCTCGCGGCGGCCGGAGGTGAGCTGGAAGATTCACCCCCTTTGAGTGTTGACCTGCGCTTTCGTGCCTGTCGGGGGGTGGTGTGAGCCGTTGTCCGGCTTCAATTGAGAGATAGCGGATGGGTATGGAGCAGTCCGTAACCAAATAAGAACCTCATTCGGTTTGTTTCGGTCTGACCTGACTCGATGTCCTCATTGTGAGTATCGACGCGCTTGCTTAGCGTCAGCGCCGTGGGTCCTCCAGGACCCGGCCAGGAGGCGCGAACGATGGGGTTCATCCGCAGCAAGACCACAGGATTCACGGCCATCATCCCGACGACAGACAATCCGTGGAGGGCGTTGTTCCTGCGCGATGACCGGGTCGCGCAGATCAACCAGACGGCGCTGGTGAGCGAGGGGCTGCTGACGGCGGCCTACAGCCCCGCGCTGTCGTCGCTGCCCGAGCCGTTCGCCAGCTGCAGCGACGCCGCGTTCTCGATGACCAACCCGGACGGTGTGCAGCGCACCGTGTTCATCGCCGGGGACATGTGCCTGGAGTGGGCGTGGGGGGTGGGCGCCAAGTACACCGGGCCGGTCACCGGGCTGCCGAACTTCGGGTCCTACCTGCCGGCGGCGTTCCGCAGCGACGTCGACGTCGTCATGGGGTTGCCGGGCGTCAACCCGACGTACACGCTGCTGATCAAGGGCGACCAGGCCACGATCATCACCTCCGGCCAGGGCGCCAGCACCCCGGGGCCGCTCTCGGGGCTGCGCGAGGCCGGGTGGAAGAAGCTGACCGCGCCGATGAACGGCGACTTCGATCACGCCGTGATGCTGCCGACCGCTGATGGCAGCTACCAGACCCTGTTCATCAAGGGCGAGAGCGCGATGCGGTTCGACTGGAGTAAAGGCCCCACAACCACCGGCACCTACGCCCAGGTGCTGGCCGGGCTCGGCGCCCTGCCGGCCGCCCACAAGAACCTGCGGCTGCCGCCCACCGGACGTTTCCGCGGCACCTCCGGCATCTGGACGGTGGACCTGCGCGTCGACCTGGCCGGCGCGTTGCCGGTCGTGTCCGGAGACATCTTCGCCACCTCCAACGGCGCGGAGGTCTACCAGAACTCCTTCGTGCTGGACGGCACCCAGGCCGTCGCCCTGCCCTCGGCCACCGCCCTCTCCATTCCCGGCACCGTGAGCTTCGCCTTCCCCAACTGGATGAGCAGGGTGGCGGTCTCGGCCGACAAGCTCGCCCCGGGCGGGACGGCCACGGTCACGGTCAGCGCGGCGGACGGCAGCGGCCTGACCTTCGTGTGCTTCTACACCTCGCGGTTCCTGCGGAGCATCGACTGGGAGATCGACTACCTGGCGGGCACCGAGCTGCCCACCCAGTACGCCACCACCCAGGACCCGCGCCCGCCCGGCCTGGCCAAGAAGATCATTACCGTGCAGGCGGCCTACGCCGAGGCCGGAATCGAAGTGCGCACCGCCGGTGTCCCCAACCAGGTGGCGCTGACCGGAGCGGGCGCCAACTCGGCGTGGTCAGACGCCGAACTGCACGCCGCGATGGTCGCCAACTTCAGCCTGCACCGCGACGCCCAGCAGTGGAAACTGTGGACGCTCATCGCCAACCGGCACGAGACCAACGGCGCCGTCGACGGCTGCGACGGCATCATGTTCGACTGGGCCGGCACCGGACTCGCCGACGACTTCCAGCGCCAAGGCATGGCCATCTTCTACGACACCGCCCGGGAGGCCGGCTACGTCGGCAGGCGCGAGGGCCTGTTCAGCTATATCCACGAGATCGGCCACGCCCTCAACATCCATCACTCCTGGCAAAAGCAGCCCGAATCGACCCGCGGCCCGCAGGGCGGCATGGCCGACCTGTCGTTCATGAACTACGCCGAGAACTACCCGGCAGGACCCACGGCAACGGCACAGCAGCGCGAAGCCGCCTTCTACGCCGCCTTCGCCTGGACGTTCACCGCCAACGAGCTGCGCCACCTGCGCCACGGCTTCTACTACAACGTCGTCCCGGGCGGATACGCCTGGGGGGTCGGCACCGCCCACACCGTCGCCCAGCATGATGCCGACAGCCCCGGTCACCGGCCCGCGCTGGACGACAGCGACCTGCCCGTCCAGCGCGGCCCGCTCACCACGAGCGTCCCCCTGGCCGACCCCACCCCGCCGGCACCCAGCCAGTCCGGGCTGCGCCTGGACCTGTCGGGCAGCGGCGCCTTCTCCCACGGCGAACCCGTCACCGTGCAGATCCGGCTGTCGCTGGACGGCACCCTCCCGCAGGCCGAGGCCACCCCCAACCTCAGCCCCGGCAGCGACAACCTCACCATCCTGATCACCGACCCGGCCGCCGACACCCGCCTGTTCCAGCCTCTGGCCCGCAGGTGCGGCAGCCAGGAGCGCGTCACCTTGGACGCCACCACTCCGGCCCTGTATGAGAGCGCCTACATCGGCTACGGCGCAGCCGGCCTGACCTTCACCCAGCCCGGCACCTACCGGCTGCAGGCCCGCTACACCGCCCCCGACGGCTCCGTCATCGCCTCACCCGACCACACCATCGCGGTCAACGCGCCCGTCGACGACGCCGACAAGGCCGCCGGCGACCTGCTGATCGGCGACCAGCAGGGCACCCTGCTGGCCCTGCGCGGATCCGATGCCCCCCAGCTCGCCGACGGCAACGCCGCCCTGGACACCCTCATCACCGACCACCCCGACCACCCCCTGGCCGTCTACGCCCTGATGGCCAAGGGCACCAACGCCGGACGCGACTTCCTCACCCTCACCCCCGAGGGCATCGACGTGCGCGCGGCCGACACCGACACCAGCATCACCCAGCTCAGCACGGTCGTGGAGACCACCCTGGACCCCGGCACCGACGCCGGCGTCGACAACATCACCCTGAACGAGACCATGCGCACCCTGGCCCGCGCCCACGCCGACGGAGGCGACATCAAGCAGGCCGACGCCGTCTTGGACCAGCTGGTGGAGGTCTTCGCCGACAAGGGCGTCCCGGAGACCGTCCTGGCCACCATCGCCGAACAGGCCGAAGCCACCCGCACCCAGCTCCACGACCAGGCCTGAGGACCCCACGCACCGCCCCCGGCAACCCCGCACAGGGGCCGGGGGCGCTGCAGCTCCTTCATATCCACGCTGCCCGGCATCACGGTCCGCCAATTAGGAATCACACAGCGTTACGAGAATCATGGCCCAGACCTCTGGGGCATGGCTCTCTTTTTCACTGACACTCCAAGGCCGTTGATCAGCAAGTGGCTCTCAAACCGGCCGACACCTGGCTCCCGGTCCCACCTTCATAGCCAAACCGCAGCACCTGCGCAGTACTCACCGATCATCACCGTCCTCCGTAAGCATTGATCCCATACCTTTCGCGGGAACATAAGGGCGGCTTGCCCGCCGGTTGACGGGCAAGCCGGATTCCTTGGGCAGGCGCTACGCAGATACTCCGCTCTGGCCCGCATTGGTGATCACTGCGCTGTGAACGGTGTCCGGCATTGCCAGCGCCATCGCGTGGGTCTGGACGTCGGCGATCGTGCGCTTGGCTTCGTTGATCAGCTTCCAAGCCGTCAGGACAGGAAGCTGCCCGGTGGGAACGCATACCTGAGTGCCGCCCTCGGTGCGCCAGAGAGTGCCTCGCTCCTCGCTCCCATGGGAGTGCCACATGCTGCTGGCTTTGAGCAGCTCGGTGAGCGCGTCGGCCTCCTCGTGCCAGCGAGGTGCCGTCCCCCTGGCGGGAAGCTTGAAATTCGTCATGGGTTTCCTTCCGTTGTGCATGCGGTGGATGTGGTGCCGGGGTGCCACGCCCCAACTCCGATATATAAAACTATAGCATAATTAAAGCTCAATAGGGATAGTTCTCACTGTCATCGCTCCCACTCAATTACGCGCGTACGTCCTGGCGACGTCCCCGATCCCTGCCGTCGCGCGGTCTCACCAGTACCGCGGCGGCATCACCGTGGTTTGCCACCGCGACGGGCTCGTGCATGCGGGTGCATCGCCCGTATGCGGAACTCGGCTCTGTCCGCACCGGTCATCTCCCGGCCGGCCCTCGGCGTCAGCCCGCGTGCCCGCGTCGAAGATGTGATGGCGCCTTTTCGCAGGTGGTGTGGGGGTGTGGGACTCCGGCGCAGGTCGCTAGACCTGCGCCGGAGTAGATGATCGCTGCTACGAGCTACGTGGCGTTCAGCAGTGCCGTGCCGAGCATCTGGTGCGCGGGACCACCCTGATGATTGACGGCGCCGATGAGCTCGCCGATGAGCTCAGCGCCGAACGACGTCAGATTCCAGTGCTCAGATCGCGGCTCCTGCCTGGTTCTTTCTTCGATGAACAGGCCAACGGCTGAGATGATGACCTCGGCCACTTCGGAGTCCTCGTCAGCAAGCAGATGCAGGACATCAGCGAGCATCATCTCTGCCCTGTGACCCACCCCTTCGCAATCATCGGCGCTTTCAGGAGCCACCGCGTGCCAGGCGCTCAGAGCCGCTCGGACTCGATCGCCTCGCTTCGACCGTCCGTCGTCGATGGTGATCGCCCGGAACTCGGCCGTGGGCGTGTCATCGGGGTCGAGCTGCTTGCCGGTACGGGCCACGATCGTACTGAGTAGCTGGCAGGTCAGCTCGGGGTGACCCTTCTGGGCGAGCTCGGCTACCGCCTGGTCAGAGCTCTGTGCGATGGTCAGCAGTCGGATGAGGGCCTGCGGTGGGGTGGTGAAGGGCAGGCCCAGCTCCACGCAGGCGAAGGCGTGACTGGCGGTTTCGACCTGGTGCCAGCCGACCCGCTCCTCCAGGAAACCGTGGGGAATGCAGATCTGCTGGCCGCACGAGGCGTACCAGAGGGTTCCCTGCCAGGTGGTCTCTCCCCTCCTCCACGTGGGACTGTCCATGAGTCGCTTCGTGAGCCCGTCGGCTCCCGTCTGCCAGTCCGACTCGCCGAACGAGAGACCGCCGAGCGAAAGGGTCCGATTCTGTTCAGGATGCAGCACGTGATCTTCCTTCGTTGTGATGCGCGGTGGACGTAGGGAGCCGGGGTGCCACCCCCCAACTTCCTACATATAAAACTATAGCGTATTTATAGCTCAAATGGGGTTGTCTTGTAGATCAGTGCTGATCAAAGGTTCTGCTGATGCGTGACGTCCCCTACGCTCATGGCGCATCCGCCTCTGACACGGAGGCTCACCTCCGCGCGGCGGGCGGGCATCGGCTCTCCCGTATCTCGCATCTGACGTGCTCGGGAGCCGTGAACAGCGCTGAGCACGCGAGGTGCGAAACCTCCCTCGCTCTCCCCTGGTCGCCACTCCGGTCCAGTCCCACACCCGATGGGTGCATTCGCGCCCCTGGCCTTCCTCCCCCTGCCCTATCCGGCCGGCGGCGTCGACGAACTCGACTGGGCCTGCACAAGGGAGTTCAAGAGCCACGCTGCCTCGGATAGAGCCCAACGGCACCATGGCCACCTTGCATCTGAGGCATGATTGCATCGATCAGAAGCAGCAACGCTTGTTCACGAGTTCGCGCAACGCCAGCGGCTCAACTGGGCCGGAATGTCGATGAGATTTAGCAACAGTGCAGAGATCCTCGGCGCAGCCTCATGCCCCCTTTGCCCTGAATGTGAGGGCGGGGCTGCCTGGACAGCCCCGCCCTCGTCCGACTTCAGCACCTCAGATGAACGCGGTCCGCGTCGGCGTTCTTCTCGCCGTAACGGTGCGTACGCGCGGCTGCTGACCTTTCGGGCTCTGACCCGCTTGTGACGAAGTGGTGGCAGAGCGTGAGTCGTATTGGCCTGTAATTCTGCGGTCGCTCGCGGACACGTAGGGATTGAAACCCCCTGAGCGTTCGGAAGGTCTGACAAGGATGACGCGTGGATGAAACAGACAACCGGTCCCGGTTCGAGGCCGTGTACCGGCGAACGTACGAGCAGATCCTCGGCTACGCCATGCGGCGCTGTTCCTGCGCCGAGGACGCGGCCGACGTCGTGGCTGAGACCTATGTGATCGCCTGGCGGCGGATGGACGAGCTCCCGCACGGCGAGGCCGGCAGGCTCTGGTTGTACGGCGTGGCCCGGCGGGTCCTGGCCAACCACCGTCGCGGCGAGCGACGCAGAGCCACCCGGCACGCCGAGCTCACGGCCAAGACCGAGCTTCTCTACCCTCCGCCCTTCCCCCTGAGCGGGCCTGACGAGGTGGGCCAGGCCATGGACACGCTTTCGGACGATGATCGCGAGCTGCTGACCCTGGCCGTCTGGGAGGATCTCGACCCCGGACAGATCGCCGAGGTGCTGGGCTGCTCACGAACCGCCGCCCGCACCCGCCTGCACCGGGCCCGCAAGCGCTTCACCAAGGCCCTGCAGCAGATCCGCCCATCGGCCTGTCTCGAAACGCGGCCTCTCGTCGAGAAGGAGTCACGATGAACAATCAGATCCTCAAGAACCGGGCAAAGGTGCTGGACGAGGACCTGGCCGGCCAGGCGTCCTCCGCTGAGGCGGACGCGCTGCTGGCGGAGATCGTCCTGCTGGAGCAAGCTCCGGCCCGGCGACGACGCATGCCCTCTCCTCGCCGCGTCCTGCTCGGCCTGGCCGCGACCGCCGTCCTGGCGGGAGCCCTCGTCGTCGGACCCTCCCTGATCGGGGCGTCCGAGCAGGTGTATGCCAGCCAGGCCGTGACAATCGACCGCGACGGTGACGGGTACGTCTTCTACATCACCGACGGTGATCCCACTCCCGCCGAGCTGGAGAAGGCCTTCCACTCGGTCGGTCTGGACAAGGTCACAGTGAAGCTGATCCCCGTGTCGCCGCAGGAGCAAGGACCTGTCTTCGGGTTCGACAGGCCCGACCTCGAGGGGGGCGCGTCGGCGACCGTGTTCGATTGCGCCGAGCGTGTCGAAGGATGCCTGAAGGCCTTCCGCGTCGCCGCGGACATCAATGGGCCCGCACAGTTCTTCCTGGGCCGTCCCGCGAAGCCCGGCGAAAAGTACGCGTTCCGCGCCGACGCGAGCTGGCCAGGTGAGGCGCTGGCGGGTGTCAAAATCCAGGGACGTTCCGTCGAACAGGCGGTGCGCGTCGTACGCAAGCATGACTTGAAGGTGGCCTATGAGCTCGACTGGCCGGCGCGGAATGGGGGCCGGGGCGGCCACACGGAGCAGAACGTGCCTGCTTCCAGCATCGATCCCGGCTGGTCGGTCTCGTCGGCTGAAACCTACAACGATGGCGTGATCGTTCTACGCGTCGTGCCAGGCCCGGACGCGACCCGGCCGCCCGGCTTCTGACCGATGCAAGATCGATAAGCATACGCGGCCCCCGACGTCCCCAACGAGAGGGCCCTCGGGGGCCACGTCCAAGGCCTCCCCGTCGTTGTTATCCCGCGCTGGCCTGCTCGGCTTTTGAGCGGGTCCGTGCCAGCCGTGTCGGCCGCGGGGTCGGTTTTTACGCAGTTCGGGCCAGGCCGACGCGGAAGCCTTGGTCACGGTGAGGTAGGACACAGAGTGCTTGCGCATCACGGCGCGGATCGACATCCCACCTCGCATATCGCGTCGGATCGCCGCGTAGAGCTCTGTCTTGGACTGCGACAGCATCGGGTCCCCTCTGCGGCGAGCAGCACTTTGATGCTCTCATCGCCAGGGCCAGGGTGTTGCCAAAACTCATCGACACGACATCGCTGTGATCAGGGGTGTTGCCGAGTTTCATCGACAAACGTTCCTCCTTCACACGAACAGAACCAGAGGCAGCTCTCCTGGCGTGCTTACGGACTCGCACTTGCTCAACGCAGCGCTCTAGGTGACCAAACAGATAGATCGCCGGCTGCCCATCACATCCCATGCTCAGACGCATCGCCGGGGCTCGCCGTCAGAGCCGAGAACGACGGAGAGATCCGTCCATCCGATAAAAGATGGACGGATCTCTCCGTCGTTCTTACAGTCGCGGCCAGCCGCGGTGAGCTGCGGGGGTCACCTTCACTCCCAAGGTGACCTAGGAGCTGTTCAGAGTTCGGATCATGTGGTTGAGGTGAGAAGTTTCAGCCACATGATCGAGCCTCGGAGGTAGAGTCCGGCCTCGTAGCTTTCCGGGGTTTTGTCGTAGCGGGTGGCCAGACCGCGCCAGGTCTTGATCTTCTGGAAACAGCGTTCGACCGTGTTGCGCTGCCGGTAGCGCTCCGGATCGAAGCCGACGGGCCGCCCGCCCGCTGAACCTTTCTTCTTCCGGTTGGCCTGCTGATCGGTCTTCTCCGGGATGACCGCGGTGATCCGGCGGCGGCGCAGATAGGCACGGTTGGCCTTGGAGGAGTAGGCCTTGTCCGCGGCCACCGCCGCAGGGCGGGTCCGAGGCCGGCCAATCCGGCCGGGGATGCGGATCTTGTCCAGGACGGTGACGAACCGCGGGCAGTCGGCGGCTTGACCGGGCGTGAGCACGAAGGCCAGCGGCAGCCCGGCCGCATCGACCGCCGCATGGACCTTGCTGCTCAGCCCGCCTCGGGATCGGCCAAGCTCGGCAGCCTGTGCCCGGGCCTTGCGGCGTCGCCGTGTGGCGGTACGATCCTGGCCCGACGACGCGTCCGCGTCGTCCGCGTTGTCCGCGCCGGGTGTGACCTGCGGCGCATCACCCGCAGCACCGGCGGCTGCTCCGGAAGCGGAGCCCCCTTTTCCTCGGTCAGCGCCTGCTCCAGCGCATCCAGGGTCTCCCCGGCGACCGCCAGCCCGGCCGACTCCTGATGCGCCCGCACGATCGTGGAGTCCACGCTGACCACCTCCAACCCGACCTGCCCGCGTGATGCGGCCTCGGCGATCAGTGCGTCCATCAGCCCGTGGAACACCCCGGCTTTGGCCCAGCCGTTGAACCGGGAGTAGAGCGTGGACCAAGGCCCGTAGCGTTCCGGGACGTCACGCCAGCCAGATCCAGTGCGAAAACGCCACAGGATCCCGTTGAACTGATCACGCATCCGCCGTGGCAGCGGCCCGGTAGCCGCCACCGGCAGATACGGCTCGATCAACGCCCACTCGGCATCTGTCACATCAAAGCGCGCCACGTCCGAGTTCTACCAGCCACGGCCAGCCCGCCACCGAGCCTCACCTAGATCCGAACCCCAAACAGCTCCTAGTTCTCCCCCTACCCGTTGAAGTCGAGCCGGGCCTCGACGGATGTGCGTCGAGGCCCACATCAAAGCGGGTCACGGATGGCAGCCGGCACAGGGTTCCTGCGGAAGTCGCCCATCCTGGATCGTTCGCATGCAGCGCGGACAGATTCGCTCGCGGCCACCCTCCAGAGCGGCCCGGTAGAGGTATACCAGCGACTCCCGCACATGAGTGGCGACCTTCTGCACCATCGGTTCAATCTCCGGACTTTCCGACCGGTAGATGACCAACGTGGGGTGATCGTCGCCCAGGAAGAACTGGGTAACTACCCAGCCAGTCTGATCACCGGGATTCGTGGGCACAGCGTCGACGGAAGCATCCACCCAGATATAACGTTCTTCGCCCAGGACGATGTCGATGACCATGCCAGCGCCGCTGTCGGTCAGATCCACATCTGAAACTCCTTCCTCGGTGAGGGCCGTGATCACGCTCTCGTAGCGTTCTTCGACGGCGCGGAGTCTTTCGCTGTGGGCCTCCTGGTTGGCCTGCATCTGCTGCCAGAAGCAACCCCCATCGGCAACCTGAGCACTTGCGTGCGAACACCGACTAAACGTCGGGGCGAACCCGTGCGCAGCTAGAGCGGCTCGTATGCCCATTTCGGCAGGAGACGTGTTAACCGGCAAGCCATAGGTGGCACAGGTAACGACGTGTATGGCCGAGGCCACCCACAGGGTTGCCGTTTCAGCATCGCAGCCGCGCTCCGGGACATACACCTGGTAGCCGGAGCCGGGCGAACTCCACGTGCTTGCACCCGGGCGACCAAAGGTCTTTTCCCATGATGGGCTGTCAGCCAAGTACTTGGTGAGCCGAACGGCCAGCTCCTGCCAGGCGGGCTCTTGCACCAAGAAGGCTCGATCCTGGCCAACGATACGTTGACCAGGCAGGCCTGCGGTGTCGGGCTGAGACATAGTGCTTCCTTCGTCCGTGATGCGGTGGATGTGGAAATCGGGGTGCCACACCCCACTTTCCTACAAGTAAAACTATAGCATATTTACGGCTCAAATGGGAAGTTCTATGTCCTTCACCGTTGGAACCGGGCCCCCTTCTAGGTGCCTAACGTCGCCATCCTTAGCCCTCAACCAGAGGCCGACCGAACGCACTCATCATTCCGACTCCTGGTACGGCTCCCCAGCTCAGCTCTCCGGCCAACCATGCCCAGTGGGTTTTAGGAACGCACAGATCGCGCGTAGCGCGAAACCCCACCACTCCCCCGACATGTCACCTGGCACAGTTCGACCTCGAGCTCGACCGCTGCAGCTACGCGTCCGGGCTCGATTCGCCGACCGCACCTATTGTCATCAGTGGCGTCGCCGGCGTCGGTGGACTGGGCGCCCGTCTGGTGGCTGTCCAGGCCGCCCTCGGCCTGGACAGCCACCAGACGGTGAACGCGCCCAGGCCTACGCGAGGGGGTCTGGGGGCCAGCGTGGCCCCCAGAAAAACACGCCGCGCGAAGCGCGACCCATGAGATGTTCCTGGTGGTTTGGGCAGATCTCCCACCTCGATCTGCTGCGGCGATCCAAACAGCTCGGCAGTACTCTTCGCCGCGTGCACGAAGAGTGGCCCAGATAACGATGCTGCATCGAAGGCGTGGATTTAAGGCCTGGCTTCCTTCCGCTTCCCCTGTACCTGCGACGCATCTTCAACCTGATTTTAGGTAACGGAATCGCAAAAGTGCCTGTTCAGGGGATACGTGTTTCACACAATCACACAGCCATACAGTCACACAGGGGAGGGCCAAGGTGCTTCGCAGGTTCATGAAGACTCGCCGCCTTCACTGGAAATTCCGGATGACTCACCTTGCTGTCCCTAAGATGTCTGCTGCGGCTGAGATTCTTCCGACGAGCCGCGCATCCTCGCCACTAGAAGGACGGATCCAGTGTCTGTTACACCCCCGCAGACGACTCCATCGCAAGTTCCATCTGCATGGATCCTGCATGAGATAACCACGATGGCTAACGTCATCGCCCTCATGATGCGTAAAGGCGGTGCTGGCAAGACAACGCTTACGTTGCTACTTGCTGATGCTCTCGCCCGTTTCGGGCTTCGAGTTCTCGTCATCGACCTCGACCCTCAGGGCAATGCCTCTATAGGCCTGGGCAAGAAAGTTCAGCTCGAGACATCAGGTACTACCCGCCTCGGCGGTAAGGCGATCATGACGCCTACAACACCGACCGTGATCGAAGTGATCGACGCCGACGCTGACGGCATCGCATCCGAAGCAATTCAGATCGTCGACTGGGGTTACGCTCCCGAGGACGCTTTCTATCGGGGAGGGCCGCTCTTCCCAGGGAAGATCGGCACTATCGGCTTGATTTCCTGTTACCGCGCCTTGGAAATTCAGGCTCAGTCGTGGAGGCCTAGTGACCTCGAACGCCTCGCCAAGGCGGTTCTCCTACCGAGCGAGCCGGGAGGGACTCCGCCTAACCACGAGTGGGACGTTGTCCTAGTCGATACCCCACCTGGCGGTTCGCTTATCTCGGTTCAGGCTGCCATGGCTGCCCACCACGCCCTGCTCGTGACTCAGGCTCAGCGCTTCGGCGTTGAGGCCATCCCGGAGACTCTCCTACTCGTAGAGGATGTGAGAGAAAGCTACCGGCGGGATGAGCTTGAGGTAATTGGTCTGGTATTCAATGAATACGTCGATCGGTCCAACACGCAGCAGAATCTAATTGCGCAGGTCCGGGATGCTCAGGAGCATCATGCGGAAGGCTACGATGTCCCTTTGTTGAAGGGCCGTTTGCCAGGCTACACGGTCGTCGATAAGAGCCAGAACGCAGAAGCTCCGCTTTCGGCATATCTCGGATCAAGCAGCGATCGCGAGACTGCTCGCCGCGTCTCCCAGGTCGCAGAAGGTATCGCAATTCAAGTAATCGAAGCCATCAACCATCCCCAAGCTGCTGAAATAAGGGCAGCGTGGAAAACCGCTTGGCCTGAAAGCATGCGCACACCGATCCTTGAGGAAGTGTGACAGTGGCCGCATCTTCGCGTTTGAAGCCAAAGTCAATCACTGGGTTCGGCCGTCCAGTCGTCGAAGATGATGCCGAAGCGCCCCCGGTGCCTGAGCCGCCGGCCAACGCCGAACCGCCCTCCGAGCCCGAAGCACCGGTCCAGGAACCAACCGCGGCCGAAGCGCCCCCGGTGCCTGAGCCGCCGGCCAACGCCGAACCGCCCTCCGAGCCCGAAGCACCGGTCCAGGAACCAACCGCGGCCGAAGCGCCCCCGGTGCCTGAGCCGCCGGCCAACGCCGAACCGCCCTCCGAGCCCGAAGCACCGGTCCAGGAACCAACCGCGGCCGAAGCGCCCCCGGTGCCTGAGCCGCCGGCCAACGCCGAACCGCCCTCCGAGCCCGAAGCACCGGTCCAGGAACCAACCGCGGCCGAAGCGCCCCCGGTGCCTGAGCCGCCGGCCAACGCCGAACCGCCCTCCGAGCCCGAAGCACCGGTCCAGGAACCAACCGCGGCCGAAGCGCCCCCGGTGCCTGAGCCGCCGGCCAACGCCGAACCGCCCTCCGAGCCCGAAGCAGAGAGTCACTCTCGTCAGGTCGCTCGCCAATCAAATTCATCTCGTGCTCTTATTGCTCTGCCTCGCGTAAGCCACCCGCGAGGTGCCAAGCTCGGGCCAGCGGGTAAAGCTTTCACTGCCGCCTATCTCCTCGCTTACGATGGGGATGAGCGATGGGAGAATTTTTCGATCCGACTCCCTGATGATCTAAAAAAACGGGCTACAGCCGCGATGGTCCGTTATCGCAAGGTCCTTAAACGACGCAGCATCGGAGAGAACCACCTATATGCAGCGGCATTAGCCGTAGTGACTCCAGCGGACCTGGACACATGTATTCAGTGGGCTAAGTCGCGTAGGACAATTTCCGACGAAGAGGCCCCATCGCGATCAACCACTATTCCTGGACCATTGAAAGATATGATGGCAGACCTAGAGGGTGATTTGCGGGTACACGCCCGGCATGGCTTGTTCGGGCATTTGCTGACAGAGATCGTATCGCGATTCTTAGATCAGCTTGACGCGGAGCTCCCGCCCGAGAAGCTTCAGAATGAAGCATAAAAATTATCGATAGAAGGCGGCGACTCCTCCTTGCAAGGAGGAGTCGCCGCCTTCTGTGTCGGGTAGGCCTCGACGGCACTATCCTCGCTGGTCAGGGGGTCACTATCCAAATTTCCAGTCCATTCCGACCCGCAGCCATGACCGCGCTTTCTGCGGACGTGAGCCGCGGCTAGACCACAGCGTCGGAGACCTTTTCCAGGCGCAACTTACGCCATACGTATCATGATCGTTGCATTTTTGATATCATTGGCTGGCAGTTAATGTTCGGAAGGAATCTCATGGAGTTCTACCAGCAGGGTGGAATTAAGAAGACGACAGGCACATCGAGGGTGCTCTGCGATCTCGACCCGCAGCCGAATGTCTCTTTTTGGACCGTCCCCAAGGCGTCCGAGGTAGAAGGAAAATTCGACCTGTACGTCGTGGATGTTCCGCCGTCCCTAGAGCCTCTCAAGCACGTGGATCTGTGGAAGCACCTCTAAAAAAGGCGTCTATGGAGTTCCGGTTAGGTCCAGCAGGCTGGCGAGATGCGCGTTCATTTGCGGCTACTCGAGACGGGGCGTTCTTTGCGTCGGTGCGGCTTACCGCAGGTACTGAGTGGCGAACTCCTCTTGGGTCACCAGCTCCGGGAGCTCGTCCGACTCGGGCACCAGGCCCGCGTAGCCCTGGATGCCCAAGCGGCCGACCCATCCGATGAGCCATCCCGCCATGACGTGACCGATCGGCCCCTCCGGCTCGTCGATGTAGGTGATGGCGTCGCTGTCCCAGTCGCTGGTGACCAGGGTCACCGGGCCGACCGTGATCTTCAGGTCTGCGTGGAACCACCATGGCAGGACAGAGTCCCAGCACCACGCGGTGATGTTGAGCACCCCACCCTGCGAGTCGGGGATGTCCATGTGGACCTTGCCGTCATCGCTGCTAATCAGCTCTTCGAGCACCTGCCCGAGTCGCCGGGCCACAATCGAGGGGCGGCCGTGGGTTCGCTGCTCCAACTGCTCGACCAGGTCGTGCCCCCGGTCTTCTTGGCGACCTGGGCTGCGCCTGATCGGCTCCCAGACGCCGGCCAGGTTCACCGTGCCGCCGAGGGCGGTGTTCAGCGCCGCCCACTCGGCGGGCAGCGGCTCCTCCTGCGTGTCCTGCGGGATGACCGGGAGCCCTTCGAGTTCCTTCTGCCAGTCGGCGAGCTGCTCGTTGTCCTGCATGGCCCCTCCTGGGGGTCTCGCTGAGTTCCGGCCGCCCGATCGGGCGGCCGGCCCCTCGAAGGGGCGATGAGGCATTCCTTATGAGCGGGGTTCGCCGAGGAGTTCGGCGAGTTCCCACTCGGCTCGCGCGACCTTGAGCCGGGCGGCGAGGATGTGCGTCTCGTGGGCGGCCCCCATGCTCGACATGCCGGGCGGGGTGGCGATGGCGAGGACGTGCTCAGGGCTGTAGGCGTTGAGGCTGCCGTCCCACATCTCGATCGGGGACTCGTCCCAGACCACACACCACACCTGATCGTCGTCCTGCTGCTGGCGGATCTCCCGCGCCCACTCGTCTGGGTGCCCGCCCTTGCCCTTGATGGCTTGACCGCAGCGCCCCATGGTGCGCATAGCCTCCACCAGCTCGTCGGCGGTACCGACGTATCCGGAGTAAAAGGCGGTCAGGCCATCGGGCCAACGGCTGGGGCGGACGGTGCAGCCCTTGATCACGCTCCAGCGCTGTTGCTGCCAGGGCTTCATGCTCAGCTCCTCGGGGTGATTTCTGCTTCTACTTACTACAGATGGACGACCGCGGGTGTTACTGGTTGGAGCGGTGTCCGCGGCCGGGGCCGTGCCCGGTCCGGGAGCGCCACCAGGCTATGAATTTACGGGTGGGGAAGAGTTCTGCGCGGCCGTTGCGGTGGATGAATCCCGGTCGGCGGGGCGTCTCTCGGTCGGCGCGAGCGAGGCCCCTGTCACGGCGGATGGCCTGGGTGATGGCGTTGCCGGTCACGCCGAGCAGCTCGGCGAGCTGCTCAATGGTGGCGACGGGCGGCTGAACCTCGGTGACTTCCGTGTAGCGGGCGGTCGCCTCATCGAGGTCGGTGTAGAGCCACCGCGTGGTGTCTCGGCCGTGCACTCTGTCGGCGAGAGTGTCGGCCACTTCCCACGCGGTCGCTTCTCCTGCGGGTAGGGCGATGGTGTGGCGGGTGATCGTGGTCTCGCTGCGGATCGTGGCGTGCGGGCCGACCGCGACGTCCTGGGCGGTCTCGTGGGTGACGGTGCTGGTCAGGCCGGTGGCGTCCTGCCACGGCATCCAGAGGTCCGGGGTCAGGTCGGCCCGGTTGTCGGCGTGCATGATCTCGTAGAGCAGCGGGGCGGTGATGGCGAAGCCGGCCACGGTGAACCGGGCGGGTGCCCATGTGCGGTGCGGCTCTCCATCCTCGACTTCTGGGGGGAGGATGAGGTGGCTGCGGCCGATGATCTGCCCGTCAGACCAGATCATCCACGTGTCAGAGAAGATCGTTTCGTCGATGTGCAGCAGTTGCGGGCCTGTCTCGGAGATGACGGGCTTCACCCATGTGTGGGGGTGCTGGCTGAGGTGGGCGCGTGCTGCCGCCGGGTCGAGGGCGATGAAGTCGCCGATGATGATGCGGGTGGCGTCGTCGGGCACCTCCGGGGGCCGGGCGTTGAGGATCTGCTCGACATCGACGATGCCAGCGTGCAGGTAGGCGTCGATCACGTCGAAGCGTGTACCCGCTTCCAGCAGGCGGGCGGCGTCGCTGGCGGTGAGCGGGGTGGGCGGTAGGTCGGCGTGTCGGCGGGGGTCGGCGGCGTCGACCGTCCGGTATGGGCCTGTCCTGGGGAACCTCTGCTGCCACCACCATTCGTAGCTGTGGGCGGTCCAGACGCGGGCGTCGTCGGCGGTGGTGGTGGTCCATCCGGTGTGGATTTCGCGCACCTGGTCGGGGGTCCAGCCGGCGCGGCGGAACACGGTTGCGGCCTCGGGGGGGACTGGGTAGTCCGCCACGGGTGGGGCGGCGGTTTCCAGCAGCTCCTCGGCCAGAGCGCGCCGGGCGGGAGTAAGCGGGTGGCGGACGACCACCGTGTTGGCGATGTTGTCGTAGCCGTAGTTCGGTTTGTTCTGGGTGACGTAGTCGGGTTGGGGGTCGTAGCCGCGGGCTGTCTGCGGCGTGGTCCACAGGTAGCCGTTGTCCACGTCGAGCCATACCCGGACCGACAGGGGCCGGTTCTCGGGCTGGCCGTACAGGGTGGCGTGGGGATAAGGGAACTTGGGCGTGGTGGAGGTGGGGAGGGTCCGGTATGCCCGCGTCCAGGCGTGGGTGGGAATCTCGGCGTCGGGCTGGAGTTCCCAGATGCTGATGCTGCTGGCGTCCACTCATACCTCCAAAAGGTGTCACTTTTACTATGACATCTTTTGGAGGTATGAGTGGACTCTTCGGAACTATCGGCGCCTTCGCCTGCTGCTTTAGTCGGCTTCACCGTAGGGTGCATCAGTCAGTGATCAGCGCGGGGTCTTCCCCGGAGACGATCGCACCTGGTGATGTCGTCCACGATTTCCTCCTTCGCCTATCTACAGATGGACGACGGGATTAGATGAGGAGCTTGGCGAGCTCCCACTCGGCGCGCGCTACACGAAGACGCGCGATGAGGATGGCTGCCTCCCTCATCGCAGCGGGTGTGGACATCCCGCTGGGGTGAATGACGGCGAGGAGGTGGTCCGGGTGTCCGGTGTTACGGCACCCATCCCACATCTCCACCGGGGCCTCGGCCCACACCAGGCACCACTGGCCCGGCTCGGCCATCCGCTCGTGTAGATCGGCGGCGTAGACGTGGGGGTGCCCGCCCGAGCCCCGTACGCTGCCGGGGGCGCAGCACCCGGCAGCGCGCATGTACTTGACCATGTCGTCGGCGCCGCCGACGTAGGCGCTGTAGAAGGCGGTCAAGTCCTCGGGCCAGCGACTGGGGCGGACGGTATGGCCGGCGATGACATCCCACCGGCCGGTCTGCCAGGGCTTGCTACTCATGACTGTCTCCTTGATTGAGCGGAAAAAGGGGCTCCCTCGAAGGGCGATGAGTAGCCGGCTGGTTCAGGGCTTGGGGTCGCCGCTACGGCGGCGCCTCGCTCGGGCTGAATCCATGGCAAGAATAACTTGGGACTGCTCGACGGTGTTGAAGTAGCAGGGGAGTTCCCCGGCGGCCTCGCGTGCTTCGTCGAGCTCCCGCTGAAGCTTCTCCTTCAGGGGTGCGTGCATGGGCTTCATCCAGCGTTGAGCGGCCATCGTCAGCGCGGGCAGCACGGTGGTCATGGCGGTGGCGTTGCGTTCGAGCTTGTCGTATTCGTTGCGGGCAGCGCCACCGCGCTCGTTGTTGCGTCCGCCACCGATCGTTTCGTCGCAGCGTGTCGCGATGTGCCGGAACACTTCGAGAAGTTCGCCGTACCGGCTCGCGGGCGGGCCCGCCTCCTTGGCGGCCTGGCGGGAGTGGTGCGCTGCCCGCCCTGCTCCAGGCCGCCACCGCGTTAGAAGGGCCGGCTTAGACGGAAGGAGGAGCGGCCTCCCTGGTGCGCGACGCCTCGGCCCGCATCACCAGATCGTGTAGCCGCTTGCGGACGTCGACTCCATTCCATGTGCCCACGTAGTGCGGTTCGCCGCCCTCGATGGCCAGTACAAGGGCGTAACCCGCGCGGATCGGATCATCGGGAGGCGGTACCGTGCTGCGCTGGTCGTAGCCCGTGGCAGGGACGTCCCATACCAGGATGCGCCAGTCAGTGCCGTGATCGTCGTCGAACAAGTAGTAGTCGACCGCTGCAGGCACCTGTGCAACCAGCTTATCCAGGTAGGCACGGAAGGTAGCGCGACCGAAGACTCGCGGACTTCCCACGGCATCGTCGACCACCCCGCGCCCGATCACGAGGCAATCCTTGCTGCCGAAAGCGGTGACCCACGACCAGTGCGGGTCACTGCTGTCCCGTGTCTGGATCACGAAGGCATATTGGTGACCGCCGCACGAGCCCATTCTCCGATGATGCGCGGCCAGCGGGACACGCGCCAGCGAAACGGAACATCCAGTCGATGATCGATGGGACGGCTTTAAGTCGACACGCACTCGGCCATTGACAGCCGTCGAGACCTGTGGCCGGTCCTCGCACCATGCTGCGAGAGCGAGTCAACATGCCTTACTTGCCTGAATAGATCATCTCACTCTGACCTGCGAGAAGAGGCCAACAACTCCAGATAAGAGGCGCACAGGTTCATCAGTAGCGGCCAACGCTCACGCTCAGATCGTGCCCGGTGGGTAGAAGACCGGCACCGGCGTAGCCGGACCAGCCGTCGTCGGGCGCGGCCAGCACCAGCTCGCCGATCTCCTTGGTGGTCGCCCGGTCGGCTACGACTAGGCAAGCCCGCAGCGCGCCGGCATCCAGGTCCTCGCGGACCTCCAGCCCGGCGATACCGTGCGTGGGCAGCGCCGCACTCCAATCGACCAGGTCAAGCAGCAAAGCGGCGTGGTCGGCGGTGGTGATCCCGGTACCGCGCACGGCCCGCTCGCCACTGGTGCTGGTCCAGGTTATGGGTGCGGCCAGCGCCTCGACTGGGATGCCGTCGATGCGGCCGTCCGCCACCCAGCCTCCATCGACGTTGGGCAGGCGACGGCAAGACCAGCCAAGTGCGGTGGCGATCGCTTTCACGACGGCGTGCTGATCGTCTCGGCTCATGTGCAGGGAAGCCGGGGTGAGGGTCACGGGCGCCAGCGATGGGTGAGTGAGCTGGCAGGTGACACTCACCGGTAACAGCTCGCCGACGCGCTGCAGGAGTGTGGCGGCCGCGCTGAGCAGGGGCGGCAGTGAGCGGGCAGAGCTGGTCATCAGCTGATGTCCCCATTCGGACGCGGTTTACCGTAGTCAGCGTTGGGGTTCGGACGGCTCGTAGCGCCGGGGAGGACACGCACCACAACTGCGCCGTGCACCGGGCAGGCGAGCTCTTCGTACCCTTCGTCGGGCAGCCACACCAGGACGTCATACAGGCGCTCGGCGTCGCAGGGGCTGCCGCTGTCGTCGTCCAGGTCGTAGCCGCGGATGAGCTCGCAGGCGATGCCGTAGCCGGTGGCGCGGTCGATCGCGGCGCGTGCCTGCTGTAGGTGCGCCGCAGCGGTGCCGAGGTGGGCGCGGGCAAGGGGATGAAACTGCTGGTCGTCGTCATGCGCGTCCCGCTCGGTCTCGACTCGCAGCCGTTCGACCGCGTCCAGCAGTTCCATCAGGTAGCGGGTCAGATCTTGATCGCTGCGCAGTTCGTACGCCTCATACCGGCGGGTTTCAGGGTCGGCCGGGTGCGCAACGGGGCCGATAACGCCGGGGGTAGCCAGCCGCCGCTCGGTCAGCATCAGCACGGGCGTGCCCAGCAGGTGCCGCCTGCCGTGCTCGTCCGGCGCGCTGGTGCCGACCTGCTCGCCCGGCCCGGCCGCCTGCCCGGCCTCGTTGGCCAGGGTGAGCTGACGCTGGGCGACGACGGCCCAGGCTTTGTGGTCGGCCGGGTCGGAGCCGGGCTCGATTTGGGCGTCGTCGATGAACACCGGGGCGTCGGGCTCGACGGCGGCGGCTAGGGCGGCCAGCTCGGCGACGGTGGCGATCAGCTGGGGCCGTCCGGCCGGACGGTCGGCAGCGTGGTCATTGGTCATGAGCGGCCCTACAGTACGTCGTCGATCCGATTGAGCAGGGCTTCGGCGGCCACCCACTCGCGGCGATGCTTCGCCTGGCGGTCACGGACCTCGCCCCGCTCGGCAGCTTCCGCTTCCTCTTGGTCGGCCTCGCCGTTCTGGCGATGGGCGAACTCGCGCAGCGCCTCACGGTGAGCACCCAGTGTGTGCTCGCCGTCCATCAGGTCGATGGTCACCGTGTGCGCCTTGGCCGGGGAGCCGGAGGCGGGCCGCCGGCTGGCTGGGCAAGCGCATCGTTCATCGTCTGATCGAAAGACCAAAATCGCACCTCGGACCGACGTCATCGCCGTCACTCCTTTCGACTCACTCTAAGGATCCTGCCAGTAGTCGCCACCCCGCTTGGAGGAGGATGCATGCACTAGCAGCACTGACCGTTCTGTTTCCCCAAGACCTCCTCGCTCGAGAGTCGGGTTTCCCGCCACTTCGGACGTGCCTAGTCCAGGTGCTAAAGACAATTCGTCGTTTTGCTCAAGGTAGTCATAGGCCCCTGCCTCACCGTTGTCTACGGGCTCCTCTGGCCAGGGCGCTTCCTCCCCAGCGGTCGCGTCTAGGACGTGCGGAGCCTGGGTACGACGACGGGGTTGCAGGTGATCGGGTCGATCGGCTGGGGGGAGTTGCCATGCCTCCAGCAGCGCCCACCAGTCTTCGCGGTGCTTGCGATACTGCTTCCGTCGCTCGCGGGCTATGACGTCGGCGCCGAGCTCGACTGCGACTTCCTCCAAAGGTCGGTCGCCTCGATACCAGCCGGCTCGTCCACGTTCAGCGAGGCCGAGCTGGGCCAGGGTGCGCAAGGCTTCCGCGGTAGCGCTCGTAGATATCAGAGTTAGCCGGGCGAGTTCTGTCGAGCCGGTCTCGACGCTGTTGAGCTGCTCGTAGACGAGCGCCACGACTGCGCCGAGGGCGTGCAGCGCAGGGTGCAGGCAGTCGATGCGGCCGCCCCGCCAGCGGATCCACCGCGCCTCGGCCTTGTAGATGTCGGGCACGCTCAGCTCGTAGCGATCGGCTCGTTTTCCCGATGCCTCTTCAACTCGGTCGATCAGGCTGTTGTCCTCTTCGCGTAGTCGTTTGAGATGGCGGGCGACGGTGGTGTAGTCCATGCCGACGAGTTGCGACAGGCTGCGCGCTCCGAAGGCTGGGCAGGTTGAACCATCTTTGCGGGCTGCGACGGCCATCCCTCGCAGCAGCATACGGATCTGAGGCGCGGCTCGGCCCCAGTTTCGGACGCGCTCTTCGTCGCGCTCGGCCAGATACACCGCGGTGCGCCATTGCAGGATCTGCTGCCAGTGGTCCAGGACTCTTTGTGTGGCGACATCCGGATCGATGGTGCGCACTCCCCAGATATTTCGCTCCCGGGGATGGGAGCTATCGGAGTCAGGAGAGGCCGCCGCTTCTTTCGAATCTACAATGTAAAGCCCTGATTTCTGGACGACCGCGGGGGTAGCACCACCCCCCTCAGTTGTAGGGGACACCAGGGGGGGCGTGGAAGGTTGTCTCGGGCTTGTGTTGCACCTGCGGACATGTCTCTGCCATGCGACTCCGGTCACGGCTTTTCGCCAATCGCCCTCCAACCTGCGGCGATGCTGGCTGGGGCGCTTGGACTCCAGCAGGCGGGCCAAGCCAGGCCAGCGACCGTGCTCCATCTCCTGGATCACTTCGCCCAGTCGCCAGCCCGCTGCGGCGATGGAGTTCAGCACGCTCAGACGTAGCTCTGAGGCTGATTTGGTTCGTCGGCTCTGCCAGTCCCCGCTGCGGGCCAGCTGGTCGAGATCTGCTCGAGGTGCGCGGCGGCCGCCGCGGCGGGGGAGCCAGAGCGAGCCCGCGTTGTCCAAGGGGACGTCGATGATGGCAGCACAGGAGGGACAGGTCTGCCCGCTGCCTGACCATGCCGCAGCGTCCCTGACTGTCTGGTCGTCGTCGCTACCGGGCTCGGCCGAGCTGGAGGAGCGGGGTCTGCGGCCGGCGGCCAGGACCGCTCGCTCGGCGGTGAGCTCTTCTTGGAGCGCTGCCCAGACCTTGGGGCCGCAGGGTCGCCGCAAGATTGCTTCGGCGTCGGCGATGGGGATGGTCAGGCGCAGGTATCCGCTGAGGCGGCCTGAGCCGCCGGCGGCGAATTTGTGGAGGCTGCCGGGGGTGCGGATCTGTGCGGCGGGGCCTGACATCGGGCTGGTGTCGAAGGAGATGAATCTCTGGGCCAGGGCGTGGGCGATGTCGCGGAGGTCTGGCCAGGGCAGGGGTCGTGCCCATCGGATGTACACGTGGCGGCCGCCGCTGGGGCTGACGTCGCTGATTGCGCGTCCGCCGCATCGTTGGATCAACTCGATCAGCGCGGTGGCCTCGGTGGCGACCAGCTCGGTGGCCGCTTGGCGGGTCAGGCCGGTTGCCTGAGCCTTGGTGACATCGAGGTCGGCTACGAGCAGGCGTCCTTCCCCCCTGGCGCGGTCGAATACAGCGATCGCGGTGGGCCGGTCGGGCAGCTTTGGCCGGTGGGGTGATAGCGGCCGTTCGTGTACGCCGCCAGGGAAGTCTTCGCCGCCGTTGGGGCTGTGCCGTATCCGCAGTGTCTGGGCCAGTAGCGGGGTGATCCGGGCGAAGGTCTCTGCGGCCAGGTCGCGAGCTGCTTGCCAGCGGTCTTCGTCGGGAGAAGATGGCTGAGCGCGTTGAGAGGTGGCGGGGGAGTGGGTTGATGCGTTGCGTGAGCTGTCTGAGATGCCCGGGATTTCGAGCGCGCTCGAAATCCAGCTGATCACCGCGGTCGTCGACGCCATCGGCGTGCGCGCGCGCTCAGCTGTTCGCGGATCAGGAAAAGCACTTATCGCCCCTGTGATGGACTCAGACACGCCCAAAAGAGGCATGGCAGTGCTATCCCGGGGTCCGTGAGCTATGATCCCCTCCATAGGGACTCGTTCCCGGACAACAAAAGGTCGACCCAGCGGCGATGCCGTCAGGCTGATCTAGCAGAGAGATCGTCAGCGTGGTTTGCGAGGCCGGTGCTGAGGATCCTCAAATGGTGGTGTTGAAGCCCCCCGTGAACATATGTTCCGGGGGCTCAAACCCTGGGTGTCTAGCTGGCGATCGGCATCGTCTCCTGCACGTTTGCGGCCCAGCCCTGCGGTCGCCCGGTTTCGGGGTCCACCGGAACTTGATCCACGAGACCACTGAGCAGCGCGTTGGCGCTCAGCCCCGTTGCATCGCAGAGGTCAAGCAGTTTGTCTGCGAGGAATGGCGTCAGAGTGGTGCGGATGTCCCACGGCTCCGCGCTCCCCTTGGTGCGGGAGGGCTTGCGGCGGCGCTCGCCGCGTCGTGCTCCCGTAGCTCCATGAGTGGCCATGGTGAGGATCATGGCACACCTGGAGGCTGTTAGTGGAACACTAAGGATTTCGGCGTGTCGCGATTTGCTGTCACCTGGGGTTTGATCATCAGCCGGTTTGGCAGGTTGGCTGGTGAGGGGATCGACGGCTGGACCGCAGGCGGGTTCGCCCGTGCTTTTGGCATCAGGGCGTGCTGTGGTGAGCCGGGGGCTACCTGATATGGTGTCCTCCAGATTGACGTGTGAAATCTTGCTCCGTTGGGCCGGGAATCCTTGGGGAGCTGAGATCGTCGGTGTGAAGTTGTGGGCGTCCCTCATTGGGGGGCGTCTTTTTTGTTGTTCGGGTGTTTGTGGGCGACTCCTGATGATCGTCTTGTGGCTGACCATCGTGTCATATGGGGTGTCAAAATCCCAAGCGCCACAGGAGTTTCTCTTCTTTTGGTTCTTCAGGGCGGGATTGGGGCGATGGCCACGTCGGTCCTGGTGGGGGCCGGCGAAGGGGAAAGGGGTCGTTGAAGTGGTGTTGTTCAAGGTCGTCTTTCCTTCGGTGGAGGCGGCCGGCGCGATTGGGAGCGTGTGGTCGCGCGGGGGATATCTGGGTGGGCGAGCGGGATTTCTCGATACTTTTCGATCTTGATGCGTGTTTATTGACCCATCCTTGTCAAGGAATCTCTGACAAGGGAGTTGGAGTTTTCCAGGCGCGCTGGGCATGAGCGAGGGGTTCACGGCAGGGCGGGGGCGGCAGCGGGCCGCAGCGCTCGTAGTCGGCGGCTGATCGCGATCTGCAGGCCCGGAGATGGCATGAGGAAAAGCGCGCGCGTCGGCGAGATCTGCAGCGGTGTGAAACAACTGCTCTCCGCGCGGACGTGGCCTCTGGATGGTGCGGTGGTTTCGCCGTTCAAGAGCGGGCACGTCGGCACGCTGACCTTGTGGGCGCTCATCGCCCGTCCTGCTCGCGGGAGGAGTACAGGCCGGTCGTGGGGACGGGTGCCGCGCTGGGCGATGCGGCTTGGCCGGCGGTGTTGAGCAGCCGAGTCTGGACCGAGCCGGGAAAGGCGGCCGCTGCGGTAGCGGTGGCCCTTTTGAAGGCGGGGTGAGGTTGCTGGTTCGCGGTGGCGTGCTCAGGGATGGTGGACGTGGGTGCGTTATTGACGGACGGGCCGGTCGTGGTGAGGGCGATTGAGGGACGGACCTCGCGGTGGCGGTCGTGCTGCGGCTCAGCAATGGTGGGAAAGGCCTCTTGGTGTCGGACGAT
>NZ_JAUSQU010000002.1 GCF_030811455.1 Streptosporangium lutulentum | reverse complement strand
GCTGACGGTGTGCTTCGCCGATCGCCCGAACCAGGGATTCAAGGCTCGCGCGGTCTATGAACTGACTGACCCCTACGCCGTTCAGCTGCAGTTCCCCAGCCCGTCCGGAACCGGCGCCATCGCCTGGACTTTCGCCCGGGACCTGCTGGTTCAGGTAGTGCACCCGACTTGCGTGAAGCCGGTCGGCGAGGGCGACATCCGCTTTGGCCCTGCTGAGGCCGAGGACTACATCGAGATCGTCCTGCACCCCACCGGCCCGCAGCCGAGCAAGCTTTATGCCCGTCGCGATGAGCTCACCTCCTTCATCACCCAGACCTACAAGCGGGTGCCCGACGGCGGCGAGGACGACTGGATCGACTGGTCCGCCGCCTGGAGCCGGCTGCAGATGCTGCTGGGAGGCGCGGCATGAACGCCGAGCTCGCCGGACGCGAGATCGTCGAAGGCCTGCGGCTGCAGCCCATCGAGGCACCCGACCAGCACCAGGTGGCGGTCTTGACCTACCGGACCGACCAGCCGTACGCGGTCCGGCTGACGTTTCTGTCTGCCGACCTGGCCGCGCTGTTCACCTGCACCTTCGAGCGCGGCCTGCTGATCGACGGTCTGCTGATCGACCAGCCGGACGACGACGGCACGACGCTGATCGGCGCCGGGGAGGTTCAGGTGGGCCCGGGCCCGATCGAGGACCGGGTGCTGCTGCGGTTGCGACTGCACGACGGCGAGTGGTTCGAGCTGTATGCGGACCGCAGCCGGCTGCAGGCCGTCGTCGATTCGACGGTGGAGCTGGTGCCGATAAGTCGTGAGCGCGAGCTGGTCGACGTCGATGCCGCGATCGCCGCGATTTTGCGGGAGGTCTCGTCATGACCACCGTGCTGACCAGGCGCGCTGCGCTGACCCGCCAGGACCTGGTGTTGCTGGCCGCTGAGTACGCCGAACTCCTGGCCGCGGCCCGCGCCACCCTGGCGGCCGCCGAGCGGGGCGAATCCGACCCGCTGATCCACGTCCGTCACGTGCTGGCCAAGCGCGGTCAGCTCCCGCCCGCCGGGGCGCGGCCGGTCGTGCTGCTGGCCCGCTCCGCCGTTCCGTCGACCAACACGACGGAGGTGGATGCGTGATGGCGATCACCATCACCCAGGTGGAGAAGACCTTCCCCGGAACGCCCTCGCAGATTCCCCAGGCCCGAGCCTGGACCCTGGCGGCTCTGCCCGCCGGCTGCGTCCGCCGCGACGACGTCGCCTTGGTGGTGAGCGAGCTGGTCACCAACGCGGTGTTGCATAGCGCTTCCGGCCAGATCGGCGGCGCCTTCATCGTGCGCATCGAGGTCACCGAGGCCGCGATTCAGCTGAGCGTGAGTGATCAGGGCCCGGCGCTGGTGCCGGCCCGGCGCACGCCGGATGAGTCCGGTCGCGGCCTGGACCTGGTGGCCGCCCTGGCCGATGCCTACGACGTCATCGACGCCCCTATCGGCCGCACCGTCCGGTGCCGCCTGACCGCCGAGCGGAGGTGACCGTGATGGCCAACGCCCGTCAGCGTCGCGCCGATCGGCGCACTCGCCAGCGCGATTTCCACCTGCGCCGGATCGAGGCCGCGAGCACGCTCGTCGAGAAGCTCGAGGCCGCGTTCGGGCTGCTGCGCGCCGACCTGATCAACACCAGTAACACCGCCAAAGCCCAGGCCATCGGCCTGGAGACCCTCACCTTCCTGACCGTGCAGAGCGAGCGCATCCCCCGGAGCTCCGAATGACCGACACCTCCACCCCGGCGAGCATGCCGATCGGCCGCCGCGACGCTCGCGGCACCACGGCGCCGCCCGCTTCCCAGGCTGGGCAGAACCCCTACCCGGCGCACTCCGTCGACCCGCAGCCGGCGCCCCCGGCGCAGAGCCACCCCGCGCCACCGCGCCCTGAGCTACCGCCTTCACCTCCGTCGGCGGAGCGCGCGCCGAACCCGCTGGCGCAGTGGTGGCAGGCCGCGCGCGGCGACAGCGCGGCCCGCAAGGACCGCAACGGACAGCAGCGATGGCTGATGCGGTGGATGCGCGAGCAGCCCACCAGCGTGGCCGACTACCTGGACTACTACCTGCACCAGCGCGAGGAGCGTCCCGACGGGCGCCGCGGCTGGGGGTTGCGCACGGCCATTCCGATCATCAACGGCTCGCACGCGCTGGCCTACCGCGCCTATGGCCTGACCGTCGGCCTGGCCTTGACGTTGGCCGCCTACGCGCTGGGCTGGATGGCCCAGCGCCCCGGCCGCGCCCTGCTGCTGACCATCGCCCTGATCATCGTGCACACCAACCTGTCGACCTGGCTGTCCGGGTCCTGACCCCCACCCGAAAGATCACTGAAAGGAGTATTCCGATGGGACAG
This sequence comes from Streptosporangium lutulentum, assembly GCF_030811455.1. NCBI lineage: Bacteria > Bacillati > Actinomycetota > Actinomycetes > Streptosporangiales > Streptosporangiaceae > Streptosporangium > Streptosporangium lutulentum. The sequence continues at coordinate 84,521 of NZ_JAUSQU010000002.1, read as the reverse complement.
ATCTTCGCCGGGCTGACCTTCACCGCCGTGTTCCTGGCGGTCGGCGTTGCCATGATGCGCCGTGGCAAGGCACCGCGGGTGGCAGCCATCATCATGTTCATCGCCGGCTGCGGTCTGGTCGGATCCTGGTTCCAGGGCTTCGCCACCAAGATCGCATCCGTGCTGCCCGGGGCCCTGGTCGGGTTCATCGCGTTCTTTTGCGCGGTGGGCTTCGTCCTGGACTGCTGGGGCAAAAAGAACCACGCCGGCAAGGGCACCGCGATCATCGGGTTCTTCGTCCCGCTGCTGCTGGTCGTGATGCCGGTCAGCGTGCTCGGCGTCAACCCCGATGACCTGATCAAGGGCGTCAAGGACGTCACCCAACAGTCGGAAATGCTCACCACCGGCAGCCGGAACTAGGCGGCCGTCATGGAGCCGATCACCTTCCTGCTGTGGATATGGCTGACCTGGGGCACGGTGCGCATGTTCACCGGGCCCAAGGACGGCACTCAGGCACAGAGCACCTTCAAAAGAGCCACGGCCCCCACGGCAGCCAAGGCTGTCAAGGCCGCCGCGCCCGTGGCTGGCAGGGCCGGTTGGGCGCAGCGGGCCGATGCCGCTGCCCGCGCCGCGCGCACCACCGACTGGGGCAACCCGGGCTGGTGGCTGCGCGCCGCGCTGGCCGCGGCCTGGAGTCCGGTCACCGACCTGCGCAAGGGCCGGGAATGGGCCTGGGACAAGTACCAGGACCGCAAGGACCGCAAGGACCGCAAGGACCGCCGCCAGGACGCCCCCGAAGGCGAGATCCCCGAGGTCGACGACCAGCGCCAGGACCGCGAGGACCGCCGAGATGAGGAGACCGAGGACCGCCGTCAGGACGACCCCGAGCTCCCGGAGATCCCCGCGATCCCCGAGGTCGAAGCGTCCGATGACCAGTGTGAGGACTCCGAGGACCGCCGGGAGGACTCCGAAGACCGGCGTCAGGGCGAGCAGCCCGAGCCCGGGTGCAACGGGGAGCCGTGGTGGCGCCGCTATCAGCAGGCCGCCAATGGCTATGAGGTCGACGTCGAGGTAGTACGGCCCCGCCCAGCCGAGCTGGGCTGGCCTACGCGGTCGCTGACCGCGCCCGCCACAGACGCGCCGGGCACGCCGGTCAGGCCTGCGATGGCATCGATCGAGCTTCCGCCGCACCCGTCCGGGGCGGCGGAGCAGATAGCCGATGCGGTGCGCATCGGCGAACTCGAAGGGACCAACACCATGTCCAAGTACGTCGCCATTCCCGGCGCGTCCACGACCGCCCCGCGAACCAGTACCGAGCTCGGCGGCAACACCCACGACGACGCGGTTGACCTGGCCAAGAAGATCGTCAAAGCGGTCAAGATGACCAGCGACCCGGCTGCCGAGGCCGAGGCGATGATCCGCGCGTCCCTGGCCGCGGCCTGGAACGCGGTCGACGCCCTGGCGGCCGCCGGTATCTCCGGAGCCGTCGTCGATCGCTGGGCCAACACCGTCATCGCCTTCGACGGCGCGGCCAAGACCGCGCAGAAGCTGGTGCGAGAGGTCAACGAGGCCCACGAGGCCGCGGTGGACGCCGAGCGCCTGCAGGCCAGCCTCGGCGATGAGATCCAGCGCGCGGTACAGGCCGCCGGTCGGTCGGCCGCCAACTCCACCGGCTACTACGGCAAGTCCTAACCCCACCCACTTCGCCCCTGGCCGGGCGCCCGCATGGTGCCCGGCCCTGACCCTCGAAGGAGGGACACCCATGACCACCATCACCGACTCGATGAACCCCGCGGAGACCGAGGCCCCTTCTTCGCCACTGAACCCGCTTCTCCCGCTGGCGTCGCCCGTCGCGCAGCAAACCCGCCACACCTTCGGCGCCGAGCTGCACCGGGCGACCAAGAGCCTGCTGTGGGCCTCCCGCAAGGGCCTGTACCCGCCGGCGGTCATGGGCGGCCTGTACGGGGCTGGCGCTTTGCTGCATGAGAGCGGGGTGCACCCGCTGTATGTGCTGGCCGGATCCGGTGCCGCGCTGGCCGCCGGGGTGTCGCTGCGCGGCGCGCGCACCTGGCTGACCAAGGCGACCTGGCGGAGCCGGTGGGCGGCCGGGTGCCTGGCCGCGGCGACCGCCTGGAGCACCGCGGCGGTGACCGCCGGCGCCGGGATGGACACTCCGATGCCCACCGCCCTCATCGTGGGCGGGTCGGTGCTGGCCGCGCCGTGGTGGTGGATCCACCGGCTACGCACCACCGAGCACCGGCCGGCACCCGCCACCGCTCCCGCGGCCGGTCCTGCGGCGATCACCGCGAGCGAGCCGCTCCGGGCCATCGAGGCGGCGCCGGCCCCGCATGAGCACCAGCTCGCCTGGAATGAGCACGTCGGCGCGCCAGGACACAGCCTGACCGGCAGCGCCCTGATCGACCCCGAGCCGATCATCGACCACAACGGTGACCCCAACGGCATGGCGTGGATCATCGACGGCGGCTCCGCCCGCCACCCGTATGCCCGGATGCGGGGCGCGATGGAGGAGATCAAGGCCACGCTGGATCGCCCGCACGTGGATTCGCTCATCTACCTGGATCAGGACCCCGATCAGTACAAGACCCGCGGCCGCCTGGTCGTGCTGGAGCGCAACCCGCTGATCCAAAACAACTTCTGGCGCAGCCCCGGCCTGAACCCGGCCACCGGGCTGGTGCCGATCTCGGTCTACCCCGACGGGTCCGGCTACGCCTACTACGTGCTGTATCAGCCGGGCTGGGGCACCCCGAACGACCTGGTCGTGGGCGTTCCCGGGTCGGGCAAGTCCAACGTGTTGCTGGTCATCGTCGCCGAGTCGCTGTGCGCGGGCAGCGCGGTGATGCTGTTCGACCCGCACGGCGGCAAGGCCTTCCCCGAGGTGGTGCCGCGCGTGACGAAATCCTTCCTGGACGGCGGGGAGATCTACGCCGGGATGCGCGGCCTGCAGGCCGCGCATGCTGAGCGGCTGGAGATTCTGCACGAGGTCGGCGAGCAGCGGATGGGCCCCGAATTCGGGCACCCGATCTTGCACGCGGTCATCGATGAGGCGTCCAAGAAGAGCGTGCTGGGCAACCCCATCATCAGCGAGTTGCTGAGCGAGGTCGGCCGGGAGGGCCGCAAGCTGTGGATCAAGCTGACGGTGGCGTTGCAGGACCCGTCGGTGGAGCAGGGCTTCTACAACAACAGCGCGCTGCGCAAGTTGTTACTGGCCGGAAACGCGCTGCTGTTTCGGGTGGCCTCGGCCGAAGACAGCCGGATGGTGCGCAAGGGCAACATCGAGGTCGCCCCGCATGAGCTGCCGGCCTACTTCGACCAGGCGATGACGCTGCGGACCACCGGCCTGGGCTACATGCTGACCGGCACTCCCTCGGAGCTGCCCTCGCGCACCCAGCGGATGGTCTCGCAGGCTTTCGCCGCGCATGTGCCGGTCGGCTCCCCGCTTGATGATCGAACGGGGGAGGCGTGGCAGCGCGGCTATGAGCAGGGCATCCGTGAGCTGGAGCGCCTGGCCGGCCAGGCCGACACCGCCGCGCCGGCGGCGGGTGTGGCCTCGCTGCGGTCGGTGCCCGATGGCAAGTCCGACCCGGACGCCAAGGCCGCGCTGGTGCAGCTGTTTCGCGAGCGCGGCCAGTTGACCCTTCCTGAGATCCGCGAGGCCCGGATCTGTAGCCCTTCTCACACCTTCAACCTGCTGAACCAGCTGACCGATGAGCAGGTCATCGAAAAGCCGGCGGGCTCCCGCGGCGTGTATGTGCTGAGGGCCTCATGACTACCGCCCGTACTCCTCCTCCACTCCTCCTCCACCGCGGTCTCTTCTGGAGGGGACCGGGTCGGAGAGCGACACGCGCCCGTGCACACGTGTGCGCGCGAGAGTACCTGCGCCCCTTTCCCGCCGCAACTACTAACCGTGACTTTTTTGCGAAGGAGGTACGGCCATGAGCACCCCGTCCCAGGCCGCCGAACGCCCCTCCGGACACGGGTTGGGCGTCTGGTGGGCGATCTTGCTGCTCGGCGCGATGACCTCGCTGTATCTGAACATTTGGCACGCCCTGGCAGTGCCCCCCGCCTCGGCAGGGGCCGCGGCGTCGGCGCAGGCCGTTCAGGCGGCCGCCACCGGCGGCGGTGTGGGATCGGTGGTCTTGGCCGTGACCTATGGCCTGGTCCCGGTCGCTTTCGCCGCTCTGCTGTCGCATGGCCTGGTCAGCCCGCTGGTCGGCCCCTGGCCCCGCCGGGCGATCATCAGCTTGTTCCTGATCGGCATGGGCATGTCGTTGGCCGCGCAGGCAGCGGTGATGGAGCCCTACGGCGGCCCGGTCGGCCGCTGGGGCATCCCGATCATCTTGGACGCCTCAGCCCTGCTGGCCCTGCACGTCATCACCAAGACGGCCGCGGCCGCCGCCGACATCGACCGGGAAGCGGACCTGGCCGCTGTGCGCAAGGGCATCGAGGCGGCCGTCCGGCGCGAGGCCGAGACGGAGATGAACGCCCGGCTGTCCGCCGCGCGGGCGGACATGGCCGCGGAGATGACCGCCCGGCTGACCGCCGCGCAAGCCGACCTTCACGCGGAGGCGGAGGCGGACCTGAGCGCCCGGCTGACCGCTGCGCGGGCGGACATGGCCGCGGAGATGTCCGCCCGGCTGACCGTCGCGCAGGCGGACATGGAGACCTCCATTCGCACCGAGTTGGAGGCGGACATGTCCGCCCGGCTGGCCGCGGTTACGGCGGACATGGAGGCGCACAAAGAGACCGACATCAGCCGCCGCGTCGAGACCGAAACAGCTCTTCGGGTGGCGGTCGCCAAGGCGGAGATGGAGGTGGAGATTCTCCGCCGCGTCGAGGCGGAACTGGCCCGCCGGCCGAAAGTTTCCAAGGCCGACGACGACGCCTCCGCGCTTAGGCGCAAGGGCCCACCCGCCGCGAGGAAGCCGGGCGATGACGAGCTGACCAGCAAGGATCGGGCGCGGCTGCTGCTGGTGGCCACCCCGGAGATGACCGGCGCCGAGCTGGGCCGGGAGCTGAGCTTGAGCGAGCGCTCCGGTCGACGGCTCCGCGATGAGGTCCTCGCCGAGATGGCCGCGCACGCCTGCCCGGCGCCCGCCGTAGCCGACGCCGCGCCCGGCACCCCGGCCGACGGCGAGGCGGACCTCCACACGGACATGACCGCCCCCGACCGGGCGGACATGCAAGCGGACATCGAGGCGGACATGACCGCCCCGGACCGGGCGGACATCGAGGCGGACATCGAGGCGGACATGGCGCAGGTGTCCGCCCGTGCCGAGGCGGACATCGCGGGCGGGCATGTCCGCCTGGAAGCGGTCAGCTAAGCGGCCACCGCAGGCGGACACGTCCGCCTCACCCCCTATCGGATCGACGCAGAAATCGACGCAGAAGAGGTGCCGAACATGACCGCCAAGACCACCCGCAACCGCACGACCGCCCGGACACACTCCTCCCGCGGATCGGCCAACCGGTCCGCCGACCGGCCGGTCGGTCGGGCCCGCAGGGCCGCGTCACACGCGCGGTCCACACCCTCTCAGCCGTCGTGGGCGGAGCAGGTGGCCACCAATCTCTCCCACACCTACGCGAGGCTGGCGCTGATGATCGGTCGCCGGGTGCGCGCCGCCGGCCCCGCCGTACCCGAGCCTTTCTACCGGTGCGACGGAATCGGGCTGCTGGCCGCGCTGGCCGTCGTGCCGCTGGCCTGGGCCGGATGGGCCATCCCCGGCGGACCGGTCATCGCCACGGTGCGGGCCATGATGATGGGCCTGCTCGGCTCGGTCAGCGTGCTGGTGCCGGTCGTGGCCGGCGTGCTGGCCTGGCAGCTGCTCCGCGGCCCGGGCAGCCCGGGCGCGCTGGGACGACTGGTGGGCGGTTGGGTGGCGATCGTCGCCGGGATCGCGGGGATCGTGCACCTGGTCTATGGAGCTCCGCCGGTGCAGCAGCTGGCCACCGCCGGTGGCCTGATCGGGTTCGCCTCTGCTGGGCCGCTGACGCCGCTGCCGGTCGCCGGAGCGATCGCGCTGCTTCTCGCCGCGGTGCTCGCCGGGGTGCTGCTGGCCAGCCGCACCCCGATCCGCCAGGTCCCCTCCCGGCTGAGCCTGCTACGAGGCCGGCTGACCCACCGCAGCCCGCCCGGCCAGGTTCCCGTGACCCCCGTGGTCCCCGGCTCCGCCGCTCCGGCCGTCGAGCACCCGGTCACTGCCGAGGTCAACCCCCAGCACGGCGATGACCCGACGGCTCCCCACCCCGTCGTGGCGCCGGTCGGACCGCAGCCGGTCGACCCCGCCCTGGTCCAAGATCGCGCCCCCTACGACAGCCCTCTGCTGGGGGCCCCGGCCGCAGCCGTGCCCATCGTCGATGTCGCCCCGGTCGCCGAGGTGAGCGTCGAGGCTCCTGCGGCCGCCGCCCCTCGCTCCACTGGCGCCACCCGGGTGGCCGGGCCGGTGACGCTGCCCAGCCTGGGCCTGCTGCGCCCCGGCTCGGTGTCGCGCCCGGCCACCGCGGCCAATCAGGCCATCGTGGCCGCTCTGACCGGCGTGCTGGAGGAGTTCGGGGTCAACGCGGCCGTGACCGGGTTCACCCGGGGGCCGACCATCACCCGCTATGAGATCGAGCTCGGTCCGGCGGTCAAGGTGGAGAAGGTCACCGGCCTGGCCAAGAACATCGCCTACACCGTGAAGTCGGCCGATGTGCGGATCCTGAGCCCGATCCCCGGCAAGTCCGCGATCGGCGTGGAGATCCCCAACACCGACAAGGACCTGGTCTCGCTTGGCGACATCCTGCGCAGCGCGGCCGCCCAAAACGACGGCCACCCGCTGATCGTCGGCCTGGGCAAGGACGTCGAAGGCCGCACCATCCTGGCCAACCTCGCCAAGATGCCGCACCTGCTCATCGCGGGCGCCACCGGCGCGGGCAAGTCGGTCTGCGTCAACGGGCTGATCACCTCGATCCTGATGCGCGCCACCCCCGAACAGGTCCGCCTGGTGCTGATCGACCCCAAGCGGGTCGAGCTGAGCATCTACGCGGGCATCCCGCACCTCATCACCCCGATCATCACCAACCCCAAGAAGGCCGCCGAGGCCCTGGAATGGGTGGTGGCCGAGATGGACCACCGCTACGACGACCTGGCCGCGCACGGATTCCGCCACATCGATGACTTCAACGCCGCAGTGCGCGCCGGGAAAGTGCAGGCACCGGCCGGCAGCGAGCGCATCATGCGGCCGTACCCGTACCTGCTGGTCATCGTCGACGAGCTCGCCGACCTGATGATGGTCGCCCCCCGCGATGTCGAAGACTCCATCGTGCGCATCACCCAGCTCGCCCGCGCCGCCGGCATCCACCTGGTCATCGCCACCCAGCGCCCCAGCGTGGACGTGGTCACCGGCCTGATCAAAGCCAACGTGCCCTCCCGGCTGGCGTTCGCCACCTCCAGCCTCGCCGACAGCCGGGTCATCCTGGACACTCCCGGTGCCGAGAAACTCGTCGGCCAGGGTGATGCGCTGTTCGCGCCGATGGGCGCAGGCCAGCCCGTGCGGCTGCAAAACGCCTTCGTCGCCGAAAAAGAGATCGCCGCGGTGGTCACGTACTGGTGCAGCCAGACCGAGACCTTCCACCTCCCCGCCACCACGAACACCGCTACCACGGACACCGCCGCCGACGCTGACATCGCGGCCCGTGCCTCGGCCGTCGACGCCGCTGCGATCGGCGATGACCTGGACCTGCTCATTCAGGCGGCCGAATTGATCGTGATCATCCGGTTCGGTTCCACCTCGATGCTGCAGCGCAAGCTACGCGTCGGCTTCGCCAAGGCGGGCCGACTGATGGACCTGCTGGAGACCCGAGGCGTGGTCGGCCCATCCGAGGGCTCCAAGGCCCGCGACGTCCTCATCACCCCCGATGAACTTCCCCGGCTGCTGGCCGACCTGCGCGCCCTCGCCGCCTGAGCTCGCTCCCACCTGACAGATCCGAAGGAGACCCCCTCGCCATGACCACCGCCCCCGCCACCCTCGACGCCCCGACCGCGGCCGCCACCAGCGCCGCCCCGACGATCCGGCAGCAGATCCGCGCCTACCTGAACGTGGTCCTGGCCGCCGACACCACCCAGAGCGCGGCCGCCCTGCTGCAGGTCGACCGGGCCCGCATGCTGAAGGCGGTGCACGGCGCCGACCTGGTCGCCGGCGTGTATGCCGAGTGGCTGCGTGAGCACCAGGACGCCGCCCTCAAGGACACGGCGCCGCTGACGTCCTTCGACGAACTGAGCATGGCGTGTGCGCCGATCCCGCGCTGGACCCGGGACATGCACGGGTTCTTGTGCGTCTGCTGCGCCGAGAACCAGGCACAGGTCCGCACCACCGACGACGATGCCGACCTGTGCCGCATCTGCGCCCGCCGCGAGCTGGCCCTGCAGCCCGGAGAGGTCCGGCTGCTGAGCCACCCGGCCGCGCACGGCCACCTGATGGGCCCCGGCCTGTACACCGACGGGCGAGCCCGCCACCAGGTGCCGCAGATAGAAGTCCCCCTGACAGACGGCAGCACCGCCCGCTACACCGCCGGCGACATCATCGCCTTCGCCAGCACCTACAAGGGCCTGACGGTCGACACCGACGCCCTGTCCGGCGACATCGCCCGCCCCCAGCTGCAGCTCACCGCCCACACCACCGCCGAAGGGCACACCTTCGCCCTCACCGTCGTCTTCGACTACGACCCCACCCCGCAGCACGGCGACGGCGGTGGCGCGGCCGCCTACGGCTTCCGCCTCACCACCGCCACCCTCACCGACAGCCGTGGCCGCATCAGCGCGGCGGGCGACCTGCACGAGCTGCTGGATGCCATCACCCGCGGCGAACCGGCCGACACCAGCACCACTACCGACAAGGAGATCTTCATGCCCGTCCGCGAAACTCCCACCCTCACCACCGTGGCGCCGCCGGCGGGGCAGGCGCAGCCCTTCCTGTCGGACACGGCGATCCTGGACTTCGCGCTGGTGGTGTGGGCCGACGGTGAGCCGTTCGACCCCAGCAAGCTGAACACCGTCCTGCAGATCACCGGCCAGTCCTGGACCTGGCTACTGGCCCGGCTCGGCGAGCGGGTCATCACCGGACTGCTGGCCTACGACCCCGCCACCGGCACCTACCAGGTCATCGACCCCCACGCCCTGGAAGGAGCCGTACGCGCGGTCAAGGGCGTCTACGACGCCAGCCACGACCCGCTCGCCCGGCCGACCACCATTGCTCTCGCTGCTGTCCCGAACAGTCCCGCCGTGCTCAGCCCCGCCTACGCTGGCCACGTCTACGCGGTGCTGCCGGAGCAGGCCCGCGCGGTGTTCGACCACGCCCTGGGCCACTTCGCGCACGGCGAGCTGTTCACCCCGGCCCAGCTGGTCGACGTCCTGGACGTCACCGGCCAATCCCGTAGCTGGCTGCTGGAGCGCCTGGCGGACAAGAGGGCCGCCGGGCTACTGCGCCGCGATGCCGAGCAGGCCACCTACACCGTCGCCGACACCTTCGGTGTGCTGGCCGATGCCCGCCGCGCCGAGATCGAGCTCACCGACCAGCTCGACGCCCCCGGCGAACGGGAGGACCTCGCCGACCTCGCCGACAACGACCTGCCCCCGGCGACAGCCCACCAGAGCGCCATCCCCAACCCCTACCGGGCGGTGGCGATCGCCCGTGCTGTCTTCGGCCTGTCCGCCGTCATCCTGTTCTTCGCCTCCCTCGCCGCGGCCCCGGCCGCGATCCTCATCGCCCTGGCCGTCGTGGTCGGCACCGCCGCCCTGGTCTACATCCGCCTGGCACGACCCCGCATCTGACCTCGCCCGACAACCCACCACCCCAGAAAGGGATCACCTGCTATGACCATCCTCTTTCGCCGCCTGGCCGGCCTGCTGACCGTGGCCACCACGATCACGCTGACCACCGCCTGCACGATCGCTGAGGCGGCGTGCGCCGCGACCGCGAGTTCGCCGGCGGCCGCCCCGGAGCCCGTCGAAGACGGCTCCTACAAAGACGGCAGCTACCAGGAGAGCGAGGCCCCGCCGGAGCCGGTCACCGACGGCTCCTACACCGACGGCTCCGCAGGCCAGGGCGAGGACGGCGCCGAGATGCAGGCGCCTGAGCCGGTGGAGAACACCGACCTCCAGGAGAAGGCCAAGAGCTGCTGATTCGGGACGGGCGCGCACCACCGTGGCAATCCGCCAAGACCATCCACGCCGGGCGCGCCCGCTCACCCCACTCATCCATGCAGATCAGAAAGGCACCACCATCATGACCCAGACCATCCCGCCGACACCTACCCGGTCCCTCGTGGCCCAGGCCGAACAGACCCTGGACGGCGCGCTGAGCCGCTGCACCGCCAACTCCGGGCCCAACCAGACCCGCGCCCTGATCGGTATCGGCTACGCCCTGACCGCTATCGCCCGCAGCCTGCAGGACCTGACCTCCGCCCCTGCTCCGGCGTCGGCGGGCTCGGATGTCGCCGGGGGTGGCCAGTGAGCGCCCGGTGCGACAACCGCAGCGTCGGCGTCCTCATCGAGAACGCCGACGGCGAATACCTGATGTTCGACCGCAACACCTTCCAACCCGGCACCGCGGGCGCCGCCGGACACGTCGACGAGCACGGCAGCTTCGTCGACGCCGCTCACGCCGAGGTGGCCGAGGAGCTCGGGTTACGCGTCGAGGCGCTCACGCTGCTGCTCACCGCCTGGCGCGACAACCGCTGCCGCCGCCAGATCGGCCCGGCCGGTGTCGGCCACCACTGGTACCTGTACCGGGCGCAGGTCAGCGGTCAGCTCGCGCCGAGCGACCGCGAGACCCGCAACGTGCGCTGGCTGTCGGCCACCGAGCTGCAGGAGTTGGTCGAGCGGACCATCGCCTACGCCCACGGCCACCTCTCCGACGCCGACTTCACGGCCCGCCCCGGCATCGAGCCGGTCTGGGTCCGCTGGCTCACCGTCGCCGGCCTCGCCGATGCCACCCCCGCCGACCTGGCGCAGATCGACCAGATCGCCAACCGCCTGACCAGGAGCTGATTGTGCGCGTCCACATCGTGTTCCAGCCCGGCCACCTTCCCCATGTCCAGGACCCGCCCCCACGCTCGTCCCAGGTGCGTCTGAGCCGCCCCGGCAACCGCGAGCTGATCGTCTGTAACTGCTGCGGCGCCACCCGCACCATCGAGATCGGCAGCCAGGCCGCCCAGAGCGCCACCGGCTCCGATGCGATCGCCCGGGCGATCCGCCACACCCTGACCACCGCCACCGGCGCCGTGACCTCCGGTGCGGCCTCATGAAGCGCGAGCTGATCATCTGCGACTGCGGGTGCCGCGGTACCGCCACCATCGACGCCGGAAGCGAGGCCGCTCAGCGCGCCACCGGCCCGGACGCGACCGCCCGCGCGGCCCGCCACACCCTGGTCACCGCCGCCCGCCACCACGGAGAAAACCGATGACCGCCCCCGCTGAGCTGTCGGCGCCGTCGGCCTGCCGCATCCAGGTCGCCATCACCTCCTTCGGCTACGGCCACGACCCGGCGCCCGAGGCGGATCTGACCATCGATGCCCGCCGCTACCTCCGCAACCCCCACCATGCCCCCGGCATGCGGGAGCTGACCGGTCTGCAGGAGGTGGTCCGCCGACACGTGCTGGCCACCCCCGGTGCCCGCGCCACCATCGGCCACGCCATCGCCTTCGCCCGCGATGTGCTGGCCGAGGCCGCCGGCCCAGAGCGGATGGTCACGATCGCGGCCGGTTGTGTCGGCGGCCGCCACAGATCCGTGGCACTTGCTACGGAGATCGCTACCGGGCTCCGCGCCTGCGGCATCGGCGTGCAGCTCACTCATCGCGACGTCGAACGGCCCGTCATCCAGACCTGATCGCACAGGCGCGCACCGGCGTGGTCACTCCGCCAAGAACGCCCACGCCGGGCGCGCCCGCTCACCTCGCTCATCCATGCAGATCAGAAAGGCACCACCCTCATGACCCAACCGACCATTCCCAGCACCGCCCGCCCACGCCGCTGGCCTACCCGCTCCTCGCGCCGCGGCCCCGTCCCCCTTCGCACCGTCGGGGCGCTGGAGATCCTCACCCACGAGTCCCTCACGGTGCGCGCCGAGCTCGCCCGCATCGATGCCAAGGCCGCCCTGCTGCTCAGCTGGGCCGGCGGCGCGTTCGCCGTGGTGGCCGCGCTCGGCATCACCGGCTCAGCGAACCGGCCGGCGGCCGCGATGGTCGGCCTGTGGGGCGCGGCCGCGCTGCTGGCGACCGCCGTGGTGGTGCTGCTGGTCGCGGTTCGCCCGCGCATCCCGCGTACCGGCGGCACCGGCTTCATCGCCCACGCTCGCGCCGACAACGGCCTGGCGTTGCTGGCCCAGCTCAACCTGGCCGAGGCCGATCGGCTGGCCGAGGTCGCCGCCGAGGTGCAGCTGCTGTCACAGATCGCGGTGGCCAAGTACGCCACCCTCCGCGTCGCGGTCGACCTGCTGATCGCGGCCCTGGTCGTGCTGGCCATCGTGCTGCCGCTGGCCAAGGGCTGAAAGGAACGGGTCGAGGTGAACACCACCACCATCGAATGGACCGACGCCTCCTGGAACCCGGTGCGCGGCTGCACCAAGGTCAGTAAGGGCTGCGACCACTGCTACGCCGAAGCGATCAGCACCCACTGGAACGGCTCCGGATCCTTCGACACCGTCCGACTGATGCCCGACGTGCTGGACGCGCCGCGGCGCTGGCGCACCCCGCGCCGGGTCTTCGTCAACTCCATGGGTGACGTGCTGCACGAGGACATCCCGGACGCCTACATCGCCCGGGTCCTGGCCGTCATCGCCGCCACCCCACAACACTCCTATCAGCTGCTCACCAAGCGCCATGGCCGCCTGCGCACCCTGTTCAACAGCCAAGGCGCACTGCGGCTCATCGACGCCGCCGACGCCGCCGGTGATGCGGCAACCGCCCAAGCGCTGTATGCGGCGAGTTGGCCGTTGCCGAACCTGTGGCTGGGCGTCAGCGTCGAAGACCAGCACTGGGCGAACCTGCGGATCCCCGCGCTGCTGGCCGCCGATGCGACGGTCCGGTTTTTGTCGGTGGAGCCGCTGCTGGGCCCGGTCGACCTGGCCCGGTGGCTGGGCCTGGAATGGATGGAGTCCTTCGAGGGCTGGGGCGCGGAGCTGTTCACCTCGCTGGCAGGGCGCGTCGGCATCGACGGCGGCCTGCACTGGGTCATCGCCGGCGGCGAGTCCGGACCCCGCGCCCGCACCCCGCACCCGGACTGGTTTCGCACCCTGCGCGACCAATGCGACGCCGCCAAAGTGCCGTTCTTCTTCAAACAGTGGGGCCAATGGTCCCCGGACCTGGACGGCCGGGGCCGCCTGGTCCAGGTGCTGCCCACTGGGCAGATCCTGGACCAGCCGAGGCCGGAGAATTTCGGCGAAGGCCTCGCCACGATGCGCCGCTGCGCCAGCAAACGCGCCGCCGGCCGACAGCTCGACGGCCGCCTCCACGACGCCTTCCCCCACCATCACCCTGGGGGCCTGTCGTGACTGAAGAGCCGCACGCGCAGGTGCCGCGCATCCTGCAGGCCGCCGGATACCGCAGCGTCGGCGACGCCGATTTCGGGTACTTGCTCTGCCCTCCCCTGACCAGCGCCGCGCACGTCGTGTGCGAGCCGGATGAATCCTGGCGGGCGATGCCCGGCTCGGCGGTACGCACCGCCATCACCCAGCACCTGAACCACTACGCCGACGCGCTCACCGCCGCCGGATACGGCACGGCCACCTGGGGCCGCGGCGGACAGAGCGAAGTCCTGATCGTCGCCGCCGACCAGGAGGCCGCCGACCGGCAGACCCCCGACATTCGCGCCTACCTGCGCGCCCACAACCCCGAGGCCTCCAATGCCTGAGCCAACGCCCATCCGCCCCGATCTGGAAGAACTTCCCGAGGCGCCGTTCGTCGCCGGGATCGGCATCGCCGGCGAGGTGCACGCGATCCCGCACGCCTACGCCGCCCGCGCCATCGGCGCCGGAGTCCGGCGCGAGAGCGGCACCCTGTGCGGAGCACGCGCCGGACTCCATCGCGAGCCCAGCGCCTTCGACCGGGCCGCCCTGCCGCGGTGGGCGAGCGTGTGCCCGCCCTGCGCCTGGACCGTCGCGGTGGAAACCACATCCCTCGATCGCGAACTGCAGGAGCTCGCCGTGGCCCCTGGGCAGGTGCGGTGAGCCGCCGCCGGGTCTTCCTCGATCCCACCGGCCGCCAGTTCGGCGGGCTTCCCACCTACCCCTGGCGCCTCGCGCCCGAGGGGCTGGCCACCCGCCGGCAGTTGCGCGCGGCCGGGCTGCGGCCCGGCGGTCAGCCGCCGTGCGCGCAGGTGATGTGGCGCTCACGCCGGGCGGCGGGCGGGGTCCGGGTCGCCTACCTCTACGACGTCGCGGCCGCCAAACCGCGTCGCACCCCGTCCCCGGCGCAGTTGCAGGCACTGGGTAAGGCGATGCGCGCCCGGAAGGTCTGTCCTGACTGCGGCGTCGAGCAGCCGTATTGCATCCCGACCCGCTACGGCGCCTGTCTGCCTTGCCACGGCTGGGGGCTCAGCGCATGACCGTCAGCCACCCCTCCCACCCGACACCGGCAGCGAAGGAGTCGCAGATGCTCGATGTTCACCCGCAGGGGGCCGTCGCCCACGACGACTCGGAGGTCCAGGCCGCGATGGAGGTCATCGACGGCTTCCGGCCGAGTGAGCGGCGCGAGCTGACATGCAGCGCCTACCGGGCCGCGCTGGCCTTTCAGCGCACCGGCGACGCCGCCCACGCCACCCGGTTCGCGACCGACCTGCTGGCCACCGTGCACCTGCGCGGTATTCCGGCCTATGCCGAAGCGCTGTGCAACGAGTCCGGCCGCCCGAGCTCGTCCGGGGCGGCGCTGAGGGTCGAGGACGTGCTTGCCCGCCTTACCACCACCGATGTCGCCGATGCCTGACTTTCCGCACCGCTTGGTGTCAACCTCGCCCACGCCGGTGGGCGAGGCGGCCCGTGTCATGGGTTCGTTGCCGTCGGCGGCCGAGCCCGCACCGTCTCCCCACGGCCGGTGCGGGCCCGATCGCCGGCGACCCGCCGTCGCCTCTACCAGCAAGGATGCGATGTTGATCTTCCTGGCGCGACCCGAACGCGGCGAGCTTCCACCTCGTCACCCTGTGATGACCAACCCTCATGATCACTTGATTTTCGACTCTCCTTTGTCAAGTCAGTTTGTCAAATATGGTGGCATGATCGACGCGCCTGCTACCCCCATTTACGTGGTGCAGCAGGTGATAACCGGTAAATCTGGCAAAGTCCGAGAGAGCATGGCATGCTCTAATACCACAAATATGATCACCGCAGTCAGGGGGGAGTCAAAACGTGCGCTGGGCCCCACGATCGTCGGTGACGGTTGTGACGATTACGGCGTGGATGCAGGCGCGCGCACTCCAAACCTGGAATGCTGTGCCGTTGACCGCCCGATCAACTTCAGGAGCCTCTTAAGGCAAATAAAAACGCCCCGCAAAGCGGGGCGCCAGATCACGACGACGACGTTGTGGACGCGCAGTAGGTATCAGCTCAAGTCTTTGCTTGGCGGCCGGGACGAGCGAAACACCTGTTGCGTGTCAATCAAATTGACGAACCGGTGATGACGATACCAGGAGTCCCATCGGTCAGTGAAGCATGCCCGCAATCTGACACACCGGGCGTGTTGCTGACCGCGCTTGTTCCCGCTGCGCGACCTGCTGAGCTGGGCGCTGATTTTCATGCGGCGTTGCGTGCTTTGGCCCCTCGCGGCCGGGCGCGCCTTGACGTGCGCACTGACAGCGGGCAGTGGGCGCATTCCTACAAGGCCACCGCCAAGCTGAGCGCGATCGCGCCGGCGGGCCCGTTCGCGTGGTATCTGACCAACCGCTTCCAGGAGTTCCTCTTCGCGGTCTTCGACCTGGACGCGGCCAAGGGTGATGTGCAGCGCGATGTCGCTGAGCTGGTCGATCTACTGGAACAGGCCGAGCTGAGCTACCTGGTGTGCGCCTCAGGCCCGGCGGGCGGCCTGCACGTGTGGGTGCCGGTGCGGCCGGTCGGTGCCGGACTGGTCGATGCAATCGCGCGGGCCGCGGCCCGTCGTCTGCCCACGTTGGACATCTCCCCGCTGACCAACCCCAAGACGGGGTGCGTGCGCCCGCCCGGGGCCCCGCACCGGCACGGCGGGATGTCGGTCCCGCTGGCCAACTGGCGCCCGATCACCGCGGCCGCGACCGCCGCGGTGTTGTCGCGGGCCAATGAGGTGGAGCGGCTGCAGCGCCTGGCCGTGCTGCTGAACGCCGACCCGGCCAGTCAAGTAAGTCAAGAGGGCTGTCAGGGTAGCGGTCAGGTTGGTGGTCGGAGATCGGCGGCGGCGGTGCGGGCGGTGGAGTCCGGCACCGACGGCCCGCGCCTGGCCGGCCCTTACCGCCCTTGTGACGTCACCGCGCTGCTGGCCCAGACGCCTGAGCCCGGCCAGGGCCATGCCCTGTTGTGGACGATCCTGCTGCGGCTGGCGCGGGCCCGCTGGTCGGCCGCTCAAGTCACCGCGCTGCTGACCGGCCACCTGCAGGCGCCGGGGTTGGTGCATCTGCGCCGCCAGGGCGGCGCCGGCGGGCGCCTGCTCAGTGACACGGAGCGCGAGAGGCTGCTGGCCCGTCAGTGGGCTAAGGCCGTCGCTCACGCCGCCACCCTGTCCGCGCCGGACTCCCTGGGCGTGGGTGAGGCGGGGGAGGGGAGTGAGGCTGAGCAGTGGCAGCGGCGGGTGGCCGAGGCGGTGGAGCTGGTTACGGGTGTGCTGCGGGCGATGGCCGCCGATAAGGGCCGCTGGTGTAGCCAGGCCGGTCCCAGCGACCGTAAAGCCCTGGAGTACCTGCTGGTGCTGACACTGGACGCGGTCAGTGCGGAGATCGAACTCGACTGTCGACGCCTGGCGCTGGCCACCGGGATAGGCACCGGCACCGCCGGTCGCGCCCTGGGACGGCTGGCCCTGGACGGCTGGCTGCAGATGACAGAGAAGGGGACGGGCCAGCGCGCCAGCCGCTACCGGGTCCTCCCCCAGGCCCCCGCGGCGATCTCCGGCCCGATCGAGGGCGCGCAGCGGCCTGTGACGGGTGTGACCGAAGAAGATGAAGAGTCTCTCGGGGGGGGTGGGACACAAGCTTTCCCTCCCCCCCGGGCAGACCTCCGACCTCCGGTTTCGTCGGTGCTGGCGGAGCGTGAGCGGCTACGGGCGGAGCTTCGTGCACGGTTGGAGATCGTCTCTCATGACCTGTTCACCCACCCCCGCCATGATCAACCGGGGTTGGGACGTCATGTGGCGACCACGATGGCGGCGCTGAGCGCGGGAACCCCTCAAACCGAGGGGCTTTACAAAGTAGAGGACCTGGTGGAGGCCACCGGATACAGCCCGCAGACTATCGCCCGCCACCTGCGAACCCTCACCGGCCACCGCCTACTCACCCGGCCGGCCCGGCGCAGGTGGCGACGCACCTCCACCACGCTGACCAGCGTCGCCGAACGCATCGGCGCCGCCGGCGTGCGCGAGCGACGCCACCGCACCTACTCCATCGAACGCGACGCCTACGCCTGGTGGCTGGCCGAACTGGAATGGATGCACACCCCCGTCAAACAACGCAGCCGCCGACGAGCCGTCCCCGGCCAAGGCCACCTCATCCTCGTCGGCGCCCCCGACCAGATCAACCGGCTCCCCTACCCCCGCGACCACACCGGCCGCGGCGACCACCAGGCCGCCCGAGCCCACCTGCGCGCCCAACGCGATGCGGCGGCCGCGGCCGCCGCATCCACCGCGGCGTGACGAGCGACGCGGCCACACCGATCACCGCGGCGCAACCTCCAGCGACCCGAACGAACAGCCCGAGCCTCACCTCTTCCCCGCCCCAACCCTTGCAAGGCCCTCAGGGGCTCTTTGAGAGCTCGAATCCCAGCGACCACGGACCAGAGATCAAATAGTTTTAACTTTTTAAATCAATAAAATACTTACGAGTTTCAGTGAAACAAAACTGTGAAGGCAGGGTTTGATGGGATGGCCAGGGGTGCTGGCCCAGGTGGAGCCGACGGGCGGCGCCAGAAACGGCCCCTCACGGTGACAGTTCGGCGACCTCCTATTCTTGATCTACGACGTAAAGCACCCGGCTTTAACGTTAAAGATCTTGATCGGTCGGAGGGTTGTGTACACAAATCCCACTGCCGTCGACCGAGCCCCGGCGGTCGGGTCGCGGAGGAGGGATCGTGTTCTCTCGCGCGGGCGCCTGGTGTGCGGCCACAATGCGTGGCGTGGACGAGGCGGACAAGAGGGGCGCGGCGAGCGCGGCGGGTGAGGTTGAGGAGATCGGAATCCGGGAGGCGCGAGCGCGGCTGGCCGACCTGGTCGAGCGCGCCGGCACCGGGCAGCCGGTGGTGCTGCGGCGGCGCGGCCCCTACCGCAACGCCGCGGCCTTGTTGCCGATCCAGGCGGTGGTGGTCTGGCAGGTCCACCTGGCCGCCCGAGACGCCGAACGCGAGCGCCGCGCTCAGGAGACGGCGCTGGGCGAGCGACTCCCGATCGGCTCGCGCGTCGCGGTGTGCCCGCTGTGCCGCTCCTCGTTCATGCACGTGGTCTTCACCGGCCCGGTCGTCATCGCCCTGGTCAACACCGCCGACCCAGCGGCCGGGGTGCAGGCGGTGGTCGCCGACACCGACGTCACCGCCTCAGAGCAGGTCGCGTTCGTGCGCTGCGCCTCGTGCTGGGAGCCGATGAACGAACGCCCCCGCGAGCACGGCTCCCCGGCCTACCGGGCCGCAGTGGCGATCGCGCAGGAAGCCTCCTGGGCCGACGTCCCATGGGAGACGCGCGAGGCGTATGTGGTGCGCGAGGAGGATATGGGGCGGGCCTCGCGGATCGTGCTGGCCCACGACCTGGCCCGCGGCAAACTGCGCCGGGTGACCCGCTGGGAGTGGCTGACCGGCATCACCGACGACGAACGCGAGCAGCTGCGTCGCGAGCTCGACGACGATGCCTGAGAAGGGGTCAGGAAGAGGTGAGCTGGGCCAGTAGCGCGGCGGCGGCCGCAGCCCCGCTGTTCCTCGACCCCGGTTTCGTCGCTCACTGCGGCGCGGGTCTTCGCCCGGCGTAACCCTGGGAATGCGCGATGAGCGAGACCGTCCTGGGCCCGGCCTGCCTGGCGTGCTCAGCGTCGATCGCC
Organism: Streptosporangium lutulentum; assembly: GCF_030811455.1. Taxonomy (NCBI): domain Bacteria; kingdom Bacillati; phylum Actinomycetota; class Actinomycetes; order Streptosporangiales; family Streptosporangiaceae; genus Streptosporangium; species Streptosporangium lutulentum. Next base: position 65,303 of record NZ_JAUSQU010000002.1, on the reverse strand, counting down.
CCGGCCCGCACCGGCCGACCGGCCCGCTACTGCGGGACGCCCTGCCGGCAGGCCGCCCACCGAGACCGGCGCCGAGCTGAGACCGCGCAGGCCCAGAGCGCATGGCAGCGCTCGCGCCTATCGGCCGACATCGAGCGCCTGGCCGCCCTGGGTGCCGGAGCTGGTCGACGCCGGGCGCTGTCTCGCCGAGACCGACCCGGGCGTCGCTGGCGACCGGTCACCGAGTGGGAGAGCGCCGTCAACGAAGCTGGCCCCCGCGTCGGCAGCTCTGGCCACCACGATCAGCGGCACCGCCCGCGGCCACCAGGCCGTCGCCGCCGACCACTGGCCAGGCTGTCGCCCTGGCCGGGATACGTCGCGCCGAGGCCTCCGCCGCGGTGGACGACGGAACCTGGCCGGGCCCTACCCTCCGCGTAGGTACGCGCGCAGGTACGCGCGTACCTGCGTACGCGTGTACCTATCGGGTCCGTGTCGCCGGCTTCAAGGAACTCTGCTCAAACGAACTGTGGCACTCAGTAAACAGATGACCGCGAATTGTCAGTGGCGTTCGCTACCTTCCCTCCGATGTGACAGATCCGCAGGACAGGAGGGGCATGTGAAGCTGAAGACCGCCGAGGATGAGCTGTCGCCGCTCGCTCAGCGAGCCGTTGACCTGGCAGGTGATCGGGGAGTGCGGATGGTGCCAGTCGTGCCGATCGCACGACAAGGCGCCGAGGTCTACCTCGAGCCCGAGGACATGGACCTGGAGGAGTTACTCGACCTGGTCGTGGCCGCGGGGCAAAAGCTCGCCTACATCGAACCCTCACCGTTCGACATCGCCGACGTCGTCGAACTGGCCGAGGACGACCTCCTGGGCGAGGAGCTCGATCCGGCGCTACGCGCCCAGATCACCAAGCTGCGCAAGAGCGCGGCCCGGTTCAATGGCTGGCCGATCAGCCTGGAGGTGGCGTTCATGTACCAGGGCGTCGTGCACCGCTGGGTCGCCGACGCGCCATGGTATGAGCAGCTGCGCACCGAAGTGGCCGCCGTCGTGCCGGCTGAGGACGAAGACGACCCCGAGCCGCAACTACCCGAGGCGGAAAGGGCGGCCATCGTCGAGCGGCTGACCCAGGAACTGCTGGCGAGGGCGGAGTTTCGCGCCGCCGGCACCGAGAGCAATCGTCGGCGGGTGGCGCGGATTTATCTCGCCTCCCCCGAGTGCGATCAGGGCCCCTTCGACGAACTCCCCACCTTCCTCACCTACGATGCGATCCGGCAGGCGATGGACCGGGCGATGACCGCCGAACAGCACCACTATGCCAGCGTCGAACAGCGCATCCCCGAGCTGGCACAGCAGATCGCCGCCGACTCCACCTATCGCGCCGCGCGCACCGCCGCGGCCCGCAAACACCGGCTCCGCGACCATCTCATCGCCCAAGCCGACGGCTACCCGCCGCCCACCCGTGTCCTTGACCTGCTGCTCGACGCTCTCGCCACCGGCCGCGCCAGCGGGTCGGCCGGGCCGATGCTCCCCTTCTCCTCCGACTGAGCGCGGTTTCCTCCGCACCTCCCGTAAATCTACGTAGTAAAGGACCTCGGGTTGCACACCTCGCGGCCCGGGGTCCGTCGCCGCAGAGCCAGCTCGCCCACGGCCTGTCCGGCCGACGCTTGCCGCCGGTCAAGTCCGCTCCCTCGCTGACGCTCGGTCGACGGACTGGACAGTCGGCCGCGCGCCAGCCGGACAGGCCGCAAGGGGCGAGGCCAGGGAACAGTGAGGGAAGAAGACCGACGGCATCGACTGTCCGGTCCGGGTGAAGGCTTCCACCGATCGCGACGGCGAGCTGGGGGTGAAAAGCAGGGTCGAACCGGTGGTCTCGGTTTGTTCGGAGCGACCTTTCAATTTCGGTGAGATGGGGCGATAGATCAGCGGGCTCCGGCGTGTGTCGGCCGGTTCGCAGGTTCAACATTTCCGACCAAAGGCATAGATGACCGGCGCCCGCAACGTCGTGGCCTCGTCTTCGGCCATGAGTCGCCGGACTTCGGAGGTGAAGCGCGTCTCCAGCGCGGACAGATCGCCCGGGCCGAGTGCCCGGATCTCCGGATAGTGCGGGCTGCCGCTGTTGAGACGCCAGACCTGCCCCGCATCCGAGCCGGGCAGCATGACAACCTCGGCGACCGTGCGCGTGCAGGTGAAACCGGCGCGGACCAGCGCATCCTCGCAGCGCCGTTCATTGCCGAGGGCCGTCATCGGATCGGCCAGGTCCAGGCCGAACTCGGTGGCGCAGTCGCGAAAGAGCCGCGCCAGGAGGGGAAAGCCTTCCCACATGGCCGAGAAGCCGACCAGCCCGTCCGGCTTCAGCACCCGATGCCACGCCGACAGCGTCTCCTCCAGCGGCAGATACAACATTCCCGCCGAGCAGATCACCGCATCGAACGACCCGCCGTCGAAGTCATCGAGCCGGCTGGCATCGGCCCGCACGTAGGTGACATTGCCCAGATCGGCGCTGAGCCGTTCGGCCTGCGCCAACATGCCCTGCGAGATGTCTGCCCCGATCACCTGCCCCCTCGCCCCGACCACACGCGCGGCAGCCTTGGCGGCGAAACCCGTTCCGGTAGCGGCATCCAGCACCCGGTGTCGGCGTACACCTTCGTGTGCAGAGGTGAGTACGGGTAAACGTGCAGAGCTCGCCAGGACCGTCCTGATATTCGGCGAACTCCAAAGCCCCGTGGTCGGCAGGACCGACCACGGGCTGGGTAAGGAGTGTGGCTCAGGGCTCCAGCACGAAGCGACGGCAAATGTGCACGCGAGCGAACTGCTCACGCATCAACTGCTCGTCCCGCAGATTGGCGTGCAGGAAGGCCATCACTGGTCGTAGGCCTGGCCGTCGTTCGCCGATGGCTCGGTCCGGCTCGCCGGCCTCGGTGTAGTGGTTCGCGTAGACGTGCAGGTAGTGCTCGCTCTCGGTGAAGCCGTTGGCCCGATACCAGCGCAATGTGCTCGGATCGTCCCTGGTCCAGGCGTCCAGCGTTGGCACGCCAAGCGCGGCGACGCGGGCGCGGGCTTCGGAGAGTAGAGCGCGGCCGATGCCCTGGTGCTGGTGGTCGGGGTGGACTGCGATGGTGTCGATGGTCGCCAGCTCACCGTCGACGGTGACGTCCATGATCCCTGTGACGGCCCCGCGTTCTTCGGTCACGACCAGTTCGAAGCCTGGAGCTTCGATCTTGGGCTTGCTGTTGAAGACGGCGTCGAAGTAGGCGGTGCCCAGGAAGGAGAGTGCTCGACAGCGCAGCCAGGAGGTCTCGTCCGCAGGGCTGTACTCACGTATGACATGGCTCAAGGCAGTGATCCTCAATGTGTGTGGCGATGTCCGGATGGTGGCGGTCGCGACATTGAGAGATCACAGCGAAGATTCTGCATCCCCGGCCCGCGTCCAGGCAATCGGTTTTGCCGATCACCGAGTCGGGCGGAGCAGAGGCAGGCGAACGCCAAGCTCAGCCGGTGGCGGTGATGTGGGTGTCGACGACGGCCAGTCGGTTCTTGAGGCGGTAGCTGGGGCCGTTGATCGCGAGGACTTCGCAGTGGTGCAGGAGCCGGTCGAGGATGGCGGTGGCCAGGACCTCGTCGCCGAAGACCTGGCCCCATTCGCTGAAGGCCTTGTTGGAGGTCAAAATGATCGAGCCCTTCTCATACCGCTTGGAGATCATCTGGAAGACGAGATTGGCTTCGTCGCGGCCCAGGGGTAGGTAGCCCACCTCGTCCAGGACCAGGACGTGCGGGCGCAGGTAGGTGCGCAGCTTGCTGGCCAGACGGCCGATCGCGTCGGCGGCCTTGAGTTGGCGCACCATGTCGTCCAGCGTGGTGAAGTAGATGGTGAACCCGGCCCGGCAGGCGGCGACCGCCAGGGCGACGGCGATATGCGTCTTGCCCACCCCGGGCGGGCCCAGCAGCGCCGCGTTGGCCTTGGCCTCGACGAACGCGAGCGTGGCCAGGTCCCGGACCCGGCGGGGGTCAAGCTCAGGCTGATAGGAGAAGTCGTAGGCGTCCAAGGTTTTGTGGTGTGGCATTTTCGAGATGCGCAGAGCATGGCGTAGCCGCCGTTCCTCGCGGACTGCGAGTTCCTCTTCCAGGAGCAGGTCCAGGAAGTCCAGGTAGCCCATCTGCGCGGCGTCGGCGCGTGAGAGATGGGCGGAGAGGGCGTCGGCCAGGTGCGGCAGGCCGAGCTTGGTGGCGGTGGCGCGGATGCGGGTGGTGACCAGCTCGCTCACGGTGGTGGTGTCCTTCAGGTGGTGGTGGGTGTGGTGAACGGGCCGGTGCCGGTGATCTGGTCATAGACCGACAGCGGTCGTCGGCCGACGGTGATCTGGGCGGCATCAGCGCGGGCGAGCAGGAAGCGCAGGGCGGTGGACGGCTTGTCGGGTTGCTGTCGGCGTGGGTCGGGCTGGTCTTCGTGGCTGGTGGTCGTGGCGCGGGTGTGCCCGTCGGGCAGGGCTTTCCAGTGGTCGGGATCGACCACCTGGGCGCCGCGGCCAACGGCGCGTGGGTGCACGGCCAGCAATGTCACGCCGTGCTCGTCCGGGATGGTGGCGTGCAGGCTGATGGTCGCGGCCGAGGCGCGGATCTCAACGAGTTGGCGGTGGAAGACCTTGGTGGCGGGCACGGAGTAGAGATTGGCCTCAAAAGCGACCAGGCAGTCCTTGCCGACGTGACGCAGGTGCCGATTGACCACGTGATGGGGCCGGACCGGCAGCGGGCGCAGGGCCGCGTGGTCGCGGGATGCGCGCACGCCGATCACTTCGCCGTGCGTGCCATGGGTGCGGCGCCGCCGCAGCGGCACCCACTCCAGGAACGCCTGGTCCAGGTCGTGCAGGCAGGAGAAGGCACGCCCGGCCAGGACGTGGTCACGGATGATCCGCACCTGGCGCTCGACGCGGCCCTTGCCAGTGGGCCGATAGGCGGCCAGCACATCGATGGTGAAGTCGTAGTGCCCGGCGAAGGCCACCGCTTCGGGATGCAGGGGCACGGCCTGGCCAGGCGCGACGTGCCGACGGATGACGGTCTTGGTGCGGTCGTAGACGATCGAGCCCGGCACGCCGCCGAAGTGGGCGAACGCTCGCCGGTGACAGGCCCAGAAGGTAGCCAGATCCACGCTGGTGGTGAAGCAGCAGAACGGATCACGTGAATAGGACAGCACCATGTGGAAGGAATAGACCTTGGCGATGCCCATGTGCGCGAGGATGCCGCCCTCATCGCCCCAGTCCACCTGCGCCTGGGCGCCGGGCACGACCTCGAAGCGGCGGTGCAGCCGGGCCAGCTCGCTGGGGGTATAGCCCAGCTCCGCGGCGATCCGCGGGCGCGCTTCCTGCAGGTAGAGCTTGACCCGCTGGTAGTTGCCGGTGAAGCCGTACTCCTCCACGAGGCGTTCGTGGATGACCGTGCCCTTCAACAGGATCTCCGCCCGCAGCCACGCATCGATGATCGGCGCGAACGGAGGGATCACCTGGTTACGCCGGCCGGGGCGCGGGGCCGCTACTGGAGGTGCAGCAGGGCCGTCCTCCTCCAGGTACTTCTTCACCGTGCGCCAGTTCAGCCCGGTCTCTCGGGCGATCTCTGAGAGGGTCGCGCCCGACTCGCGCAATGCACGGAACCGGCGCAGTTCGAGCCAACGCTCTGCTTCCAAGACCACCAGCCCACCCCCAGGTTGATCATCACCTGAGGGCAGGTTCCCCGCTCACCGCCTTGCGAGATTCGCCAACACGCCGAACCGTCTCTGCACGTTTACCTGTACTTATCTCTGCACTTGAAGTCGTACGCCGACACCCGGTGGCCGTCCGACAGTTCTGCCAGCTCCACCAGGCGTTCGGCGTATCGGAGGTGCCAGTCGGCGCCCGCGTATCGAGTGGCCCGGTCGTCAAAATGCGCTGCGGTCATCCGATGATCCATCAGGCCATGATGCCGGGCGTCATTCCTCCGCCCGGCATCACAGACAACTCAGCCACACGTTGCAAGATCCCTCGTGTTGCGCGCGGACTTAATGGGCTCTGACCCACTCTCGATGAAGCGGTGACTTGGAGTGCGTGGATCTCGGAGAGCGTTGTGAGCAGCTATCCGGATCTCGGGACAGCTATCGGTTGTGGGCCTGGTCGTCTCTGGAAAGCTGGGCGAGGAATCGCCGGACCGCGCGGGGGTTGCGCAACAGGTGGGTGTCCGCGTGGGGAGCATGCGCGGTGATTGCCTGCGTCATGCGGGGGAGACTGCGTCGCCGGTAGGCCCAGACCCAGCGCCAGAAGTCGGCACGTTCGCGGCCTCGCCGGATCGTCCGCCAGGCACATCGTGGGAAGGAAAAGTCCAGCACGATGATGGTGTCGGCCATCCGGAGTCGCACGTCGAGGGCGGTGTCGTAGGGTCCGAGGTCGCCATCGAGGATCCAGGCGTCCTGCTGGACCAGCTCCTGTTGACGAGCCGCCCATCGGCCGGGAGCCGTCGCGGTGAGATCGGGTTCCCAGAACAGCGTGTCCAGTTCAATGACGGGCAGCTTCACCACGTCGCCCAGGCGGCGGGCGAGGGCCGATTTGCCTGCGGCGCCACGGCCGAGGATCGCTACCCGTCTCACGCTTCCATGATGACCTGGTGCTGGGGTCGATGTCCTGTGTTGGCGTCCTTGGCTATGTCGGTGACTACGAGAGCCAGATATCAGCCACTTTGAGAGCCGGGCTACGGTCCTGGGACCAGATTTGTGTCGGCGAGTCTGGGAGCCACTCCGACCTTCCTCGTCGCCGAGTATGGCCGTCGCTCGCCCCACCTCCTGGTAGGGGCTTGAGGACTATCGCTTGGGAAAGTCGCGCTGAGGGTGATCTTGTGGATTGCAAAATGGATCGAGCGTCGCCGGCAGACACCGGCGTGGCCTCTGGACCATGACGTCGATAAGGTTGAGCGACCGGCAGTCCGTCCGGGCAAGCCGGACCTGTGTCCTTACCTCCGGAGACAGGGTGTCGATGTATCTCCATCCATCGTGTCGCCCTAGCACGATCAGCGAACGTTTGCCCTGTGTGGTGCTCATTGGCACCCATGGGGCGATCGTGAAACACCCGATGCCGGACAGGCCGAGCATGCCAGGATCGCCCGTATGACTGTCGCTCCCAAGAGTTCTGCCGGGCAAGTAGACACCGCAGCCCCCACGCAGCCGTCGTGGATCCGTCCTGTTCCCGAGGGATCTGCCGGGTCCGCAGAGCGGGCTGTGCCCAACGACTACGACAGCTTCGCCGAGGCGTACTCGGCCGAAAACGAGGCCAGCCTCGTCAACGCCTACTACGAGCGGCCCGCGATTCTGGATCTGGCCGGTGACGTGGCCGGCCGGCGGATCCTCGACGCCGGCTGCGGCTCTGGTCCTCTGTCCGCGGCACTGCGCGACCGGGGCGCCATCGTGACCGGTTTCGACTCCAGCGCCAAGATGCTGGAGCTGGCCCGGCAGCGGCTCGGCGACGGCGCGGCCCTGCACCTCGCTGATCTGGGCAGCCCGCTGCCGTTTTCCGATGCCGCGTTCGACGATGTCGTCGCATCCTTGGTCCTGCACTATCTGGAGGACTGGACGGCACTGTTGGCCGAACTGCGGCGGGTGCTGATGCCCGGCGGCCGGCTGGTCGTGTCCGTTAATCACCCTTTCGTCGACTACCTGCAGGCCGGTCCCGGCGCCGGCTACTTCGTGACCGGCACGTACTCCGAGGAATGGACCCTCGGCGGGCACAGCGCCCTGATGAGCTTCTGGCGCCGGCCACTGCACGCGATGACCGACGCCTTCACCGCAGCCGGCTTCCGGATCGCCGTCATCAGCGAACCGTCCCCCGCACCGGGCGCCCGCGAATTGTTCCCCGAGATCTTCGCGGGCAAGCCCTCGGGGGCCTTCCTGTGCTTTTTGTTCTTCGTTCTTCAGGCCGACTGATGCCGTATCAGGCCACGTTTACCTTGGCGACGACGGCTCGGAGGCGGCGGTCGTCGGCATGACGGTTCCGCCACCCAGCCAGGGTGACGGCCACGCGCCGCCCGACACAGCACCCGGACGACGCGCCACACCGCAACAGGGCAAACGTTGCCGATACGGAACTAGAGTCCCGCCTCAAGCAACCTGAAGGATCCGCAATAGTGATGTCACCGCAGAGCGACGAAGAAGAACTGACCGGTGGAGGCATCAACCACGTCGTCCGGATCGGCAGCACAGTGCGGCGGCCCACCGGCCGCTGGACGCCGGCCGTTCACGCGCTGCTGGACCACCTCGCGGCGATGGGGTTCACTGGCGCCCCCACGAGTCACGGACTCGACAGCGAAGGCCGAGAGATTCTCGACTTCCTGGCCGGCCAGGTCCCCGACTACCCGCTGCCCGAGTACGCGCAATCGGACAGCGCCCTGCGTGCCGTCGGCGTGCTGCTGCGCGACTACCACGATGCCACCGCCGGTTTCATCGCACCGGCCGACGTCACCTGGTACTTCTCCCCGCAATACCCGGCCGAGGTGATCTGTCACGGTGACATCGCCCCCTACAACTGCGTCTTTCGTGATGGGCAACCGGCCGCGTTCATCGATTTCGACACCGTTCATCCTGGACCGCGGATCTGGGACGTTGCCTATGCGGCCTACCGGTTCGTGCCCCTGGCCGATCCCCACCGCGAGGACGGTATCCCTGCCGTCAAGGAGCAGGCACGTCGGCTGCGTCTGTTCGCCGACGCCTACCGTCTTTGCGACACCGACAGGGACGCGCTGACCGACACCGCGCGGGCCCGGCTGGACCACCTGGTCGGTCACATGCACGACCAGGCCAACGCGGGCAACGAAGCATTCGCCGCCCACATCGCGGCGGGCGATGACACCCTCTACCGCACCGACGCCGAGCACATCGCGCGGCACCAGGCCGTCTTCCAGGCTGCGTTGACGGCTTGATCTCTGCCTTGATGATCGCTCAGTTTTTCTGAGAGTTTCCCAACTGCCCGTTGTTCGCCTACCGCCGTCCGATATCGGCTCTTTGACCCCGAAACGTCAGCGAAGCCGTGTCCGGTGTGTCGTTCAGGGCCGCCTCGCCGGGGATTTTCTGGATCGCGAGCTGATCACCGAGCTCGGCCGAAAGCTACCCGCTGCATGAAATCGGGGTGTCGGTAAGGCCGTGTCACCAGGTACACGCGATTAAGACCCCCGACGAAACGATTAGTCGAGTAGGTGCTCGCGGTCGCTCAGTGTCGGTAGTTCACGCAGGTGCCGTAGCGGGGAAAGGATCAGCGGCAGGACCGGGATCGTCGCGCCGATGGCGGCCAGCCACAGGGTGGGGCGTGGTCCGAGGAGTTGGCCCAGCACGCCGCCGATGAGGGCGCCGATCGGGGTGGTGCCCCAGACGAGGAAGCGCATGGTGGCGTTCATCCGGCCGAGCAGGTGCTCGGGGGTCAGTCGTTGGCGGAAGCTGACCTGGGTGACGTTGTTGACCACGACGCAGCACGAGATCACCAGGTAGGCGCATGCGGCCGTCTATAACAGCCAGCCGGGCTGGGCCATCGGGATCAGCAGTTGGAACGGTGCGGCGATCGCGATCGGGACCCAGATCGCCGGGCCCTGGCCGATCCGTGCGGCGATCTTCGTGGCCGTCAGCGCCCCGAGGAGGCTGCCCACCGAGGCGATCGAATAAAAGAGCCCGATCGTGCCGGCGGACAGGTGCATCTCTCGGGCCAGCAGCACGAGGAGCATCGCCACCCGCGCCGCCGACAGCAGGTTGTACAGCGCGATGGACATCGCGATCGCTCGCAGCAGCCGGTTGCCGAACACGAACCGCAGGCCCTCCATCACCTCGGCTCTGAGATGGGTGTCGCGCGTGCGCGGCGGCAGCTCTTCGCGGGTGCGGATCCGCCTAACGAACAGGGCCGAGGCGGCGAAGCTCAGCGCGTTCAGCGTCACGGCCAGCGGCGCGGTCACCGCCTGGATCACCACGCCGGCGAGGGTCGGTCCGGCGACCTGGCTGCTGGCTCGCACGGCCTCGAGTTTCGCGTTGCCCTCGACCAGGTGTTCGCGGCCGACCAGGTGCGGCAGGTAACTCTGATAGGCCACGTCGAAGAACACCGTCAGCACCCCGGTCACCAGCGCAACCAGATATAGCTGGATCATGCTCAGCGCGCCCATGGCCCAGGCCAGCGGCACCGAGCCCAGCACCAGGGCGCGCCCGACATCACCGAAGATCAGTACGTTGCGCCGGCGCATCCGGTCCACCCATGCCCCGGCGGGCAGCCCGACCAGCAGAAACGCGATCGTGCCGCAGGCGGTCAATGCGCCAACCTGGAAGTTGGACGCCTCCAATGCCAAGACCGCTACCAACGGCAGCGCCAGCAGGCTGACCTGACTGCCCAGCTGGCTGATCGTGGTGGCAATGAACAGCTGCCGAAAGCCGAAATCTTGCAGCAATCCCCACCGGTTTCGCGGCCCCACCATTGCACCATGGTCACGCGGCCCGGACCTGTCAACGCCCCTACGCGCCGGAGCTTCTCGGGGAGGGGTCAGGAAGAGGTGAGCTGGGCCAGTAGCGCGGCGGCGGCCGCGGCCCGGGCGGCGGTCTTGCTCGCCCCGCTGCCTTGCGCGGAGATCGGCCGCTTGGCCCCGGCCGGGTGGGTGGTGGCGGTCGCGGTGAAGGCCGGCGCGTGCGATGGGCCGGTGGCCTCCAGGTGCCAGTCGATGCCGTCGATGCGGCCCTGCTGGGTCCACTCATTGAGCACGCTGACCGGATGATGCTCCCCCGCCGCCAGCGCGGGCACGGGCGCGCCGGAGGCCGGCGTCGGCGTCGCGGCGTGGGAGATGCTCGCCGGGCCGATCTGGATTCCGGCCTCTTTCAACCACGCCTTCAGGGTGAAGGTCGCCACGTGCAAGCTTTCGGCGGCCTGGCGGATGCTCAAGCCTCCCGACAGCAACGTCTGGGCGACCTCGATCACCCGCTCCCGCTCCCGACGCCGGTCGGCCTCGGTAGGCAGATCCAGGCGGGCGGCGTGTTCGGCCGCGCCCTCCCCCAGCATCTCCCCCGCCCGCACCAGGCAGGCGACGCTGCAGTACAACCCGAGCCGGATATGGCGGCCCTTGCCGCCCGGGGCGCGCTCCAGTAGATACCAGCCGGCCGGCACCCACACACCGCGCTCGGCGCGCTGGCACACCCGGCAGAAAAACGACCGCTCGCTTTCTTGGTGCCCGCCCCGGGTGGCGGCCAGGCCGCCGCGGCGCCGCGAGGCCGGAGGCGGCTGCAGCTGCTGTTGTTCGTCGGTGCTCACGGCGCACCACCCTGCCAGAGACACCCCAGCCCGGCAGAACCCGCGCGCGGTCCGCCGACCCCGACCGGCGGCGGGGGCGGCCGCGGCTCGCACCGCGCGCACCCCGTCGCCGGCGACGCCAGGAAAGCGGGAGCCGGCAGCCGGCACACCCCGCCTGACAAGAAAAATGACAACGCCAAAACAGAGCCATCCAGCACCATGTGAAGAGCAAAACAGATTGTCCAGGTCAATCCCATAGACACCATAAAAACCATTTGTCAGACTCATCTTCACACAATCAAAGATCACAGAAAAGGATCTTGGACGAAGGTATCTCCCGATACGGGCGGCCTTCGGCCGAAAGACCGGCACTGAGCTGGGCGGACGCAAGGAGGTGGTCGGCGTGGCATGGGTGACCAAGCTAGGCCCCTCCCAGACGCAGGTCGACTACCGCCTCACCGAGGGCGCCGGGTGCCGGCACGAACACCTCGGCGAGCACCAGGGCGACGCGCAGATGGCCTACCGGCTGGCCGATGAGCGCGGCCTGATGTGGATCGGCGAAGGCCTGCGCGATGTCGGCATCACTCCGGGCAGCGCGTTGACCGCCGAGCACTACGAGGCCGCGCGAGCCCTCATGGACGGCCGCCACCCCGAGTCCGGCGTGGTGTTGGTGGAGGCGAAGAAGGCCGTCGACCCGCGCGCCATGCTCGGCGGCGCACCGCTGCTGCAGGCCCTGGAGCAGACCGCGGCGATGCGCGAGATGACGAACACCACCGCGCTGCTGGGCGGCAACACCAAGATGGCCGCGCGCGCCGCGCAGCTGGCCCGGGGCGTGCAGCGCAAGGGCGAGGCATACCTCGTGTCGTATGAGGACGCGCGCAAGCTCGCCCGCGCGGCCGCCATCGACCTGAGCAACGTATATGAGGGCGAGCAGCTGGCCGAGGCGCGGCGCTGGCGAAAGGCTCGGGTGCGGGTCGGCAACCGCGGATATGACCTCACCGCGGACATGACCAAGTCCGTCAGCGCGCTGCACGGGCTGTCGGCCCCAGCGGTGGCGGCGGCGGTGGAGCAGGTGTTCGCCGAGTCGGTCATCGAGACCGTCGCGGCGGTGGAGGGCTGGGTCGCCTACGGCCAGCGCGGCCGCCAGGGCGGCGGCCGGCTCGCCAAACGCACCGACAGCAGCGGCCTGCTGGGCTGGGTGATGTGGCACCGCACCGCCCGCCCGGTCGACGGCCAAGCCCCTGATCCGCATCTGCACGCGCACGTGCAGATCGCCAACATGGTGCACGGAACCGACGGCAAGTGGTCGGCCGTGGCCGCCGGCGGGCGCGACCTGTACCGGCACGCGCACGCCGCCGACGCCTTGGTCAAGGCCCGCGTCCGGCGCCGGCTGACCCAGGAGCTTGGGGTGAGATGGGAGCGCGATCCGGTCACCGGGGCGTGGGAGATTGTCGGTATCGGCGAGGCGATGCGCACCCGGTTTTCCAAGCGCGACGGCCAGGTGAAGGCGATGCTGGCCGACCATGGCATGGACTACGACGCCACCCACCAGCATGCCCGGCGGGTCGCCAGCGCCACCAGCCGCCAATCCAAACAGAGCTCAATGGCGGACGGGGCCGCGCTCGTGGCGAACTGGCACGCCCAATGCGCGGCCGACGGCATCGACGCCGCCGCCGAGCTGGCCGCGTGCCTGCACCCCGGCGAAGGCCTGCCGCAGCGCCCCAGCGCCGAAGAGATCGCGGGGTGGATCTGGCGGGAAGGTGCCGGGTTGACCTCCCACACCAAGATGGTCAGCCGCGCCGATGTGCTGGCCGCCGTCATCGACGCCTGCCCCGACGGGGTGGCCGACCTGGTCGACGCCGAGACGCTGACCGATGAGGTCCTGGCGTTCGGCCCCGCCGTACGGCTGCCGGATGCCGGAGCCTCGCATCTGGTCAACTCCGCCCGCTACACCTCCCGCGACATCATCGACGCCGAACAGCAGGCCCTTCGCATCACCGGTGAACGCTACGACAAGGGCGTCGCCGTCCTCGACGCGAACGTGGCCGAACTGGCGATCGGCACCTTCGAAGTCGGCTACGACGTCACCTTCTCCCCCTCCCAGCGCCAGGTTCTGCAGCGTTTTTTGTGCGCCGGGCATGGGGTGGACGCGCTGATCGGCGTGGCTGGGGCGGGCAAGACGACCATCATGGCGGCCGCCCGCTCGGCGTGGGAAAGCCGCGGCCTGGTGGTCGCCGGCGCCGCGACCGCAGCGGTGGCGGCCGCGAACCTGAGCGCCGAGTCCGGCATCGGCGCGCGCACGATCTCCGCCTGGTTGATGCACATCGCCGACCCCGAACGCCCCGGCCTGGACGGCGTCGACGTCCTGGTCATCGATGAGGCCGCGATGGTCGACGACCGCGACCTGGCCGTCTTACTGAGCGAGGCCCAGCGCACCGGCACGAAAGTCGTCGCGATCGGCGACCCGCTGCAGCTGCGCGCGGTCGGCGTCGGCGGCACCTTCGCCGCGATCCACCGCCAGGTCGATGGCCTGATCCTCGATGAGAACCGGCGTCAGCGCGACCCGATCGAGCGCCGCGCCCTGCAGCTGTGGCGCGAAGGCAACCGCGGCGAGGCGCTGCACACCTTCAGCCAAGGCGGACGCGTGCACGCCGGACGCGACGCCACCGACACCCAGGCCGCACTGCTGGCCGACTGGAGCCGCGTTCGCACCAGCTACGACGAGGTGCACGACGAGCTCGCCGCCGTCCTGGTGCTCGCCGGATCCAACGCCGACACCGAACGAATCAACACGGCCGCCCGCGCGATCCGCCGCCAAAACGGGGAACTGACCGGCCCCGATGAGCTCTACCGGCTGCCCGGCGGCCGCACCCTGGCTTTGGCGGTCGGAGACCACGTCCGGCTGAGAAAGAACGACTACCGCTCGCGCAAGAGCAGAGGAAAACGCGCGGACGTGCTCAACGGCTACCGGGGCACCGTGCTCGCGATCAACCCCGACCGCTCGGTGGTGGTGCAGTGGCGACGGCCCGGCGCCGACGGTCCAGTCCTCATCGAGGAGCGGGTGAGCCCGGCCTACATCAGTGCCGGCGGCCTGAGTCACGGCACCGCGATGACGGTGGCCGCCGCCCAAGGCCTGAGCAGCGAGCACGCGCTGGTCTACGGGATGGGCCTGGATCCGCACACCCTGTATGCGGCGATGACCCGCGACCGGCTCAGCGCCCACCTGTATCTGCCGCGCACCATGCTGGAATCCGACGCCGACCGCGCCCGCCACGGCGAGCCCCGCAACCACGCCGAGGAGCTGCAGCGCGCCCTGGACGCCTACACCGCAACCCTGCAAGGCGACCGCGCTGATCGGCTCATCACCGCCGAGCCCGAGCCGATCGCCGCGGTGCGCGCCCGCGAGCGGGAAGCCGCCGAGCAGGCCGAGATCCAGGCGATCGCCGACACCGTCGTCGCCCGAGCGATGCTGCAGGAGGTCACCCATCCGCAGCGCCCGCACGGCCTGCTCCCCCAGGAGGACCTGCAGACCCGCCTCCTCGACGCGGCCGCGAAGCTGTCGGGCTTGGCCGAGCTGGTCCAGACCGAGCAGCGGCGCGAGCGGGCCCGCGCCGAGCAGGTCGACGCCGTGCGCGAGCAGGTACGCGCCGAACTGGTCGGCGAACGCGACCATCTCGCGGCAGCGCTGCCCGACCTCGAGCGCGCCGGACACCGCCACCAGACAGCGCAGGCCGCACTGCGGGCAGCCGAGCAGAAGGCCGTCACGCTGGAGGCGACGCTGCGCACCAAGTACAGCGGGCGGCTGCGCGGCTGGTTGCCCAGCGGTGAACGCTCCCGGCTGACCGAACGACTGTCGCAGGCGAAGGAGAAGCTGACCGATCTTTCGCGCCGCGCCGACCTCGCCGACCGGGCCGAGCAGGCCGCACAGCAGAGGGCGCTGAACGGCTCTCCCACCGCCACGACCACGGTCGACCTGCACAAGCGGCACCGCATCCTGAACGGCTCGCTGTCCTTCGCCGCCGCGCTGGAGAAGGAGAGCGCCGCCCGGCTGGAGACGGTCATGCCGGGGTTCGCCGACCGCCAGCGCGTGCAGGCCGCCCGGCTGACCGTCACAGGTGCCGGCGACAGCCTGGCCGATCGACACCACCGAGCCCGGCAGACCCTCGCCGCCCTGAGTGCCGAGGCCGACTACCGCCACCAGCTCGACGATGCCCGCCGGCGCGGCGAGGACCGCGCTCGCCGTCATCCGGCCGCGCCCGCCATGGCCCAAATTCGGCGCGAGCAGGTACAAGAACAGGTTGCGGCACGGCACCGCCCGCCCGACCTGGGACCCGCCTACCGGCCGCCCACTCCATCCGGCATCACCCCGAAGGGCTCTCGCCAGGGGTATGGCCTCTGATCACCGCTGGAGTTTCGCGACGTTCGCGAGGGCCCTACGCGCAGGCGCGTGAGAGAGCCCGGGTGGCGCACGGGCCGGGCACAGATGGCCTCCCCCGCCTTGCCAGGGGGCAAGGGTAGCCGTCGCTTGCCGCTGGTCAAGTCCCTACATCACCGTCGAGGTCAGCCGCCGTAAGGGACTTGACCAGCGGCGGCGCTGACGGCTGACGCAGGCCCCGGGCGAGGCGGGGCAGGGCGAGCGGGGATTCACTCGGACCCGACCTGATCATCGGAACGGGTAAACGCAAAGGCCGAAACCCGAGCCTGGCCAGCATCTACCGCGCCCTCGCCGAACACGACAAAGCCCAGACCTACCCCGACGCCATCGCCCAAGCCCACGCCGATTTCATCACCTTGCGGCCCACCGGCGTCTCCACCCTCCATCCGACTACCTCAACCGCAGGTTAGCCTTCGCAGGTCGAGCGACATCTCGGTGATAACGGCGGAGGAAACCGGGTAATGGGCCGACGATCGACGACAATGAAGGAGAAGGAGGGAGCCGATGGACAGTCAGGTTCCTTCTCGTCTCGGCGACGACGGGCAGGCGGCGGTGCGGCCGCTGACCGGCCGGCTTCCGGAGTCGGGAGAACGGGTGGAGGGTATCCGCTTGAGGGGGCGGGAGCTGGCTGAGCGGATACGCAAGACCGCAGAGCGGCTGCAGCAGGTCCAGGCCACCGCGAAGGACCTGATCCGTAAGATCAAGGCCGGCCCCCCTTCGCCGTAGACGAGCATCGCGGCAGACGTACCGGCTCCACCAGCGTGGTGTCACACCTCACCGGCGTCACTTTCAGAACGTGAGACGTGGCGTCCGCGCCAGGGGTGGGCCGCCCTGCCGCTGCGAGGCAGGGCGCCCTTGGACTGGTGCGGTGGCCAGGCCGGAACGAGGTCGGGGCGAGGTCGGGGCGAGGTCGGAGTGCTGTCGGAGTGCTGTCGGCGGCGGTGAGGACGATCGCGAGATGAGGGCGCCGGCCCTCAGGCCGAGCGGCGGCTCGCGTTGTCGGACTGGTGGCGGTCGCGGCTCTGCTGGAGTTCGGTGTTGATGCGCAGGGCCTCGGCGAGCTGGTCTTCCAAGATGATGATGCGGCAGGCGGCCTCCAGGGCGGTGCCCTGGTCCAGAAGTTCGCGGGCGCGGGCGGCCAGGCGCAGCTGGTAGCGCGAGTAACGGCGGTGGCCGCCCTCGGAGCGCTGCGGGGCGATCAGTTTGGCGGCGCCGAGGTTGCGCAGGAACGCCTGGGTGACGCCGAGCATCTCGGCGGCCCGGCCCATGCTGTAGGCGGGGTAGTCCTCATCGTCGAACCGGTGACCGGAGAGGTCGCCCGGCGTGGCGGGGAACCCATCGGCCCTACCGGCCCTGTCGGCTCTGCCCGCGGTGTCGGCCCGTGGGGCCGGTTCAGCCGTATCGGCGCCGGCGCGGAGCCTGGGCTGCGCGCGCACGGCCGACGCTATCGGTGCTTGGTCCATACAACCTTCCTGACAATCTTTTCCGAAATGCCAACAGGGCCCCGGCGCCATGATGCGCCGGGGCCCACGAGGTTCAACACCATCTACCGGCCCTCAGGGCCGATCTGTCTGTTCCGCATTGGCCGCCCGATGGGGCGGGGATGCGGGGATCGCGTATGCGTGACCGTAGACCACCTTCCGATCTGTGGGACTGCGGTACCCGTGCGGCGAACATCAGCCGACAACGGGCGATCCTGATGGCGTTCAACACTCCTTTCACTCTGTGCTGGCGCTACTTCCTCGACCTCATGCATCACTTGCGTACCGCAGCTGCGCCGTCCACGGCCGGGACCCTTCAACTCTTGCTGGTCCTGACGCGTCCGACGGTGGTACTCGTTACTCGTTCACTGCTTGGCTGCTGTTGCTGTGGCAGCGCGTCCACGGCCAGAACCCTTCAACCGCTCGGTCCTGGCACGTCCGACCTTCTGCCCGTTCACTTCTTGCCGCAGCTGCTTGTCCACGGCCGGGGCCCTTCAGCAACTGCTGGCCCTGGCGCGTCCGACGTTGTCTCTCGTTCGTTGCTGTTGCTGTGGCAGCGCGTCCACGGCCGGGACCCTTCAACCGCTCGGTCCTGGCACGTCCGACCTTCTGCCCCTCTTCACTTTCACTGCGTCGTCTTTGTCATCCAGCTATCCACGCTCGTCCGGGCAGTTCGTCGTGATGCCTACGTCCTGCTCTGCCCTCGTGGATCCGTTCCTTGCGATGTCAGAAACTCTACCCCCACCCGCCACGGATGTCTACTTCAGCCACTACAGATTTTCGGTACCGGGGACGTAAAGGGTTGAGCCTTCACGCCATCGAGAGCAGCGGGGCGACGGCGTGTTCGACGCTGTCGCGCAGCTCGAAGCGGGGTAGCAGGCCGGTGCGGTGCAGCAGGTGTCGCAGGCTGTGGGGGACGCCTACGAACAGGAGCCGGCCGGTGGCGGTGGCGTGGATGCGCTGGCGGGTGTGGGCCAGCACCGCCAGGGCGGTGGAGTCGTAGAAGGTCAGCTGCGACAACTCCAGCACCAGGCGGGGGCCTGGGCTCATTTCCCAGACCGCCTCCACGTGGCCGGTGAGCGTGGGTGCGGTGATGAAGTCCAGGTGCCCGCCGACCTTCAGCACGCTGCAGTGCCCGTGATGGGTCACCCGCACCCGCAACCCCGGCCCGCGATGCTCCACCTCAGTCCCCCTGGTCGCGATAGCGCCGTTGGATCCCCGCGATACCCCGATGAAGAGCGGCGATGCCCGTGGCCGCAGACGAAACGAAACGCGGCTTCGTCGAGGCCCGCCGCAGTCCGGCCGCCGCGAACACTTCAGGCAGCGCGAGCCGCACACCACCGCAACGACTGCCTGCCGTGTTGCCGTCAGCGGGCGGGCCCCCCGGGGTCAGACCGGCATGGTGTGGGCGGTGATCGCCGCGGCCATGTATCCCGACTCCACCACCGTCGCCGTTTCGATTTTTCTGAGAGTTGATAGTGCGATCTCGGCATTGGTAGCCAATTGCTGCTGTGTGTAACCCTTCTGAACGCGAAGCTCTTTCAATTTCAGCCCCAGACATGTCGCCGGCGAGGCATACCTTCTATCAGCTCGTTTTCTTCGCCCTAAAGCCACCGCATCGCCACTAGTAGTGATAAATTAATAGCGCTAGAAATTTATCACTACTATGACGCGAAGCACACTCCTCGACATGCTGAGACCAAGAAAGGCGTCATCATGGCCAGGCGAACGGCAATCGAATGGACAGAGGTCACGTGGAATCCTACGACAGGCTGTGACCAGGTTTCTGCCGGTTGCGACAACTGCTATGCGCTCACGCTGGCCAAGCGGCTCAAGGCGATGGGCGCCGAGAAGTACCAAAACGACGGAGATACTCGCACTTCAGGCCCTGGCTTCGGGCTCACGGTGCACCCTTCGGCACTGCGCCAGCCATACTCCTGGCGTACTCCTCAGGTGGTCTTCGTCAACTCCATGAGTGACCTTTTTCACGCTCGAGTCCCGCTCGACTTCGTGCGTGAGGTCTTCAAGGTTATTTCGGAGACCCCCCAGCACACCTATCAGGTTCTCACCAAGCGTTCCTCGCGGCTCCGCAAAGTCGCGCACTTACTCGAATGGCCAGCCAATTTGTGGATGGGAGTTTCGGTCGAGAACCACGATGCCCTCTATCGAGTTGACGATCTACGAAAAGTGCCAGCGCAGGTCAAATTCTTGTCCTGTGAGCCTCTACTAGGGCCATTGTCTGATTTAAAACTGGCGGGCCTGGATTGGGTCATTGCCGGTGGCGAAAGCGGGCCAGCACACCGTCCCATCTCTTCTGACTGGGTATGCGAAATTCGTGATCTATGCCAGGGAAGCCAAATACCATTCTTCTTCAAGCAATGGGGAGGACGTACACCCAAAGCGGGTGGCCGGCTGCTCGATGGACGCACGTGGGACGAACTCCCAGCTCGGACACAACCGTCTGACTTGACGAAGCCTCATGTCGTGATCGCCTGACCGATTTTGGCCAGAAGGACCGGGTGGGCCACTTTGCGAAGATGGGTAGGAAGTGACGTATGCCCACCCCCCAGCCGCTCCTTTGGTCCTGCGCACCCCACACACGAGCCAAACACGAGCTTTTGCGCCGATACCTGGAGGCGTGGTTCCCTATCCTTCTCCAGGGACCCCGCGCACGTGAATGTGTGACATACGTGGAAGGCTTTGCCGGCCCCGGTATCTACAAGACCGGCGAACCCGGGTCGCCTATAGTCGCGCTCCAAGTCTTCCTTCGTCAGCGGCGCCTTCTCGACACCGGTAAGAGAACGAACGTCGTTCTGATCGAAGAGAGAGCGGACCGGCTGGAGCGGCTGAAGAAGGAGGTCAACGACGCCACGACCCAGTACGGGAACGTTCCCGAGGGCATGAGGATCGAGTTCCGCAACGACAGGTGCGCTGACACCTTGCTCTCCGCCCTAGACGCTGTCAAAGCGATGAATACACCAATTTTCGCCTTCCTGGACAGCTGGGGTGGACCTGATATTCCCCTCGATGTCGCGCGAGCTATCGCTGGGGTTCCCTCCAGCGAGGTCCTCGTCACATTCGGTACGCGCTTCCTCATGCAATTCGGCAAGGCCGAAACACATCAAGCCGCCGGTGATCAAGCCTTCGGCGGGCCTTCCTGGCGCAAAGTCTGGGACCTTCCCTCCGACAAGAAAAAGAGTTTCCTCGTCAGTACCTACCGTGAGTCGCTCAAAGCGGCGGGCTTTCGCTACGTCCTGTCCTTCGAGATGCTCGGCGAGGGCGGCCATGACCTCCATCTCGTCTATGGCACAACGAACGCTCTGGGCCTGGAGAAGATGAAGGAGGCCATGTGGAAGGTGGATCCGATCCGCGGAGTGAACTATCGCGATCCTCGCGATCCAGACCAGCTGTCCCTGGAGTTCAGCTTCAATCCGGACACGGGCCCACTACGGCGAGCCATCCTTGAGGAACTGACCAAGGGGGAACGCACACTCGCACAGCTCAGGGAGTTCGCGCTCCTGGAGACCGTGTATCGCCCTCCTCAGGCAACAACCGTCGTCAGGGATCTCCTGGGACGCGGCCTTGTAGAGCGCGATCCTGTTCGTGGTCAGCTGAGCGCAGACAAGGTGATCCGGTTGGTACCCAAGGCCTCACCGGAGATGGATCCGCTCTTCTGATCACGGGGTGGAGACCACGACAATCATCCTGAGTCGCGGGCGATGCGCTCCAGCGCGTAGATGCCGCCCAGGCGGATGTTGAGCTTGTCCGAGCCGAGCTGTTCGATCGCCTTGGTGTAGCGATCGGTGACCTGGCCCTGCTCGCTCAACTCGAAGATGCGGCACGCGGTGGCGGCGTTGCGTGCGGTGTAGTACACCGCCACCAGCGCGATTAACCCGGTGGCGATCGCCAGCGCTCGCCCGCGGATCGCGTCCAGCGCCGCGGCCAGGTCCTTGCTGGCCAGGCCGCGTACCCCGTCGAAGTGCTCCAGCACCCACGCCGCGCCCGGACCCAGCACCCAGACCAGCCCCGCGACCAGTACCGCGAGCACGAACCGGAGGAAACCTGGCCACAACCTCATACCCGCCAGGCTGATCGATCCGTGCGGCCTTCATGGCGTGATGGCCGTCAGCGATGGTCAATCGTGACCGGGCGCTCGGGTGGCCCTTCGGCCGGCCGCGTCAGGTGCGGGGCGGGTCGCCGAACCGGGCACGGGCGACGGCAGGCGAACTCGCGTGCGCGCGGTCGTTCACTGCTCGCCTTGGTTATCGGCGACGGTGGTGCGGCAGACCTTCATCGCACTCAGTGGATAACCTTCATTATCCACTGAGAGCGGCCACCAGATCAGTGGATAACGACGTCCCGGAGCGTTGAGAACCCGGGACGGAAGTCCGTGGATAAGAAGGTGTGATGCCAACGAACACTCCCTGTGTGTGCCGCCGCGGCCAAGCGCCGCGCTGACCGCTGTGTTCCCCGACGCCCTGCGCGTTGCCCCGAGCGGTTTGCTGTGAGCACGTCCGTCGTCCGATGCGACCTGCTGCCGATCGGCGAGGAGCACTCGGCGAGCGTTGTCGTCGCGTTACCAGATCAGGCCGGCCTGCAGTGCCAGCACGATGGGAGAGACGGCTAGCCGCCGTTAATGGTAGGTGTGAGGCCGCCACCCGGCTCGCCGCGCAAGCCACTTCCCCATCAGACGTCGTCGCGACTCTTGCAGCCGCCAGTATCCATAAGATCAGATGTACGAATTAGCATCATTTTAGAACGTTCCATAACGTTAATTACTTTTACCCCTTACGATCAACGATCAACCAGTCGTCGATGGTAGGGGAGGGTCCATGCCGACAGTCGAGAGCAGTCCCGAGTGGACTGACATCGTAACTGCGCTCTTCGCGCTCCTCGCGCTCCTGGTTGCTATCTGGGCAGCATGGAAGGCTAGTCAGCAAGCCGACATGGCAGCAGACTCGGCACGATTCGCTGGCACGCAGGCTGAGGCTGCCAAGGAGCAGGTCAACATCGCCCTACGCCAACTCGAACTCTCCGAGAAAGTTCGCCGCGAACAGCAAGAGCCATACGTCGTTGTCGATATTCAACCAAATTCCTCTATAAACAAGGCATTCGATTTGATTATCGAGAATGTCGGACCAACTGTTGCGCGTAACGTGAAAATAGCATTCGACCCCCCTCTTGAGCGCTTCGAGGAGCGCGAGGAAGGCGGTTTGGAGCGAATCGCAGAATCCTTTATATTCACCGAAGGAATCCCATTTATGCCGCCTGGGCGCCGCATAAATCTCTTTCTCGACTTCGGCTATAAGCGCCTGAATTCCGACCTGCCTACCGGCTACATTGTTACAGTTAACGCGGAGGGACCGTACGGTGCAGTCGAGCCTCTTATCTACAAGATCGATCTTGGAATTTATACTGGGTATGTCGGAAGTCTCACGGTAAAGAATATACACGATGGAGTTAAGGCGCTCGAAAGAATTGCAGATAAAGTTAGCTTGATTGAGGGAAAGATTTCCCGATCTGCTAAACGTGCATTCCCTCCAGAAGAGTTCCTCGGGCCGATCGAATAAGGATAATAGGTGTCCCAAATTCCTGGCGAGCCCATGTGGACCGACGTCGTCTCAGCGTTCGGCACCTTGACCTCCGGTTTGATTTCGGTGGCCGCCCTGGTAGTGGCTGGGCTCGCCTGGCGTGCCACCCGCGTCCAGGCCCTGATGTCTCAAGAGACTTCGGCTGATACACAAAGGTCAGCTGACGGCACTCAGGACCAAGCCCACACAGCACGAGAACAGCTTGAGCACGCCGAGAAGGTCCGTCGTGAGCAGCTTGAGCCCTATGTGGTCGTCGACATCCAGCCGTCGATCCACAATACGCAGGCCTTCGTCCTGGTTATTGAGAACATCGGTCCGACTGTCGCCCGCAATGTGAAGATCACTTTTGATCCCCCAGTAGAGCGCCTCATGGAGCAGAGGGAATCATCGTTCGGCAGATTCAAGCTCGCCGAGACGTACATCTTCACTAAGGGCATCCCCTTCATGCCGCCTGGTCGGCGCATTGAGTTGCTCTTCGATATCACCTTCGAGCGGCTGAACTCTACACTTGACATGTTCTATGAGGTCACCGTGGAGGCCGAGTGGACAGAAGGACGCGTCGAACCCATGAAATACCCTATCGACCTCGCGCTCTATCAGGAGTGGGAGCTGCTCGGCCTCAAGAACATCAATGATGGGGTCAGGGTGCTGGAAGAGGTCAGAAATAAACTCGGAGAGATCAAGAACAAGCTCCCATCTAACGGAGTTGGATCAGGGGTGCTGGCTGACCGATCGCATCAGCGCGAAGCGCACAAATCCTCGACCCGTGCCCGTCTTGCAGCCATCTTGGGGCGCCGTTAATACTTGGAGCCCTGCACCAGCGACTCCGAGGCGGTCCGACGACCGGGAAGTAAGCCTTTTCATTGGCGCGCGTGGACGCGGTAATCCGGCCTCACCTGGTCGTTGGGCGGGCGAGGCTGAATTACCGTGGCGGGGGTTAGAGGCGCTTCCAGCGCCATTGGCCGTTGTTGTACACCGAGCACTTGTACCTGCGGTTGGTGACCTTCGCATACCCGTACTTGGTGCGGGCCGCCTTCGGGCAGTACGCGCCCGGGGTGATGCACCGCCACACCAGGCCGACGCGGCGATAGCTGCACGCGGCCGTCGAGCTCTTCGCGGACGCCGACGCCGCGGTGGTGACAGCGGAGGCGATGGCGGGGCCAGTGGTGGTCGGTGCGATCAGTGCGGCGGCGACCAGGGCGGCGGGGACGAGCCGGCGGTTGAGTAAGAAGTGCGCCCGAGCGTGGAGTGACAGGGCGCCTGTGAGACGACCGAGTCGCGGGCCGGTTGCCCGCTCTCCCGCGTTCCCGTGGAGCTCCTGGTTCGCGCCGCGCTCCGGGGGTCTTCGCGCCGGTTCGCAGGGCTCCCCGGATAACTGTCATTATCCGGGGAGTTCCGCTACGACCTCCCGGATAACGCTGCTCTGGGCCCGGAGCTAACCCCGGAAAAACTCCCCGGATAAGAAGAGGTGGCTGGAGCTGACCGCAACCGTCCACGGCAGCGTCGATAACGTGGTGCCGATCTGGCCAGCCACCGCTGACCTGGAGGCCGCAGTCGCGGCGATTGCCGCGTTCACCATGCATCTACAGTGTTGTTCCCTGGCTGCTCTCTCGCAGTCCCAAGATCTAAGCCCCGTTCATGCTGTTGCCCACTCACTCCGGCGGGTTTCCTCCTGGGGTTCTGTTTCGGTTTCCTTTCTCCTTTGTCGATCACGCTTCCTCAAGCCGCGGAGACAGCAGTCCGTCGATCTTCGAACGAGGGTTGGGGAGCGACAGACCACAGTTGCCGCAATTCGAACTTCGGTTGATGAATGACTCGCCGCAGTAGCGACAGGTGCCCTGGTCGGGTAGGTCCAGCGCGTGGTGAAGCGCTTCTGCGACGGCCGGGTTGGCAGCATCAGTGGTGGTTATCTGGTCAGCTGCTTTGTCGCGTACGAGCGCGTTGGGATGACCGAGTCCTTCGACTAGGAGGGCGAGGCGGTCGGCGTCAGCGCTGGCGCGTTCCATCACTGTGGCCACGAGTATGGGGTCGGCAGTATGCCGCCAACGGGGGATGTATCGAGTGGGGTTCATGTAGAGCGCGGTGAGGGCAGCAAACCGTTGTTGGCGTGCGGGGATCCTCGCTTCGGCCTGGGCGGCGGCCGCAGCGGCGGCTGCGGGCTGATCCGAATCCAATACCTGGACTAGGACGGTGAAGGCGAGGTAGGCCAGCCAGTAGCTTTTGCCGAATAGCCGGGCTGTCGGTGCGATCACTTCGGAGATGTCGTCGTTCCAGCTGAACCTGCATTTAGGTGGATCGTAGGCCAGGTACAGCCAGGCGTATCTGTCGTCGCGAAACTCGGCGAGGAACGACGCCGCTTCGGCCGCGATCATGCTTCGATCGAAACCTCCCTGACTGAGGAAAACCTCCACCACAGCGATGACATCGTCTTGGTGCTGTTGGACGGCGACTTCAAACACGCCGGTCTCAAGTCGACTGATGGCCAGGCCCTCGATGAGGCGGCTGAGGTGTTCGAGCCGACGCCGTTCCACTACCCGAAGATGGTGCGGCTGGTCTTGCTGGGCCAGGTGTTCCAGCAGCCATCCAAAGGTGGTTTCAAATATCTTTCTGCTCAGGCCTACCGTTTTCTCTGGGTGTTCGCGCTGTTCTGTCGGTGGGTCGTTGCGGAACCCACGTTGACCCAGTTCATGCCGTACCGCCTTCCAAGACTTCGACGGGCAGAAATGGTAGGCGACCTGCCGGATGTGTTCGGCCATGTCCTCTTCTCCGGCGCGGAGCCAGCCGGTCGTCGCCAGTATGACCTCGCCGAACGCGCCGGCCGTCTCGTTCGGAAACAGCATCGCTTGAGTTCGGGTGAGATGTGGCGGTGGCGGTGGCGTCGGCGGTAAGCCGGCCAATGTCGCGGCCCGGCACGTCGCCTCCGCCGTCGGGTCACCCCATCGCTGTTGGAGAAGGGCCTGCCACACGAAAGCCGTCGTGGCAGGCAGTTTGGCCTTGATGACGGCCAGGATCCGGTTCCGCTCGGTTGGCGGTGCGGGTAGGTCGACCAGGTATCGGACGATCGTCGCCTGATCAGCCTCTCCGGAGGCCGGGAGGGCGCCGAGCGCATCGACCAGGCGCCCGACAGCGGCTGGTGAGACTTCTGCGCTGCTCTGGAGGCCCGACGCCACGGCGATGAGCAAGTCTCGATCCGTACGGTCGACAGCCACGTCGACAACTTCATCGGCGGCGGATCCGTCAAGCGAGGCAAGCAGGCTCAATACCTCGAACGTCGTCGACTCAGCGGCGAGGTGAGTGATGGCGATTGTCCGGTCAGTCGAAGATAACCCGGCAACATACCGGGCCGCGGCCACCTCGACGACGGGCCGCGCCAAGCTGGACAGGCACCCGTAGCGATCCAGTACGACGATGCCCGCCTCATCCCAGAAATGCACCGCCGCCTTGGCGAGAACTCGGGCGACCCCAGGCGCGAGACCGTGCTCGGTCATGTACCCGGCGGTTAGTTCAGCTTGGATCGCTTCAGCTCTGGGAGACTCAGCGTGACTGACCACTGTCCAGGCAAGCAGGCCAAGGGCGGTGCGCAGGGCATCGGCGACCTGGAGGGCAGGCAAGCCCGGAGGCAGCTCAGCACCAATACGGTCACTGCGGCTCTCCCAGTTAGATGCCACCCATCCAGTGGTCCGCTCCAGGAGATGCGCCGGTCCGGTGACCTCATCCAAGGAGTCGCGCTCGGCGGCGTCGATCGCCAACGCGGTCAACAGCAGCGGCGTTTCAGCCAGCCTAGGGACCTGCGCTGCTCTGTCGAGGACCCACCGTAACCGCGTCTGTACCCAGTCTCTGTCTCGTCTATACCAACGGGCGAAGGCCTCCAGCACTTCCACGACCACGGGCTCGATCTGCTCAGGAGGAGCAACCCACCGCTGTTGCCAGCCCAGCGTGGCTGCTTGCGCGTAGGCGCTGGCGCGGGTGGCTAGGACAAGATCACAGCCGGCATCGAGGCGTTCAAGCAGGCGGCGCAGCCACGACACAACCATGGGGCGGTGATCGCGGGTCTCATCCAATGAGTCCAGGCAGACCAGCAGCGAACCCTCCTCGGCGGCACGGCGAACGGCGCCGGCCAACAGGTCACGGTCCTTAAGCGGAGTAGCAGCCGTCGCCAGCTCAACCAAAGTGTCGAGCGGGTCGATGCTGCCGTCCAGACGCAGTGGGCGCCCACAGCTGGTGGGGGCGAGCAATGCCCGAAGATCGACAAAAACCGGCGTCGACCAGCCGCGTTCGGCCTCCCGCGCGGTGAGTCGGCGCAACATGGTGGATTTGCCCGCGCCCGGTTGCCCCAGCAGCAGCACCCTGCCGTGGCGGCGCAGCACTTGATCCAGCTCCGTACTCTGTTGTGAGCCATCGGCGTCGGTTGGATCGTTGGTGACTCTGGTCAGCGGTACCGCGGGAATCGGCGGCAGCGCCGTCCCCAGCGTTAGCAGATTCACCGTCTGCCCTTCCGCGATCAGGCGGTGACGGTGGCGAGACAGAGCCGCCTGCTCGGCCGCTCGCCTGGCTGACCTGCATCCGTCGGCGTCCGCGACCACATCGAGCTGAGCTTTGCGAAGTACCTCAATCCACCCGTCAAGATCGAGACCAGTGCGGCGGGCGGCACGCCTACGGTAAGCACCTGCCAATGCATCAAAGGCGGTTGGCCCTTGCCCGACCGCTACCACGATGCCGTCTAACAGGCCGATGGGAACCGCATCGCCCCGGCCCGCTGACACGTCGATAATCGCGATGGATGCGCGCTCAAGCACCTCATCGACTACACCCGGTCCCCGTTGGATGAGTGCGGCTGAAAGTTCCTTGAGTACTGACTCCTGTCTGAGAGTGAGCGCGCCGGCATACGGGTCACGACGCCGATCGAGCGCGTCGGCGAGGTGCCGCACAGATGTTGACGCTGATTGGACCACGGCGACCAACGGGGTTTTGTCCGTTGCCGAAGTCGAACATTGGTCAACCCATTGATCGATGACCTTCGTCAGCGGATAGCCGGGGCGCAGGTCAAAATCCAGGTGCCGCTTCACCTGCACCAGGACGCGATGACCGCCGACGAATCGAACCTCAAGGTCGTCCACTGCCTCGTCTACTTCGCAGCGCACTACCACTGGAATACCCCGTGCCCGCTCATCGTCGCCAAGTCGGACCTCGATGCCACGCAACCCGAAACTGGCCACGAACGCGGCAAGGTCGGCCCGCAGCTCTGCGCCCAACTCGTTGTTGGCACCACCCAGAGGGCCGGGCTGAGCAGTGGCAGTCGAAGGAACAGCGTGCGACTCCCCTTTCACAATGCCACCTCGCTTGGGGGAGCCTCGCCACTGGCCAGGTAGCGGTGCAGAGAGGTTTTGGGGATGGCGGTCTTGGCCGTGATCTGGCCGAGGGATTCGCCTTGAGCTTTGAGTAGAAGGGCGTATTCGATCTTTTCAGCCGGGTGGGCGATGGCGCGGCCGATGTGGCGGTCGTTGGCTTCGGCGACCGCGCGGGCGTGGGCGGCGCGCTCGGCGGTGAAGGTGCGTTCCATTACCTGAGCTCGCTTCCATTGATCCACCAGTCCGCTAACTGATTATCTGTCACCTCGGTGTAGTGATTTACGCAGGTACCAGGGAGACGGGATCGCGTTCGTTGCCGCGGCAGACCTGGTAGGTCCCGGTTTGGACCTCTTTTGAGCTGCTGCGGATCTTATCTTCTAGGCCAGGTGGCCAAATGGTGTCGTCGGTCCAAAGAACGCCGGTAAGCGTGTCCAGGTCTGTGAGATCCAGGTGGGATAGATCGGTGTCGGAGACATCAAGTTCTATGGCATCCAATTCGCTGGTGATCAAGTGCGCATTATTGATAGCGGTGGCCAGGTCGATGACTTCGACTCGGCCGCTGAGGACTTCGTCAATGTCACGGACCAGATCTCGGGCACGCGCGAGAGCATGGGAAAGGATGTGTGCGGCACCGATGGCATGTCCTAGGCCGCCGGCGGGTTCGGCCTTGAACACAGTGCCGGTGTCTATCGAGCGCGAGATGGCAGTGCTGATGTGCAGAGCATAGGTGTCGGCCAAGGTGTAAGCGGCGTCGAGACCGTAGGCGAGGGTGCGGACGACCTCGCGCGTCTGGAAATGATGACCTGAGTCGGAACGTTCTGAGGCATCCAAGGCACTACTGAGAGCTCTGACCTGGATACGTGTCATCAGAACCGCGACCATCCGCGCACGATCCAAATCGTACTTTCCGCAAAGGCCGTGAACGGAGTCGGCGATGGCATTTCCACCGTCAGCGGTCATGATCGCGACCAAGGCAATGGTGGGATCAGCCGTACGGCGTACCTGTTCGCCCAGCGCCGCCTGGGTGGCGTCCAGGAGGACGTTCAACTCCTCATCAGTGAGTTCGTCACGCGGGACGTCGGAGTGCCTGGTCATCGGTTGTCTCTTTCCTCTAACTCCCGGTGCTCGGCGAGCCTGCGTTTTAGTGCCTTACGCCCTTTCTTTACTCGATCGCGAACTTGTTGATCGGTCATGTTCAGTTGGGCTGCGATAGCGACTGCGGAGAATCCATCCAGATGGAACGCCATGACGCTGCGGCATTCTTGGTCCAGAGAGTGCAGCGCTGCCAACACCGCCAGGTGCTGAGCGATAAGTTCACCGTGATCGAGGCCAGGGTGAGGGGTTTCGGGGATCTCAGAGACCGGTTGTGCCAAAGGCTTCCGCCGTAGTCCTGGAGGCCGTCGGAGCAGGTTGAGCGCGACCTTACGGATCCAGCCTCGCGGGTTTTGAATGGACGCCCAGTATCCGGGCCGTCTCGTTAGTTCCCAGGCTTCGAGGAATGCCTCTTGAGTGGCGTCTTGAGCATCATGCATGTTCGCCCCGTAGTTCCTCAGGAACTTAATGACTGCCAGGTATTCGCGATCGTAGAAGTCCAGGTAGGCGGCCCGTGTCTCCTCGAGGCCGCCAGCCTGCAGTCCATCGGTGGCCACGCCAGCGGGCCGTTCGGAAGGGGAGGGAAGGTCTGTCATGGACGGTCATCACGTTGAGCTCTCCGACTGGCCGGGGCGCCGACCTCGATCACTATCCCGCGCCCTCCCAAATCGATAACGCGGCTGCCCGGCGGTAGGTGGCGCAGATGGTCGCGTCGAGAGTCTTCCCGGGATCGCTGCCGTCGTACGCGTCCCCTTAGCCATATGCCGCAGAGGGCGGCGAACGTGCTCAGTGTGGTTGTCACCAGCACCGTGATGGTGAGGGGATCCATCTCATCGTTTCCTTCCGGATCACTTCCTACAGGGCAGACCCACACCGGTGAGGGCCTTCTGCTCGATAAGTGGCCATCGGACAGCATGATCGGGAAATCGAAAACAAGATTCTTTTTAAGCCAACGCCGCGATCGACGGCGAACGTCTTCGGCGCTCGCCACCGGAGCGGCGTTGGTGACGCTCGCCGAGAGGGCGGGGCAGGGCTTGGGGTAACGCCGAAGGCGGCGATAGGTACGTGTTCGACTGATCAACTTTCGTGATCTTTTGGTGTGGTTGATGATTCTTCTATGACGAGACGGTCGCTGGTGTGGGCAGGCGGGATTTTGATCGCGGTGGCCGCGGGTCTGGGTGGTTACGTTGTCGGGGTAGGGCTGGAAGAAGGCGATCGGCTGGCCAGTGTGATCGCCGCGATCACCGGCTTGGCCGGGCTGGGGGTGGCCTTGTATGGGCTGAAGCGGCCGCCGGTTGGCGCTGCTCCTGAGGTCGTGGCTGCGGAGTTGGCCGGGGCGCCGCGGCCGACAGCGGACCCGCCGCAGCCGATGCCGGCGGCGGGGCGGTCCTACGGCGGGGATCATGTGGAGATCCACGGCACCTTCCACGGGCCGGTCCAGGGCAAGGGCACTCAGCACACCCCTCCGTCGGCGTAGCCGTGATGAGCGGCTACGACGGTGACCACGTCGAGATCCACGGCACCTTCCACGACAAGGTCTTCGGCAAGGTCGGCACCTACATCGAGCACTACCACCCCCCGGCCGCCGCGGCCGTGCAGTCGCAGATCGTCGAGGGTGTCATCCCCCAGCAGCCCCGCGGATTTCAGCCACGCGAGGAGTTGGTCCGGCAACTGGACGAGCAGGTCGCGCAGCAGGGGGCGGCGGTGGTGTGCGCGCTGACCGGCACCCCCGGCGTGGGCAAGACCCTGCTGGCGGCCTCGTATGCGTGGGCGTGTCAAGCGGCGGGGTGGCCGCTGGTGGCCTGGATCGCCGCCGAGACCGAAGATCAGATCCTCGCTGGTCTGGACGCCCTGGCCGCCCGGCTGGGAGTGCGTAGCGCTGACGATGACGCTGTGGTGGCGGCGGGCCGGGCGAAGGCGTGGCTGGCGGGGGCGGATCGGCCGTGTCTGGTGGTGTTCGACAACGCCGCGCAGGTGGAGGTGGTGCGGCGTTGGTGTCCGGCCACCGGAGCCACCCGGGTGGTCATCACCTCCCGCAACCGTGCCTTCCACCGCCATTACCCCCCGGTGGAGGTGGAGGTGTTCACCCCCGACCAAGCACGCGCTTTCCTGACCGAGCGCACCGGGTTGAGTGGTGAGGCCGCGGCTGGCGCTGATGAGCTGGCCGAAGAGGTCGGCTACCTGCCGCTGGCGCTGGCCCAGGCGGCCGCGCTGATCGCCTGGAAGCGACTCGACTACCGCGCCTACCTGCACTCACTGCGCGCCTTCCCGCTGGGTGAATATCTGAGCCCGCTGCCCGACGACCCCTATCCGGCCGGGGTGGCGCAGGCGATCTTGTTGTCGGTCACCCAGGTCGCGACCACTGTCCCCGGCGCTCGGGCGATGCTGGAAAGGCTCGCGGTGCTCTCCCCAGCCGGTGTTTCCCGCCTCCTGCTATATGGCACCCCGGTCTCCGTGGTTGATCGCGGTTCCACTGATAAGGAGCACGTCGGAACGCACGAGCAACAAGAGGCGCGGGTCGATGAGGTCGTGGCCCAGCTGGCCGATGCCTCGCTAGTGACCTTCAGCGAGGACGGCTCGACGGTGTTGATGCACCGCCTGGTTCAGCGAGTGCTGCGCGAACGCGCCCAGCACGAGAGTCGGCTGACCGACCTCGTGCTCGACGCCACAACCCTGCTGCACGTGTTCAATACCACCATCCCCGATGGGGCGAAGACCTGGGGCGCCCGCGCCGCGGTGGAAATGCTGCACGAGCACACCAACGCGCTGTACGCCCTCGCCTCCACCGCCGACACCCTCTCACCCGAACTGATCGTCCTGCGTTCCCGGTGCGGCCAGTACCTGGCCGACTTGGCCGATCTAGACCGTGCCATCGACCTGCAGCAGCAGGTACAGGTCGACTGTGAGCGGGTGCTGGGCACCGACCACCCCGGCACTCTGATGAGCCGTAACAATCTCGCCGGTGCCTATCGGGCAGCAGGTCGGGTGTCGGAGGCGATCACCTTGTACGAGGTGACACTGGCTGCGCAGGAGCGGGTGCTGGGCGCTGACCACCCCGGCACTCTGATGAGCCGTAACAATCTCGCCGGTGCCTATCGGGCAGTAGGTCGGGTGTCGGAGGCGATCACCTTGTATTTGGCGATGCTGGCCGACTGCGAGCGGGTGCTGGGCGCCGACCACCCCGGCACCCTGACCAGCCGTAACAACCTCGCCTTCGCCTATCAGGAGGCGGGTCGAGTGTTGGAGGCGATTACCTTGCACGAGGCGACGCTGGCCGATCGGGAGCGGGTGCTGGGCGCCGACCACCCTGACACCCTGAGTAGTCGTAACAATCTTGCCCTCGCCTATCAGCAGGCGGATCGAGTGTCGGAGGCGATCACCTTGTTCGAGGCGACGCTGGCCGACTGCGAGCGGGTGCTGGGCGCCGACCACCCCGGCACCCTGATCAGCCGCAGTAGCCTCGCCGGTGCCTATCAGAAGGCAGGTGAGGTGTTGGAGGCGATCACCTTGTTCGAGACAACGCTGGTCGAGCAGGATCGGGTGCTGGGCGCCGACCACCTTGACACCCTGAACAGTCGTAACAATCTTGCCCTCGCCTATCAGCAGGCGGGTCGGGTGCCGGAGGCGATCACCTTGTTCGAGGCGACGCTGGCCGATCGGGAGCGGGTACTGAGTGCCAACCACCCCGACACTCTGATCAGCCGCAGTAGCCTCGCCGGTGCCTATCAGCAGGCGGGTCGGGTGTCGGAGGCGATCACCTTGTATGAGGTGATGCTGGCCGATCGGGAGCGGGTGCTGGGCGCTGACCATCCCGACACTCTGGCCAGCCGCAGTAATCTCGCCGGTGCCTATCAGCAGGCGAGTCGGGTGTCGGAGGCGATCACCTTGCGCGAGACAACGCTGGCCGGCTGTGAGCGGCTGCTAGGCGCTGACCACCCCGACACCTTGGTCAGCCGTAACAACCTCGCCAGTGCCTATCAGCAGGCGAATCGGGTGCCGGAGGCGATCACCTTGTATGAGGCGACGCTGGCTGGCTGTGAGCGGGTGCTGGGCGCCGACCATCCAACCACGCGAATAGCGCAGCTAAATCTTGACGGGGCTCGTGCCGCCATGCGGTCGAAGCGTTCGTGGTGGCGGTACCTCATCAACCGGAAAGGTAAGGATGGTTGATGGGGGCCCATGAATTGTTCGTGAGCCCCTGCTATCAGTCGCCAAATAGTTGACTAGGTGGCACGGGGGCGTCAGTCGTTTTAATCCCCAGTGCCGAGTCGGCGGGCGTTGCGGCCGGTGCGGAGTTCGCGGAGGTCGGGGATGTGGTTGTACAGCGTGCCCGCGCTGACCCCGAGCAGCTTGGCGATCGAGGTGACCGAGTGCTCGGGGTTGGGCAGCAGATCCCGGGCGGCGCGCAGGATGTCGGGGGTGATGACGGTGGGCCGGCCGCCGACGCGGCCGCGGGCGCGGGCGGCGGCCAGGCCCTCGCGGGTGCCGGAGATGATGAGTTCGCGGATGAACTCGGCCAGCGCGGCGAAGACGTGGAAGACCAGGCGGCCGCCCGGGGTGGTGGTGTCCAGGCTCTCGTGCAGTGAGGTGAAGCCGATCTCGCGGCGGCGCAGTTCGGCCACCGTGGTGATCAGTTCTTGCAGGGAGCGCGACAGCCGGTCCAGCGAGGGCACGACGAGGGTGTCGCCGGGTTGCATGAACTCCAGCGCCGCGGCGAGCTCGGCCCGCTCGGCGTCGGCGCCGGATTTCTTCTCGGCGAACACCCGCCGGCACCCGGCCGCCTTGAGCGCGTCCAGTTGGCGTTCGAGGTTCTGGCCGCCGGTGGAGACCCGGGCGTAGCCGATCTTGATGCCGGACGGGTCGGCGGGTTCGGCGGCGAGCAGCTCGGCGGGATGCGGGGGCGCGGTCACCCCGGAATCCTCTCAGAAAACGGTGCCGGGAGGTTGTTGACAACCCCTGGTTTTTGAAGGGGTTTTTGACGGGTTTTCGGGGCCCCTGGAGGTCCTCTCTCATGATCGTCAATAAACGATCGTTTTCTGACGGACGATGGCCAATGCGGTCGCAGAGTTGTTGATCTACGTACTGGGTTCCGCGATCTAATGGGCATGGACCGGGACTCACGAGGTGTCTCTTCGCGGACCTCTCAGTCTGATCACCGTGAGGACACCTATGGAAGTCGTCGCGAGTCCCAAGGCGATGGACGGACCGACGGCCGCTGCGTAGTACTCCAGTCCCCCGACGCTCCACACGTAGAAGGGCATCATGATCGCGTAGTAGGCGACGGTCGTAGCGACCACACCGATCGCCCACACCCGGAGCCGTTTTCCGCCCCGCACAGTGATCGTGATCATGATGGTCACGCCGACGGGCACCAGCACTGCGGCAAGGAACGCGGCGAACAGATTGAACAGGATCGGTGTAGTTCACCCCCGAATAGAACGCCCAGACTCCCACTCACAGCGCCAGCGCAGCCTTGGCGAAGTCAGATCGTCGCACCCCACATCCGAGCGGCACCATGAGCGATTCGGAGCTGGGCGTCGAGGCCTAGCAGCGCGGCGGCACGCCGTAGTTCTCCCGCCTCCCGACGGTCACGGTCAGTTGGAGGCGGTCCCGGAAACCGAATGTCCCCGGGACCGGCCCGGGAGCTGGTCCCCTTTCCCAGGGCCATGACCACTACCGCAGCGATCCGGAGCAACCCGGGCCGACCGGCATACACTGGGCGCAGGCAGGATCCGCCTCGATGCGACCCCGAGGAGATGACATGACAGCTCAGCCGGAGGACCACCACGGCGCCGGGCACGACCCCGACGACATCCTGAGCCGTCTGCCGGCCGAGCATCGTCTTCAGTTCCTGGCCGACTACCGCGCCGCCCTGGAGGCCGCCGCCGAGCCCTGGCGCTACCGGCAACTCCAGAAGGTTCTCCACCTCTGGCACCTGCGCGCCCTCATGTACGCCAGCCCCGGCCACGAGCAGGCCCGCGCCGAGGCCGCCGCCGGCATCAACACCGTACCCGCCGAAGACGTCATCCCCGGATGGGCCGACCTCGTGGCCGCCCGCTCCGCCAGCCGCCCCGCGTGAACTACCACATCACCTACCACGCCTCCGCCTCCAGCAAGATCCCCGGACTGCCGCCCGAGGCGTTCACCACGCTCGTGGAGCGACTGCTGGAGATCGGAGACGACCCGCTGGACAGCAGCCCGATCCGCAGCGAGGAACCCAACTTCCGGCACGCCACCTTCGGCGAGCACGGCATCGTGGCGTTCTTCCTGGACCGGCCCGCTCGTACCGTCACCGTGTACGACATTCTCTGGGCAGGCTGACCCCACCACCTGCCTGTCGTATCTCCGCTGTAGCGAGAATTCCCTCACCGTGAGGAAAGAGATCTCTGCGTTAGGCGCTCCTCCGCGATTTCCAATCTGCATGAATTTGTCAGAGCGGCATGCTTACATCTGTTTCAGCCAACAGAGCATTAAACGCATCTTTCGCAGAGGGAGTGACCATGCCAGAGGGGAAGTATTATCGGCGCGGCCATTGGGTAAAAAAATCCACGCCGAAAAAGGTGAAGGGGTCGGGATGGGTGGTGGCCGCAGGGCTTGCGGCGCTGGCATGGTTCTGGATCCAAGGGTCAATCGAGCAGCAATCCGCCCCACCTCAGCCGGCCCCTTCGGTCTCCGAATCGGCTGCTCCTACCCAGGTCGGTGACGCCGACTCAGCGCAGGACCCTCCTATGCCGTCAGAGCCGCCGCTGCCGTCTGAGGGCCCGTGAAGCGCTGGGTAGCCAAGCAGATATCGTGGCTTCCGCGTCCGCGAATGCCCTTGGGGGTCACGGAGTGGGCTGCCGCAGCTGTTTTCGCGGGCTTCGCTGGGCTATTGGCGCTCGATGTAATCCGGGCCGTCATCGGCTTGATTTTCAGCCACTGGTATATCACGGCGGCGATGGCGGGTTGCGCCGTAATCGGCGCGGGAACCTGGTGGCAATGGACGCTGCGGGCGGAACGTCAGCGAACCGAACGGCTTTCCGCTTTACGGCTGAGCCTTGCAGATCTGGACGCCATGGGCTCGACTGCGTTCGAATATGCCACACGTGATCTCATGATCCGCGATGGCATCCAGGCTCGGCGCGTCGGGCAGCGCGGCGACCAGGCCGCCGATGTCATCGGCCGTGACCGCGTTGGCGGCGTCATCGTGGTGCAGTGTAAGCACACCACCACCGGCAACAAGGTCGGGGCGCCGGTGCTCTACCAGGTCAACGGCACGGCTCAGCCCACTCACGGCGCCGACATCGCGGTCATCGTCACCAACGGGGACTTCACCCGTGATGCCCGCCGACGCGCGCAGGACTTCCGTATCCATCTCATCGGCCGTAAGGAGTTGGCGCGCTGGGCTGAGGACGGGATCACGCTGCACCAGTTGTTGCGGTTGAGCCTGCCGCTTCGGCGCTGGCGACGGCTACGGCACACCGCGCCCCGGCTGACCCGTCATCCCCCCCAGCGCGAGGTCTCAGGTGTGGAGCATTTCGAGTGAGCGCTGCCCGCCGGGGCGCGACTGCGATCATTGGTCATGGCCCTGGGGGATGGGCGCTTCCTGGGGGCGGCCGGTCGGGTCACCCCGGGCTGAGGACAGCGCGTTCTTGTCGGTGATCCCCCTACGCTCCGGGCATGTCATCGGAGTGGCTGTATGAGCACAACAGCGGACGGACGTTCGCCTGGACCGACAACGGGCGGGATTTCTGGCGGCAGGGTAGCGGCACTTGGTGGGCCTGGCGCCAGGGTGATTGGCTCTACGCGGCACAAGGCGGACAGCCTCTCGGTTGGTTCGCCGGCGCGACCTTCTACGACCACGCCACAGGTCAGGCGCTCTACTACCTTGATCGGTAGCAGCGCTGCGGCGAGCCGCTGCGCTGGCACCGGCGGCCTCCGGCCATACCTCCACCGTACGCCCAGCAAACGGAATCACCCTGTGTTAGTCCATGTCAGCGGTATTCGGCCAAAATCTCCCCGAGGCTACAGCGCTCCTTGTCTCGGCGCTGCCCTGGCAGGGTTAACAACCGTGAGGAAACCGGCGGGACACTGGACAGGTGGCAGAACATACTCCCCTACCTGATCGGGATGCGTCTTACCTCGACCAGATCGAACGCGGTGCTCTCGACCTGAACACGTCCATCGCGGACGTGCTCCGCCTATGCGTCGCGCTGGGCGGCCGCGCCAAGTCCCAGCATCTTCGGGACTGGGCGCTGAAAGAGCTGAACGGCTACGAGCTGGACGATGAGCTGCCGCCGTACCGGATCGTCAATGCCTCGCTCTACATGGACAACACCAACCGAGCCGGTCTCAACCGAATTCCTCAACAGATCGCGCCCGCGATGTTGCCGAAGGAGGTCCGCGCCGACATCGGCGAGGAGATGCACCTTCGCCAAAAGATCGTGGTCCTCGAAGCCGAAGCCCGAAAGGCGCAGGCGCAGGACGAACATCTGACCTACACCTTCTCCCAGTCCGCCATGGTGGCGAACTTGATGACGACGCGCGGCTGGGAGAAGGGCGAGATCCCCCAACGGCAGATGGTCAGCGCCATCTACTGGCGGGTCAGTCCGGCCGAACTGCTCGGCGTGGTCGATCACGTCCGCACGGTGCTGACCCAGCTTGTCGCCGAGCTCGTCGCAACGATGCCTACTGGCCAGGAAGTGCCCTCCGCCGCCCAGGCTGACCGGGCGGTGAACATCGTGGTCAACGGCGGCGACGGGCACCAGTTCGTCCTGTAGGACACTTCGGGCGGCGGCCCGAGCGCGGCAACGGTGAACGGCACGGCTGCCTCACCGGCCACCGGTAACCAGAAGTGGGGGTGGATCTGGGCAGGGCTAGGGTTCGTGGTCGCGCTCGTCGGGACGATCGCCGGACTCGGGCAGTGGCTCAAGTGGGACTGGCCCTGGCTTGGAGGGTAACGTTCGGAGGGGCTGTCGTCGGCTCGCGCGTGTGAGAGTGTCGCGAAGCTCGCGAAAGTCCAGTTGAGGGTCAGCTCCTGCGGTCACCGGGGCGTCTCCGGAGGAGGCCGATCCCGACTCGGGGAACAACTTCCAGTTGCTCGCCGCCGGGTCCCTGGAAGGGGAGCTTCAGGCAGCCTCGGCAGGTGACCGCGCCCCGGTCGGGGTAAGCCGCGGCGGGGTTCCAAGCGTTGACGCCGACGATGTAGGCCGGACCAGGCATGCGTTAACGGCCCTGGGCGGTGGCTGCGGCCACCGCCCAGGGTGTGCTCGCGAATCATCTCGCATTCCATCTCCGCGAGCAGAAATAGAGGCTTGTTGTCCTACCACCAGCCGGTTGGTATGCCTGCAGCCCCGCATGCAGACCCGTGGGAGAGCGGCAGATGGGAACGCCTGAGGTCAGGGCATCTTGACGACCGCGCCGCTGGAGAACAGGTGAACCACCGTCACCGCGATCTGCACCGCTGCCCGTGCGGACTCCAAGGTGATCGGCTTGGATGTGCCGCCACCTGGATGCCGATCACGGTGACCGTCCCACAGCACCCGCATTAGCGCGGTAACTGCAGAGGCCGAGGCGGGCGCACCAACCTTGTCGTCGATCACTAAGGTGTATTTACTTGCAGCCCCGCCCTCAAGGTGGCTCAACACGCTGCCCAGGGTCGGTGTGCCGGCATTCGGCAGAGTCAAGGGGATCACTGCCGCCTCGACCGCCTTGACGGCCTCGCTGTAGGCCAGACTCGGATCGGGCCGAAAGGCGTAGGCTGCGGTCCACGCTTTCTGCAGGTGCGCGGCCGCGTCATATGGTTTATGCATAACGGCCTGCGCAGCCGCGTGCACGGTGTCGTCCACACGGGTTTCAAGTTCGCCTCGGTCATCGCTGATTCGCCACACCGAGTCCGCTTCCTGCAGACGCTCCTGGAGCTGGTCGACGAGGTGCTTCCACATTGCACGCTGTTCGTACATCGTGTAGTCGTCGCTGTAGAGCATCGGACGCATAGTCGTCAGTGCGGCGTCGATGGCTTCTAGAAGCTCGTCGCCGCGGGGCATAGTGATGACGTTCTTGCGCAGTCGCAGTTGCAGAGACATACCCAGCCCTGGGAAGTCCTCCAGGACGAGCTTCAGCCACGATTGAAGCATCTTCTCCAGATACGCGGGCAGGTCGTAGACGGGGTCGCGGGGGCCGATTTTACCGGCACGGCGCTCACGAAGAGGCCACCAAGTGCTGGATCTTGAGGACACGCCTCAAAAGGTAGACAACCCCTCCGACTTTTTGGTAACTCCCACGAACTCTACTGCCGGTCGTCGCTTTCCAGGGCCCGGTACAGCATGGAGCGGCCCACGCCGAGGTGCTTTGCGGAGACCCTCCCGGGGAGCGCCCCGAGCCACGCTAACCGTGACCGCTACCTCCGAGATCACCACGGCCGCGCCAACCACCGAGCAGCCCACCGGCAGCTGGCGCCGCCGAGCGGGCTCGGACCGAGCGGGCCGGCGCCGAGGCGCGCCAGGTGCGCAGGGACGCGGAGGCCTGCGTAAAAAGATCTTGATTGTGAGGTTCATATGGACAGCCAGTTCGGGCTCTTACTCCATGAAGGGCTCGATCGGCGGGCCCCCTATGAGGAGACACATGGACACGGCTACGGCAGTGGTCACGATCGTGACGGCTCAGACGTGCGCGCTACTGGGCTTATTGCTGCGGCTGCGTCGGCGGGTCCGACCCGCACAGATCCAAGACCAGTCCCTTACCGACATGGCCAAAGTGATCACGCACGGTGGTCAGCTGGAGTTTAACGAGGAGCGAGGCGCGGGACGCCGCCCGCGCATGACGCTGACCCACACTCAGGCTCCGACAAAGGGCAGGGCGGCGTGAGCGATCATGACCCGTCGGAGCGCACCACATCCCCGGCCTCCCCAGCTGCGAGCCGCCATGGCACGCTTGAGGAACGCAGCGCGGCGCGGCTCGCGATCGATGAGGAGTTCTCCTCCTTTTACCGCTCTACCCTCTGCCAGCTGGTCGGCTTTCTGGTTAACCAGGGTGCGGCGTTACCTGTCGCCACCGACATCGCCCAGGAGACCATGATCAAGGCGTATCAGCGCTGGGGTGAGATTAATCAGCCGAAGGCATGGGTTCACACAGTGGCCTCACGCGCCTTGGTTCGCATGGTGGCCAGCGCCCATGAGGAGCCCCTCGAACACGTCCCCGAAGCGACAGCACTGCTTCCCTGTGACAACGCCGCCGCGGAATGGGAAGCCCAGCACGACACGCTTGGGATTTTACGGAGCCTCCCGCACCGTCAGCGCCAGGTCCTGGCCTGGACGCTCAGCGGTTACACCCCCTCCGAGATCGCCGAACAGCTCCGCATCACTCCGAACGCGGTCAGCGCGAGCCTGAAGAAAGCCCGCCGCGCTACAGCCCAGCACCTCATGACAAGGGACGGGGAACAGTGAGCATCCACCATCAGCCCGGTCACCACGAGGAGACCGTCGACCACTGGCTTGAAGAACACCAGATCTCCCTCATGAGGGACCTCGACACCGTTCTCGACGTCGAAGCCGGCCTGCGTGAGGCTCTCCTTCCATCCCGTCACACCGCCCTTGTGGACGACCTCGACACCATCCTCGACGTCGAAGCTGGCCTCGCCGCGATCCTGCACTCGCCGACTACCCAGCCGAGAACGCACGCAGAAAAGCAGAACCTCACCCCCCTGGAGCAGACTCCGCATTCGATCAGCCCACAAGTCCGCCTGACACTACGGCGCCACCCCAACGTCGTAGCGGTATCTCGTGAGCTCGCCCTCGTTCTTGCCCTCGACCATGACCTCACCCTCGCTTACAGCTTTACCCACGATCTCGCCCGCGACCTCAAACGCGACCTCGCCCGCGACCTCGACCTCGACCTCGCCCTCGCCCGCGCCCGCGACCTCAAAGGCGACCTCGCCCTCGTCCGAAACCTCGTCCAAGACCGCGATCGCGACCTCGTCCGCGTCCTCGATCCCGTCCTCGCCTGCGCCTTCGACCGTGCACATGACCTCGTCCGAGCCCTTGTCCTCGGCTTCGGCCGCGCCCGCATCTTCGGTCTCGCCCGCGCCCGCAATCTCCGCCTCGTCCTCGTCCTCGACCACGCTCTCGCTCTTGCTCTCGCTCTTGCTCTCGCCCTCGATCGCGTCCATGACCTCGTCAATTTGTACGCGCAGAGGGTCCGGCGGGTCATCGGTGAAGTGCTGGGCCAAGATGTATCGATCTGCCAGGAGGACTCGCTACAGGCCTTCTTAAATGACTTCACCACAGCTGATTTACGCGCCGCCAGCTTGATCGATATTGATATGGAGGGCGTGCGCTGGTCTGAGTGTGGAACGCTCTGGCCACCAGAGCTGAACGTCGAAGATCTCAAGATGCGCTCAGAAGAGGTCGGCGTGGGGAGCGGGACCTACGTTGTTGGATCAGGCTCAGCAACGGTGCGTGACTTCGCTGATTTGGCGTGAGCGGAGGACCGCAGCCGCCTCGCCAGGCCGGTCCTGGCCCTCACAACAGCCTGTTCATCATCGAACGGCCCGAGGCCTCCACCGTGGGTATCGCTCCGGTCTGCACCGCTGGCCACGAGCGACCTGAAGCTCGGCGTCAAGGCCTTGTGGCGCGGCGGCACGCTATGGCTCTCCCACCTCGATCGATACCAGCAGTGCCAAACTCTCAGTTCGGAGAAACCATGCGCGTGTCATTCTCAGCAGCAGTCGGACGACTCGCCCTGCCCTTTTCGATGGCATCGGTGATGTGCTCAGCTCTCCTGGTGTCACCCGTCGCCACGGCTGTTGATCAGACCGTTGCTGCTGGTCAAACCTATGTGACCATGGATGTCGCAACAGGAAAGGTGCTCTCCGTTAGCAAGAGGCCACCCTCTGAGGATTTCGACCACACCATTGATCGCCGCCTGACCGGTCACGGACAGCTCGCCTTCCCGTGATCGGTCAGGCGTCAGGCAGTAGGTGACGAACTCGGCCCCACAACCGCGCAACGCTGGTCTTGGCAGGGCCCGAGCTTTGGCACTGGGAGAGACCTTCGGTGATCGTTTTGGGGAAGGAAAGGTGAAGCGCCGACGCGACGATCACTGTGGACAGTGCCACCGCGGCGGCGCTTCGACGCTCAGTAGATCAGGCTGCGGGAGTCACAGCAGCCTGATCACTTGGACTTCGCCGCTCTCACTGTCACGAAGCAGTAGCTCCTTGCCGGAGCTCAGCTGCTCATCGATGTAGTCGTACAAAGCGATAGCGCGGTTGACGATGTCTGTCTTGGTCAGGCCGGTGCGGTCCTGGGAGCGCTGCAACGCTTCCGTGGACTTCGGAATGAGCGCAGTAGTAATCCGTTCAGCAACGGCCTGCCGAGGCGACACGCCTTCACCGGTGATGGAGGACATTTGTCGGGGCTCCCTTGCAGGTCTGTTCACGCATGGACTGGCGCTGGGGAGAGGTCGGGTGGCGGAAGTCGGGCGGTGGAGGGTCGGGAAGTTGGAAGGGCCGGGGATGGAGGGAATCACCTCCGCCTCGCCCATCCATTTACCGTGTCACATGACTACACGGGTTCGCCAGTCCATAGGCATAATACTTACAGCTTATTACTGTTGATCATACAGGCAGGGTATGTGCATTCGTAACATGAAGAGCAGTGATTTGCTGCTTCATGGTCTATAGTCGGTGCCGGATCACGGTGATCCGAACGCACGTTCCTCACGCGAACCTGCCCGAGGTCACCGTGACGTCTCTCCGAGGAAAGCGTGCCTATGCAAGAGAAATTGGTACGACCTGCACCATCTGTGGTGCAGCGCCCATGTCGAGCGCGACGAGGAGAATCCCTCGATGTCTATAGAGCCCACCGTGAGTCCCCCGCCTGGCACTCCCACGGAGCCAGCTGAAGAGCCCTCGGCTTCGGCCTGGCTGGTTATCAGCGCGGCCCCCTTGAAAGGGGAGCTGCGCGCTCAGGTGCCCGCGCGTGAGACAAGCAACATGATCAACATGGTTGGCCGGATCGTAACCGCCGTGGCTCTTGTGCTCGGCGCGCCGGCGACCGTGCTGTACCTGGCCCCTGGAGCGGGACTGGACCCGGCGTGGGTTGTCGCACTCATCGCCGGTATTTTCCTGATCGCCGCAGTATGGCTGTGGCGATGCCACAGCTCTTTCCTCACCCGTGCAGGTCGGCGCCCGTCCCGCCCCCGCAAAAACTGACCCGCTTATATAGGCGGCGACGCTTCCCCTCAGCGTCGCCGCCACCTCCTGCTCATGCAAACCGCGGCGATCGACCTCAAGCGATGCGAGGCGCCCAGTTTGCTCCTCGGCGACCGGAGCGGCCCGCTCCAGCGGCACCACGTGCGCTCGGTCTGCCGCATCTGGCTGGCTA
Source organism: Streptosporangium lutulentum (assembly GCF_030811455.1). Lineage (NCBI taxonomy): Bacteria > Bacillati > Actinomycetota > Actinomycetes > Streptosporangiales > Streptosporangiaceae > Streptosporangium > Streptosporangium lutulentum. Next base: position 21,758 of record NZ_JAUSQU010000002.1, on the reverse strand, counting down.
ATAACTAGAAGGGGCCTGACGGAACCTGCGGAAACCCTGACACTCGAATCGGAGTCACCCGGACCGACGCCAAGACCGCGACCTCGGTCGACGTCTACGCTGGCCCGATCTGGAGACATCTCACCGCGAGGAGTACGGATCCGATGGCAGCAGCGCAGGAGGAGCCCATCTGGCAGCCGCTCAGCATGCTGGCCGTGCTGAGCGTGCACGTGAAGGAGGGCGGGACCGCGGCTCGCGAGCACCGGGCCGCACTGGAGAAGGGCCGCTTCGCGCCCCGCGTCCTCGATGACGCCACGGTCGCCCGGGTGAAGAAGGTGTTCACCCAGACCGCTGAGGACAACGCGTTGTTCGCCGAGCAGGGCCGGCGCTGGGCGGCGGAAGACCTCACCCCGGTCCAGCGCAACCAGGTCGAGCGCTACGCCGCCCTGGTCGCCGAGCTACAGCGCGAGACCACCGCGATCCTCGCCCTGGCCGACGAGCTCGCCACGACCACCATCGAGACGGTGCTGGCCACGAGCGATCTGGAGCTCGGCGTCGAGGCCCTGCGGCGCGGCGGCACACCGTAGTTCTCCCGCCTCCCGATGGTCACGGTCAGCTGGAGGCGGTCCCGGAAACCGGATGTTCCCGGGACCGGCCAGATGTCAGGTGACGGGGCAGCCGACGAACTCCGCACCACTGCGGAGTTCGTCACGACTGCGCAGGTCACATGGGGTGTTCATGGCGAAATCCGCAGGCGTGCACGCATCCGATCCGGCTCCTGGGCTCACGTCCCTCCGTGCATCAGCGTCACGACCAGCTGGGCGACCGCGACTCCGATCGCGACGACCGCGAGCAGAGCGTTGATGAGCCAGCCGATCACCGGCGATCCGTGGCCACCGCCGGACGGCTCACCGCCGTTGGTCACCGTGGTGGAGGTGGAGACCGGTCCGGTGTGGATCTGGACCGTGTTGCCGTGGCCCTGGATACGGATATCGGGCACTTGGACATCATCCGGCGAATTAACAGAACCGTCAAAATTACTCATTACGCGTCTTTCTTGGGGGAACGGGAAAGCCATTTGCTTTCCCTTCTCAAATGGTCCCAGAGCGGCCGTACTTTTTGTTAGTACGGGCCATTCGTGCAGGTGAGAGCGCCGTCGAGTTGTATTTCCCTTGGCGGATGTGTTCGCCGGATGTGCCGTATGACGCGTCGAGCATGAGCGTGCTGCGGCTCTAGCGTGCTGCGGCTCTAGCGTGCTTGGCGCCGAACTGCTGAGCCAGCCGCGTCGGGATGCCGTGAAGCGGTCCGGGGACACGGCCCTTCGAGCCCTGCATCGGTCCCGGACGGAGCGCCAGCGCGCCCGGCTCTGGATTCCGCCCCAAACCCATCCCTTTGCTCGCCGCGCCTTCCGTTCGGCGATCACGGGTTCTCTGGATCCCGAAATCTTGGCGATCATGACATGAAGATCAAATAGTTTTGACTTTTGAAAACTTCGAAATACTTAATAGTTTTGATGAAACAAAAGTGATAGAATGAGGGCATGACAGAGACGACCAGCACCACCGGCCCGGCCGACCAAGACGGCCGCGCGTGCGGCTACTCCCGGTGCGACCGGCGCATCGCCTACACCGGCGCCGGACGGCCCCGCGAATACTGCGGCCCGCCCGAGCGGGTGTGGGAGGACGGCAAGACCTGTAAGGCCAAGGCGGCCGAGGAACGGCGCGGTGCTCAGGCCGCCGGCCTGGATGGGGCGCTGGCCCTATACGCGGTGGCCGCGGGCCCGGTGCTGGAGGCGACCAGCGCGGTGCAGACCGACCTGGCCGCGCTGGCCACCGCACTGGGCGCCCACACCCGGCACGCCACCACCATCCGCGACACCACGCTGGTGCGGATCGGCGAGGCCGAGCGGGAGGCGACCGAGGCCTTGGCGCAGGCCGCTCAGGCCGAGGCCGGGCGCGAGCGGGCCGTGCGCCAGGCGGCGGCCGCCGTCGCCGACAAAGACACTGCGGTAGAGGCCCGGCGGGTCGCCGAGCGGCTGGCCCGCGACGCCGAGGCCGAGCGCGAGCGCCAGGTCGGCGATGCCTGGATGCGGGTGGTCGAGCACGAAGGCCGGCGCGCTGCCGCCGAGCAGAAGGCCGCCGACCAGACCGCGGCCGCCGCCCACGCCCTGTCCCTGCAGCAAAAGGAGTTCGAGCGCGCCGAGGCCCTGGCCAAGAGCAACCGGGAGCTGGAGAAGACCCACCGCGCCGAACTGGCCCAGGTGCGTGAGGAGGCGGCCGGCCAGCTGGCCGCCGTCCGCGCCGAGCACGCCGACGAGCTGCGCCGGGTACGCCAGGAGGCGGCCGATCAGGTCGCCGCTGAGCAGATGCGCGCTGAGCAGGTACGCGCCGAGCTCGCCACCGTCCGGGAGCAGGCCGACGCCCTGCAGGCCGACCTGGCCGACTTCCGCCAGGCCCACGCCGTTGAGATGGCCGCCGCCCGCTCCGCCACCGAGGCCGTGCGCGAGGCGCTGGCCCACGAGCGGACTCAGCGGGCCGCCGCCGAGGCCGCGCTGCGCACCACCGACAAAACAGGCCGGTCCTGACCTACCCAGCTACCCGTACCGGAGATGACATGAGCCCGGCCGGCGACCAGCGCCACAGCGACACGATGCTCGTCGCCCTCTGGACCGGCCTGGCTCATGTCATCGCATCGGAGAACAGTGGGCCATCCCCGGCCTTGATGTGAGAGGAAGAGTACGCATGACGACGTACACACACCCCGACGTGTTCGATATGGGCTGGTTATGACGGCTTGAAACGGCCCCACTCGGACGGCTTGAGCTGGACCCACTCGACCTCGTTGTTGATCTCGGAAACTCGATGTCGGCCTGAGCTGGCCCCAACCCGAGATGCGACGTCCAGAGGTTCCCGAGGGCCTCAACGCCGTGGTTCGGCGCGAGGGTGTCGCCCGCCCTGCACGTCGCCAGCCCCCGCGCCCGCTGGGCGGGCGATGCCCTCGCCTGGCAGGGGTCCGGGGACGGCAGTCCCCGGGTTCACAGACCGTGCTGTCGTCGGCGCTCCCGACCGACCGGGGTGGGGCCAAATCAAGCCGTCACCCCGATTTTCCGATGATCGCCAAGTGGTCCCAGGTCAAGCCGTCCAAAGGGGCCAAATGGAACCGTCCTAGCCAAGGGGCGTCCGGGAAGGGTGGGCGGACTCGCAGGAGGACCCCACGGAGATCGACTGGGCCGCCCGGCAGCGTTCCGCCGCCATCCCGTTCCGGGTCGTCGACGGCCGCCCGGTCAACCCCTGCCAGAAGACCGGCATCAGGCACGGCCGCAACGAGTTGGGCCACTGGGGGGAGCAGGTCTGCGCGGACGCCGTGGTGACCGCCACCGACGAAGCCGCCCGCCGGTGGCTGGTCATGGTTGAGCGGTCCGACGGCCACGGGTGGGCACTGCCCGGAGGCTATGTGGACTCGGGGGAGGACCCGGCCCAGGCGGCGGTCCGCGAACTAAAGGAGGAGACCGGCCTGATCTTGACCGGACTGCCTTGGCAGGTGCTTCCGGCGCGGTACGTGCCAGACCCCAGAGCGAGTGATGAGGCGTGGATGGTGACGGTGCCTTCCCGGCTCCACTTGGGTACCACCAGCCGGGAGAGCTTCCCCCCTCTCGTAGGGGCCGACGATGCCAAGCGGGCCGAGTGGGTGCGGGCGGACACCTACGCCGTGCTGGCCGCCTATCTCGAGATGACCTACCAGGGCCGGATATTCACCGCGCACCAGTCCATGCTGGAAACCCAGCTCACTTCCACCGTGAGCGAACTGAGGTCCGGATCCTGATGAAAACGTCGGGGCTCTGGTCTACCCTGCGGAGGTAGTGGCAGCTACGCCTGCCCGCTTCCGAGCCGTTCGGCGCCCACGTCGCCGACGGCAACGAGGACAAGGGTCTCCGACTCGCGTACCGATCTTCCCCTGCCTGGCTTTCGTGATCTTTCCTTGGCGGGGTGACGTGGGCACCTCCGCTGAGAGGACCCGATCATGACCAGCGACAAGTCCCGCAAGCGCGACATCCGCCGCCGCATGCAGCAGCACAACGAACCGTACGCCGAGGCCGCCCGCCGCCTGGCCGAGCAGGACGCCCCGCCCATCCTCGCCGACGACGTGCCCGCCGCCCGGGTGCCCGCCCCAGTAGCCATGATGCTCGCCCGCCACCTGGACGCCGCGACGCACCACATCGGCCGCGCCGAGCGGCTGGCCCGAGGGCATGGCGTCTCTGCGTTCGCAGAAGGCGACTCCCTGCGCGACAAGCCGAGCGGACCGCTCGCCGAGATCGCCGATGCCGCGACCTACGACCTGCACCGGCTGGTCGACTGGGCAGGCCGTACCGCGCACGAGTCCGGAGCGGTCCCCGCGGTGCCTTCGCCCTGGGGGGATGCGACCCCGAGTCAGCGCCAGGCCTACGAGATCCTTTACCCCGAGCGTCACCACTGGTGCGCGTCCCCCGGCGGCGTGCTGCCCGGTCCGGGAGAGCGGCCCCGCGACGACAACGGCCGCATGGTGACGCACAGCCTGCCCGGGCCCGTGACCGGCGACCGGCTGAGTCTGCGTGCCAGCGGCCAGAGCGTGGTCCGTGTCGGCGACGTCGCCCCGGGCACCCCGGCCGCCCCGATCTGGGACGCCGCCGAACGCCTGGAGCGCTACGCGTGCGAGTGGATGAACCGTGGCGGTGACTCACCCGCAGACCTGGCCGCTGCGCTCGACGGCCTGGAGGAGGTCGCCGAGCGCCTGCAGAGCGTTCTCGGATCGGTGACCGCCGAGATCGAGCGCCGCTATGCCGATGGGTGCCTCGAAGGTGGCGACCACGTCGGCCTGGCCGCGCAGGGCGGCCAGGCTGATGAGGCGGCTCGCACTCTTCACCGCCGCATCTACGCCATGCGCCACGCGATGACCGGCGCGGCCGCTGCACTGCCACCGGCCAGGCCCGGCACCGTGCCGCCTCACATCGCCGGCCCCATGGACGGCAAGACCCTGGCCGAGGTCCGGGCCGAGCTCGGCGACGAGGTCTTTATGCAGCGCCAGGTCGGCAAAACCCGCCCTGGCGATGACCGGCAGACCACGGCCCTGGCGCGGATCCTCACGTGGATGCACGTCAAAGGCGCGAGCGTCTATGACGCGCCTGCTCATGCGAAGACCGACGCTGCAGCCCGCCTGACCGGCTGACGCGGGCGGGCGAACAACACCGAAGGCCGCCGTCGATGTGACGGCGGCCTTCGGGCGAGCTGTCCTGGCGGTCTGGCGCCGGGGGCACAACCGGCTGTGGATCCCGTTCCGAACCGCTCTACGGTGAAGCCTCTTCCTCGGAGGACGACCCAATAGCGGCTCCCAAAGGGGCCAGGACTTCTCTGGCTCCACGCCTCGCCGGCCGTCCCCCGGGGGCACAACCCGGAGATGTTGGACGCTCGTGGTGAGGAGCTGATTGAAACCATACCCTACGAATGAACGCTTGTACCAAGCGTTTCTGTGAGCATAACGGTACCACCCCTACCCTTGCACCCCAATAGGTAGGGTTGTAGCCCACGAAACCCCTACGCTTGCACCCGAATAAGAGATGCGCCTGTGACCATGACTATGTAACCTAGTAATACTTCCTCTTACTAGTATGACTGATAGGGACGGAAATGGCCCCGGCGCAAGCCCCACGAGTTCCCGCGGAGTCGCTCGACGTTGCCTCGGGTCTGGCGCTGGACGCCGCGAAGAAGGCTGCCAGGATCGCCCGTAAGCGGGCACAGATCCGCTTGGGCTTCATCTCGCGCCCTACGTTCGACCCGCAGGCCCCGCTACCTCCCCTGGCCCGATGCCTGCGCGGTGGACGCGGCGGCCAGGTGCGACTCAAGCTCCTGCTCACCTACCTGTGGATGCAGACCAAGGACCACGGCGTCGCGCTGGCCTATCCCGCTCAGGTCTGGGCTCGCCTGCTCGATCTCGACCAGCCCGAGACCGCGGGCGCCCGGCGCATCAACGAGGCTCAGGCGTGGCTAGAAGGGCACATGTTCATCGCCACCCAGGCCCAGCCGGGCCACGCCAACAAGGTGACCGTCTTGAACGAGACCGGCAACGACGAGCCCTACATCGCTCCCGGCGCCGCGGCCAAGGCCCTCAGCAACGACCCCGAGAAGGCCAGGCCCCACTACTACGCCCAGATTCCGGCGACTCTCTGGACCAACGGCTACATTCAGCTCATGACCGGCGCAGGCCTGGCCATGTACCTGATCCTGCTCGACCAATACGCCCTCACCGGTGCCGCCCCCCAACCGGTCTGGATCAGTCCCTCGGCATTCAAGGCCTACTACGGGCTCAGCCAGGACACCCGGGCCGCCGGTATCAAGGACCTGACCGAACTCGGGCTCGTCACCACCGGCCGTCAATCCATCAACCCCAACGACTTCGACCTCGAACGCATCCGCAACGTCTATACCCTCAAGCCCGACCAGCTCGACGTACCGGCCCGCCGCCTTCAGCAACCCGTCCGCGGCTCCCGCGACGAGTTCGTCGACCCTCACCGGCGCCTGGCGCGACCAAAGATGTGAGTTCCCACAGGTGACCCCCGCCGCGCCCTCCGGCAGCCCCGATGTCGCGCTGGGCGCCACTGGCAAGGAGAGGTAGCGGCCGTGAGGAACACCGCCCGCTAGGCCTTCCCCAGGCCGTACCTGATGGCGACCATGTTCGTTGCGGCGAATCCGGGCGCCCGGCTGCCATGCTGAAACTCGGTTCACGAGGAGTCGGAAAGGTATCGCAGATGGCCACCGCAACCGCTGTACGCCCCCAATGGGAAGACGTTCCGTCCACGGTGTCGACGGCAGTGAGGCACTTGCTGGGTCATGACGTCGTCGAGGCGCGCTCTCAAGACGGCGGCTACACCCCGGGGCTCGCGGCGCGGTTGCTGCTGGAGGACGGCTCGCGGGCCTTCCTCAAGGGCATCGCGCTGGAGCATCCGGTGGCGGGCACCTACCGGCAGGAGGCCGAGCTCAGCGCGGCGCTGCCGGAGGCCGCCCCGGTGGCGGCGCTGCGCTGGACGCGGCAGGTGGGTGGCTGGGTGCTGTTGTGCTTCGACGACGTCGCGGACCGTCACCCCGCTCTGCGACCGGGTTCGCCGGACGTGGCCGCCACGGTGCACGCGGTGAGTCGGCTGCGGGAGACGTTGACGCCGTGCCCGCTGCCTGCGGCGCCGGCTGTCGCTGAGGTGCTGGGACCGGCGCTGCGCGGGTGGTCGCGGCTGACCGAGGACACCCCGGCCGACCTGCCCGCCTGGGCGCGCCGCAACCTGATGGCCCTGACCGCGACGGAGAGCGCGTGGGAGGCCGCGGCCGGCGGTAGCACGCTCGTGCACGGCGACATCCGCCCGGACAATCTCCTGGTGCGCGAGGCGGGTGGTGAGGTGGTGGTCGTGGACTGGTCGTATGCCCACCAGGGGGCGGCGTGGATCGATGTGGCGGCGCTGGTGCCGCACCTGATCATGGCCGGGCACGCCCCGGCGGAGGCCGAGGCGCAACTCGCGGACGCGGTGGCGTGGGGTGCGGCGCCTGCGCAGGTGCTGACGTCGTGGGCGGTGGGGTGCGCGGGCTATTGGGAGCACGCCTGCCGACAGCCGGCGCCGCCCGGGGTGCCGAACCTGCGGGGCTTTCAGGCGCGGGCGGCGGCCGCCGCGCTGGATTGGGCCCGGTATCGCACCGGCTGGTCATAACCCGCGACAACCGCGGCCGAGGGCCCGGGGCGGCCATGCGCACCCCGGGCACTGGGCACGCAATTGGAGGGTCAGGTGAGGGATGGCCCCGGCGATGTCGTCGACGATCTGGGACGCGGTGCCCAGGTGCTGGCCATGGCATGGACCAGAGCCGTCTGCCGCATCACCCAGCCGGGATCGCCCGCCTGCACCGCTTGGCGAATATCAGCCAAGACCGCCGGATCGGGGCGTGCTGGTCTGGCTCGGCGGGTTCGGATGAAGTGGGTGAACAGCGCCGGCAGCTGCCCGGAGTGCACGCCGTTCTTCTCTTTGAGTGCATACAGCGGCAGGAACCACATCTCGAACGCCGCCTGGGTGGCGGCGTCGGCTCGGTGGCTCTCATACAGCTGCGCCAGCAGGTGGGTGTGCTCGTACGGCACGTGTCCGTGCAGGGCGTAGCGCAGGCGCAGGCCTTGGTGGGTGCGGAAGGGCTGGCCGTGCGCGGCGATGTTGATGGCGGCGTTGGCGGTGGTGGTCATCACCGCGACCTCGGCCCGCAGCTGCCGGGCGGCGGCCAGGACCGCCACGTGCAGGCCGGCCCGGGGATCCAGCACCAGACCGGGCAACCCCACCGGCGCCAAACTGATGCCGTGCTCGCGGGTGCGCGAGAGGATCAGCCGGGTCGGTGCGTTGCCCGCGGCGTTACGCAGCTGCAGCGGCGGTCGCCGCCGGTAGACGTGGATGTCCTCGCGCTCCAGCACTGGCCGGGCCGGGTCGCGCTCGGCGACCAGGTGCTCCGTCCGGTGTGCCCGAGTGGTGGCGTTCCCACAGGCCCGGCAGGCATGAGCTCCGGTGCCGGTCATGTGCCCGCACCGGGCACACACCCGGACGTTTTCGTCGCAGATGACCAGCGTGCCGGCCGACAGGGCGGCGGCGATCATCTCTAAGGCCAGGTCGGCGACCGGGCGGTCGGCGTCGGTGACGATCCCGCCGCGCGGCAAGGGGCCGGGTGCGTACTTGGCGGCGATCGCGTCCGCTTCGACGTCGGCGCGTGGCCGCGGCGGCTGCGCACTCCGGTGACGGAGGTCTCCGGCCAGGGTGGCGGTGTTCCACAGGTGCGGCACCACCTCCTGGCCCAGGAGGTGGTTGGCCGCCTCCGCGATGCGGATCCCCACAGCCTTTCCCGGTTTTTCCGCGAACGTGAATTCCTGATTCTGTATGGGGCCGTTGAAGAACAAGTACCGCGACGCCATCACTTTCTCCTCTCTTTTCTAGATCAATGGCGCGATAACGTCGGTCTTCGTGAACGCGCCGTCGCTCATCTCATAGCGGAAGATTGCCGCGTTCGGGGTCTTAGCCGCCTTGGATTCGGCGACGACCTCTTCGACCGGCCGGTCCTCTAATAGGGCGCGCAATGCCAGGATCATGGTGTGGTGGGTGATGGCCACAATCGCCGATCCCACCCCCGGACCAACGCCAGGATCGGAGTCGAGGTTGGTCTGCAGGAGCTCGGTGAATGCCCGTGCTCGCTGCCCGACGCCGCCGGCCAGGGACTCACCGCCGCCGGGAGGAACCCACAGGTGCTTGCGCAGCCGCCGATCATCGGCCCCCTCGGGGTAGGTGGCGAACAACTCCTGCTTGGTCATGTAGGTCGCCTCCCCGTAGTGCTGCTCATCCAGCAGCGACGTGCGCCGCGGCCACCCGTCGGGCAGGCCGGGGAAGGCGAGCGTCGCGGTGTCGATCGCCCGCCGGTAGGTGGAGGTGTAGACCCGCACCCTCGCCCCGACCAAGGGCGCCAGGGTGCGGCCCAGCCATATCGACTGGTGGAAACCGCGCGGGGTCAGACCGACCACGGTGCGCGAAAGGTGATGAGCCGCCCGCCCCCCATAGGGGCGCCGATCATGGTAAAAGCCAGTGTATTTATCGGCGTTCTCTACAGACTCAGCATGCCGCACCACAGCCAATAGCATGTGCATACGCTACTGCCGCTCCGCGACCTCCTCGCGGATGAAAGGAAAAGACAGTGAGCGACTGGGAATTCATCAAACACCGCACCGCCGCCGACGGCGCGGTATGGCGCAGCACCGACGGCGGATTCTACAAACGCACCGGCGATCACACCGTGAAAGAAGAAGCCGACTTCCAGCGCCGGGCCGCCGAACTCGGCTACCCCGTGCCGCAGATCGTCGCCGACGGCATCGAGGAGGGCCGGCACTTCTTCACCGAGCGCAGCCTGGGTGAGGTCTCCCTGCATGACGCGGCCCTGACCGGCGCCGGTGGCCAGGTGGCCGACAGCGTGATCGAGGCGGCGGCCGCCATCTCCGGCCGGCTGCTCGAAGCCCAAGCCCGCACCGCGCTGCCCGCCGGGCCGCAACGGGTCCGGGCATGGGTGCGCCAGGCCGGCTTCACCGACAACGTCTTCGCCGAAAACCCCGACCTGGACACCCCCCGCGTGCACGCGGCCCTCGATGAGGTCGTCGAGCGGCTGAGCGGGGTGGCGATGTGTCACAGCCACCTGGACTACGGGCTGCCCAACGCCTTCACCACCGGGGTGATCGACTGGCAGCACCACGGCCTGGCCCCCCTGGGCTACGACGTCTACCCGATGCTCGACATCGTCGCCTTCAAAGGCGGCGGCAAGGGATACCGCCTCACCCCGGCGCAGCGGGCCCACTACCTGACCGCCCTCGATGAGGTCGCCACCGGCGCATACGGGTGCCCGCTGAGTGGGTACCTGGCCGACTTCCTGCTAGTCAAATGCCTGTTCTTCCTGGCCTTGATGCGACCGGTCGATGTCAGCCGGCACGACAAGCGCCTTAAATGGCACTACCGCCGCGCCCTTGCGCAGATGGGACTGGAGCACTATGCGTCGACCACCACGATCGACACCGCCACCTTCCCCACCCTGGCCCAGTTCACCGCCACCTTCGCTCCCACCGCCCCATAGCCCGCTGGGCAGGGCGCTGCCCCTGGTGCGCGACCGCGACTACCTCATGGACCGCCACGGCGTGGTCTTCAAAGTCATCGGCGACGTCCACCCGGGCAGCCACTACCTCGGCTACGTCAAATACCACCCCGACGACAACGGCGACCGCCAGCTGCTGGGCCGCACCTACCGGCAAAACAGCGTCGTGTCCAAATCCTTCGGCATCCTCGCCGAGCGGCCCGAATGCTACGTCTACTCCGACGTCCTGGGCTGCGTCATCACCGGCCTGCCCCGCCAGGAGGTGGCGCTGCGCTACTCCTGCCGCGAAGCCCTGGCCACCATCCACGACAACCCGGCCCTGGTCGAAGGCGCCCGCGCGGGCGCGGACCTGCTGGCCATCATCAACCGGATCGTCTCCCTCGGCGCCCAGCACCTGTTCGGCATCACCGGCTCCTTCCTGGTCGGCTGCTTCAACGACCGCTCCGACATCGACCTGGTCTGCTACGGCCACGACGGCTACCAGGCCGCCGGCGAGCTGTTCGCCGCCGGTGAGCTGATCCGCCCCTATGAGGGGGAGAACCTGATGCAGCTGTACATCCGCCGGGCCAAGTACATGGCCGGCAGCGCTTTTGACACCCTCATCAAGCAGGAACGCCGCAAATTCCAAGGCCTCACCGCCCGCACCGGTGCGCACATCAACTGCGAGCCGATCCGCGGCGACGGCGATCAGACCTTCGCCCGCACCACGGCCAAAGAGATCGGGCACATGGCCCTGCTGGCGAAAATCACCGACCACACCGAAGGACTCGTCACCCCGGCCCTGTACGGGATCAAGGTGAAGACGATCCTGTCTTCCACCGTGGATGAACCCGAATCCTTCGCCCGTAAGATCACCCACATGCGGTCCTACCTCGGCGCCTACACCGGGGCGTTTCGCACCGGCGACATCGTGCACCTGTCGGGCAAACTCGTCCACACCCACGACGGGACCCACAGCGGATTCGGCATCGAGCTGACACCCTGGAGCGTGACCGAGTCCTACCTCGCCACCCTGACCGGGTAACACCCCCGCACGCCTTCCCTCCCCTGTCGCCGGTCGCTGGGGCGCGGCCCCGGCAACCACGACGACCCGCACCAAGGACACGCGGCCGGGAGCATTCCCTGGAGGCGACCATGCGCCCTCCCGATCTCACACGTAACTGGAATCACGCCTCTAACCATTGCTTTTCAAGCTTGCAAGCTTTTAAGACCGGTCCGTCAGGGCCCCAGCGGGATCTCGGCGGGCGGCGCAAGAAGGGCCCGGTCGACGGCCGCACGCCAGATCTCCCCCGGGGTCGTCACCTGATCGGCCAGGCGCTCGTAGAGGGCAAGGGCGTCGACGTCGAACACCGGGGCCGGGCGCGCGTCGCGCCAGGTGCGCAGCTCCGCGATCGCCTCTTTGCTGGTGTGCCAGCAGGCCGCGTGCACCTGCGCCTCCAGCTCTGCGGGGATGCGGGCCACGATCTTCTCCGGCCAGCCGCCGTCACGTGAGCCGGGCCAGCGTCCGGCCCTGGGCGCGCCGGCCGGAACCGGTGGCCAGTCCACATCCCAAGCGCGCGCCGCCATCTCCCCCCGCACCGCGTGCGTAAGCAGCACGTCGACGGTGTCGGCCAATTCGCCGTGCTCACGCAGCTCGGCCAGTCGGCGCGTCAGGGCGGCGCGCCGCTCGGCGCGCTCCAGAGCGGCCAGGTGCGGCCCGATCTCCGCCCGCGCCGCCGTCAGCAGCGCGCTCCGCCGCGCCCGCTCCGCCTCCATCCGGGCGGTCAGTCGCTTGCGCGTGCCATGCGCCACCCGCGCCATCACCGCCACCGTTCCCGCCATACCGACGACCTTAACCGTCGAGCTGTACCGATCAAGCTTGCGAGCGTTCGAACCCGCGTCGGGTGGAGTTCACCGTGCTCTGGCCGCATTGCGGTTCCGCGTTTGGCTTTGTAGGTGAGATCCGGAGCCACATGTTCGCGAGCGGAGAGCCACCTCGGCCGGAGCGTGGGCTCGTATCGACGAGTTTGAGAGCCACCTCGCCGAGCTGTTCGGTTATCTGGGGTCGCCGTGAGGCGCCAGGCACGTAAGGCATGTGGGGTGGTGCGCACGTGGCTTACAGATATCCAGGGGTTGTTCTGTCACGTCAGCCACGTAAGGGACGCGCCGTGCTCCAGACTTCGCCCTGAACAGGAGACCGGGCAGGCCGGCGTCTGGAACGAGGTCGGTGTTCCGGTGGTCGCCGGCTACCTGGCGTGGCAGCGCAACGGCTGGCGGATGGAACGTCTTCTGGCCGTACCTGACGACGCGCCGAGGCAAGACACCTTGGAGGCCAGGGTCAACGCCCTGTTGTCGTTCTACCGTTGGCAGTTCGCCGTGTACGTGAGTTCGAGCTCTGACCAGGTAGACGGTCGGCTTGGTGACGCCCCGAGGCCGCCTCGCGGGTTTGAGCCCGGTGCCGCGACTGACGAACCTGGCGAAGAGTCGTGTCCTACCGGCTCGAGGCGCGGCCAACCGCCCCCGCTACGTCCTACTCCTCCGGCTCCCAGGCGCGGAGCAGGTCGAGCAGCCCTGTGTCTCCGTCAACGTGCAAGGAGTCGGCCGGGATACGGTCGTACAAGTAGAGGACCAACTCACTGGCCGTGCCATGGATGGAGGCGCCGGCTGCGTCCGAGTCCTCGCCGGTCGCGGCAGTGGGCGCGGGGATGCGGGTGGAGCGTGCGCCGTCGCCGTCGACCGTGAGGCGCCAGGAGCGGCCCTCGGCGGCGTGGAAGTCGAAGCCCGTGGGCTTGTGCGGCCAGGCACTCTGCGTTGCGCAGACGGTGAACAGGAACTCCTCCACACCGTCGAGTGCCACCTCGACTGGCAGCGGCTGCGGGGCGCCCCCGGTGAGCTGGGCGTCGTACGTGTGCACCGCGGTCTCCTGGGCCCGGTGCCGGGCGATACCGCCGGAGGTTTGCGGTGACTGCGACGCAGGCCACCACGTCCAGCAACCGCTCTCCGGTCCTGCCTCGCGCAGGGCGCTCAGCAGAAGCTGCGTCGACGCGGCCAGCCAGGCCAGCAGGGCCTCACGCTCCCGCGGCACTTCCAGAGCGGCGCGCGCAGCGGTGGCCTCGGCCGGGGGAGCGTCGGCAGGCCCCGCGCCGACGATGGCGGCCCAGAAACGGTCTCCCCCACCCAGGTGCTTCACCAGATCGAACAGCGTCCACTCGAGGCAGGTCGGCACCTGTGCGTCGAGACTGGGCGCGGCGGCGACCGCGGCGCGGAAGGCGGTCGACCGTTCATCGATCAGTCGCAGCAGGTCAGGGAACTTAAGATTCTTTTCCACGCCGAATGTCTATCACCGTGCATGACGCGGCCGGGCAGCGGGTGACCGAATCGACGTGAATCTGACCGGCTGCCGTCTCCGCGCCGCCGAATTCCACGGGGCGACCTTCACCGGCGGCGCCCGGTTCGTCGGGGCGCGGGGGCTGAAGGCAGCCGGGTTTGAGGGGGTGCGGCTGGCTCCTGTGCCGGCGGGCGTGGAGCGGCTGTGGCCGGATGACTGGCGAGCGGAAGATGCCGGGGACGGGTGGCAGACGCTGCGCCTAGCCGCCGCGGGCGGAGACACGGCGGAGGACGGCCCAGGTGCGGGGCCCGCCGGGAAGCCGGGCGGTTGACATAGCTTCATCGAGCGCCTGCCAACGTGCCTTACGTGCCTGAAAAGATCATCGGGCTCTGACCTGCGAGAAGAGACCAACAACCCCAGATAACGATCGCGGCGCCAGGCTCGCGCCTCTCCTCGTTGCCCCGGCCGGAGCGGAGCAGCAGGTCTCCGGCTCGCCGGTCATATCCGTCGAGCACGTCGGGCTCGACCACGTCCGCCGACCACTGGCGGGCAGTGGCCGCCGGCTCCCGATCTCACCGACATTTCTGAACGAGGAAGATCACCAAGTGGCTCTCAAAGTCGTCGACACCTGGCTCTCGAAGTCAGTGACGTAGCCACGCGTTGAAAGCTCTGCGGTGACTTGTTGAAACTAAGCTTGCAAGCCTGAAAACGTGCCGCTGGTCGCATTCCGTATCAGTGCTCATGCATATTCTGGGGTCCCCTTGCCCGAGCCGCGCGCTCTCGGGGCTGCGGCAATCCGGGAGTTCCAGGCGGCGTGCTGACCTGACAGCGACGGTGCTACCGGTTATTGTTTTGGTATGACCGCGAAGAAGATCTCTATCTCGCTGCCGGAGCATCTCTATGAACAGCTCAAGGCCCGGCCGCTGGAGTCGGTGTCCGGGCACATCGTGGCCCTGCTGGAGGCCGAGCAACAGTGCCTGGACTGGCTGGCCGAGCGCGAGCGCGTCTTCGGTGAGCTCCCCGCCGACCCCGAGGCCGAGGCCTACTGGAGCGCGCGGCTGCGGATGACGGCTGAGGAGGTGCTGGCTGAGAACATCGCCCAGGACGCCCAAGCTGCCCAGGGCGTCGAGCCGGGTGCGGCCGGTGGCGGACGCGGCCGGGCCGCATGAGCATCGGCCACATCCTGCACACCCCCGCGGTGGCCGCCTACCTGGCCGGCGAGGCGGCCATTCACCACCTGGTCAGCGCCGCCGCCCGCGAACTGATCACCCTCATCGTCCCTTCGGCCGTCCTGGCCGCGGCGACCGGCTCTCTCACCGCCGCGGCGCGCGCGCCGCTGACCTTCGAGACGAGCGGGGCGCGCTCGGTCAACCTGCTGTGCGCCCCGATTACCGTGCTCGATCACCTGGTGAGCGGCCCCGGCGACGACCCCGACCCCGATCGGGCGATTCGGGTCGGCCACCTGGCCTACGGGCTGAACCTGGATCTGGCCGACGCGCACACCGCCGCGATCGCCACCCTGCGCTGGTGGCCGATTTTCACCACCCGCGCGGCCGCCACCGGCCTGCTGCGCATCGAGCCCCGCCTCGCGCTCACCTACATTGGCTGACCCGCCGCCCGACACCAGGGCCGCGGCGATCGTGGCCACCACAGTCCTTTCGCGCTTTCAAGGCGATCCGCTACGGCAGGCCGCTCCCGCGTTGCCGGAAGAGTCCCGGCTTTCGTCGCCCACTGCGGCGGGAACCGGCGAACGATAACTCGGACTGAGCGGTTACCGGCGAAGCCTCTCCGGAGCGGGGTATGTCAGGGATATGAGTAAAAACACACCGTGGGACAAGGAAGCTGCCGCCCGGGTTCAGTCCGCAGCGGCACGCCATCCCAACAGTGCCAGCGCTCGTGATGCCCTGGACCGGGAAGCCCAGTCGCAGGCGGACAAGAACGAGCACCGACAGCAAGAGGATCAGGACAACGAGGAGTAGAAGTCGCTGAGGTGCCGCCGGGCGGTCACGGGCCGGGGCTGCAGCTCTTCGGCTGGCCTCGGCCTGCACCGCCCGGCGGACCCCAGCAAGATCAGTTCAGGTCGGCCGCGTCACCCAACTGCAGCCGGTAGCGACCCGGGGCGACGGGATGGCCATCGACCAGGAGGCGCTCGTTGTCGATGTAGGTAATGCCGTCACGAACCAGCAGCACGGGTAAGGCATCGTCATGTGATGTGTCTACAAACGAAGAGCGTGCCGTCGTCGGCTTGGTCATCGTCCGTGGATCGAGAGCATCGTGGTTAGTCTGTGACTGACGATCACGGGCAAAACGGGCGAGGCCCCGAGCTGGGACGACGGTCGCGCTACGGCCAGTGACCATGTGCACTCACGTCGCAAAACATCCAATCCTCGGCCCGCGAGTCGGCCATGAGCGCCCGCGCCGATGCCCTGCAGTAGGTATGAGGGTCCGATCCGCCAGCTCTGGCAAGGACAGGTTTTCTTACCCGCAGGAGAGAGAGGCCTATCCTGCTGCCACCTGATGTGTCCTGCAGGTGACTCATAATGTGTCCGGACATGAGCCGCCGGACCGTACGAGTCAGAGGACATCTCCGGACCCTGCGCAACGGCACTCGGATCAGGGTCCGGGCGCATGATCGGAGCGTTCAGACGGTGGCGACAGCCGGAGCTGGCGTTGTTATCGTGGTCGTCATGGTCGCGATCTTGGCCAATGTGTTTAGCGATCCATCGGCAACGGATCCCGTGCGCCCACCATTGCCGACGGTTCCGGCACAGGTGGAGACGGATCCGCCCCCCGAACCAGTCACCGAGCCGCCACCACCAGAGCCAACATGATCTTGTCGCACGGTGCGACAAGATCGCGGTTCCGCCGTTCTGGGTGACAGCGTGGGACGCGGCCGCGCAGGGCGTATAGAGGTTACCCAGCGCAATCTGCGCGTCGTACCGCACGTCCGGGTGACGGCCTAGCGCTGCCCTGGACGTTGCGGCTTGGCCGGTATGCTTGAGGTGCGAAAGAGTTCCATGAGGGCTGTCCTACGGGATGGCCCTCATGCTTTGCTCCCCCTACTTTCTGCATGGCGTCTCTAGGATGGTGCGCGCGTGCCACACGGTGTGCGGAACTCTTTCGCAGGAGACGATCATGCAGCAGATAACACAAACAAGCGGGGTGTGGAGATGACCCTCGCCGACGCGGCGGCCCTCACGCCACAGTCCGCCGAGCCAGAGGCGAAGCTGCCTGCACCTAACCAGCAGTTCCCGCTACGGGTTCCGCTGATGGAGGGTAAGCAGAATCTGAGGCTTCCCATGCCCTTAATCATCACGATTGGCAACCTGAAGGGAGGGGTCGGCAAGACCACCAGCGCCTTCTTCATCGCCTGCTACTTTGCACTCGTTTACGGCCTACGCGTCCTGGTAATCGACTCCGACCCGCTGAGCCAGACCGGTTACTCGTGGTATCGCGCCATTGTCAAGGCCGGAATGAGTTGGCCGTTCAAGCTCATCCCGTTCCCGTCTAAGCACGTTGGCGACTGCATCGACGATAACTCCGCTTCCGGCGACTACGACGTGATCATTGTCGACACCGGCGGCGAGAGCGACGAGATCTTCAAGGCTGCCGTTCGCAAGTCGCATGAACTGATCATCGCCGCAGCGCCGACCGAGGGCGAACTGGAACGCATCCCATCTTCGTTTGTCGCGGCGGCCGAGGCTGCCCAGGGCGTGCCGCAGGAGATCCGTGTTCGTGTATTGCTGACCAAGGTTCCTCCGCCGCAATCCAAGGAGGGCCCAGACGCCCGCGTCCAGCTCGACGAAGCTGGCTACGACGTATTCGAGGCGCAGGCAACGAACTGGAAGTGGTATCGGCAGGCCGTCAAGACGACGAATCCGATGGATGACCTCTCTGAATACGAGGACATCGGGGACGAACTCGTCATCGAATACATCGCTGATGCAGCATGACCAACGCCGATGAGAAGAAGCCACGGCGTCGTCCACCCACTGCTAATCGCGCTAAGGGGCGGATTGGCGGAGGCAACTCGCTCGATGACGCCGCCGAGCACACTAGCCCCGTATCACCTCTCGCTGGGGCTCCCTGGAATCCAACTGCCACCGTCGAAGGTGATGACACCTTTGATGATGCGCCCCTTGTTCCCCTGCAGGAGCCGGAACTGGAATCAGAGCCGCTGGAGCAGGTACTGACAGGACAGGTGGTCAAGCCCGACCAACAGAGAGGTTTCCTTGATGAGCCGGAATTTGAGCTGGCCCCAGCCGACGCCGATCCGCAAGTCCAGTTCGCTCACTACCAAGGGATCATTTCCAACGCGCGGCGCAAGGTCGAGCGGGTCCTCGATAAGACCGAGCGGTACTTCCGGCTGACAGCAGGCCCGGCTCTCATTGAAATCCATCGCGAGGAGAGCTATAAGGCGGCCGGATTCTCGACGTGGGCGGCAGCGACCGAGTTCTTCGGCTTGTCGGTGCGCCGCTCCTACCAGCTCATGGATTCCGTCCGGGCGATGGAGTGGCTGGACGGCGTCACCTCAGAGGTGCCCGGCGAGCGCCAGCTGCGAGCGATCCTGCCGATTGGTGACAAATACGGCAAGGAGGCGGCCCAGAAAGTCTGGCGGTTGGCCGAGGAGCGTGGCCGGACGTCGGGTTCAGCGCTGGACCAGGCGGCGATCGATCTGAACTTCAAAGTCGCCCTGGAAGCTACTCCCGCTGAGCAATCGAAGCAGGTTGAACTGGCGTGGCGATCGTTTGAGCCAGCACTGCAGGCACTTAACGATTTGTCGACGCTGCGGCGGATCGCTGCCGAGACCCCAGAGAAGGGGCGCGAGATCAAGGGCAAGCTGCAGGCTGCGCTCGCCGCGCTGGGCGATTTACTGGACGAAGAATAGTTGATCTTGTGTACCAATTTGCAACTTGGTACACAAGATCAACTATCTCAAGGGGCGCGGACTATGGGCCCGCGCCCCTTGTCGCGCAATAGATGTCATTCTGTGGATCCGTTTGACAAGAACCCGAGCTCCTTAAGGTTCTTATGCGACAGCCGTGGTTGCTCTGATCTGATGTAGCTGGTCAAGGTACGTGCGGGCATCTGGGTCGTCGCCATGTCGCTGCTGGACGACGCTGGCCAGCTCCCGGGAAACCATCAGCAGGCTGGGCAGGGACTGGCGGTCAGCGCCGAGCGCCTTATAGCCATAGCTAAGTGCCTGGTCCAGGTCTCCGGCCCGGGCGGCGACAACGCCGAGCGTGACGCGAGCTTCCGCGATCCGCATCGGTGCTCGCTCCTGCCCGTCGTGGTCGATGCCCGCTCGGATCACCTCGCGAGCGTAGGTCTCGGCGCGCAGGTCTTCACCAAGAATTCGATAGGCGTCCATGGCATAGAAGTCGTACTTGGCCGGGTCGACGACGAAGTGGTTGCTGATGTTGTCCGGGTAAGGGAGCGCTTCTAAGATGGCGCGGCCACGGTCAAGGGCCACTTCGACCTGGCGACGGTCGCCGATTCGAGCCCATGCCTTCGCCTTCTGCGCGGCGAGTTGCACGGCGACACCATGGTGTCCGGCGACGACCTGGCCTTCATCCGAGGCCGCGATAACGCCTCGGTAGTCGCCCTGGGTTAGCGCCATCCAGGCTCGCATCTCGTGTCCCCATGCCTGGATTTCGCCATGGCCAGCCTCGCGTCCGAGGGACAGTGCGGCCTGCCGTGTGCCCTCAGCTCCCCGGCGCGATCCCATGTCGTACTCCACGCAGCCGACCAGCAGGGCCAGCCATCCGGCCAGGGCCAAGACTTCACGGTGCTGGTCCAGTGTCAGGCGGTGGTCCAGCAGAGTGGTGATTCGGGCGAGCCACTGGCGGCCCTCCGTCAGAAGCTGCCCTGGTGCCAGATACGGATAGTCGCTGCAGAGTTGGTCCACGGTGATGCGCAGACCATCCAGGGTGGCCGCGTCGACTGTGGATGCGCGCAGACGGGTCAGGATCTCCAAGGTGTCCATCCCCGCGGCCGCCAAGGCGAGGTCACGATCCCGCGCCACAGGGAACATAGCCGCGGTGACAGTACCGAACGTCCGGGCGATGAGCGGAGCGTAAAAGTCATCGGGGCGAGAGTCGCCGGCTTCCCATCGCTTCCAGTTCCTCAGCAACGTTACCGCTTCGGGTAAAGACTGGTCGGAATGGGCCTCCAGAGCTCGGACGGCATCAGCCTGCGACCAGTGCCTCGCCTCGCGTTCGGCGCGGATACGGCGTGCCCATGACGGCCGATCATCCATCTGGTTGCCTCCTGAAGCGGGGAGTCTGCGCGGTTCTACTCCAGTTTCAGCCAATGTCCTGTTCGTGGGGTGGTGACATGGAGGTGACACCTGAGATGACACCTGGGCATGGAATCTCTGCTGGCAGATCTTCATTGCATGGCCTTCTGCATGCCTTCCGTGCCCAGGCGGCAACACCCCTCTCTAGCCGGAGGGCTCGATGGGATACCTGTACTGCAGGTCCCATTGGTGGGTCGGCATGATGTAGATCGTCACCTTGACGGGTCGATCATCGTGGGTCCAGCCAATGTGGAAGATCTCATAGACACGCTGATCCTCGGTCATCCGCAGGAAAGTAGCTTCCTCTGGCACGGGTGGGCGAACGGTGATGTGCTCTTCGATCTCTACTTGAGCGTGGCCAAGTTCCGCCAAGCGGCTGCTGATGCCACCAACGCCAGGGTCTTTCTGCTCAATGGGGGTGTCCTTGGCGATGACAAGAGGGATGTAGCTGGTGACGATCTGGATAGGGACGTCTTCGGCTCGCATGTAGCGAGCGCGAATCACCACGCTGGCCTCATCAGGGGCCACGCCGAGCACTTCGGCGACGTGTGCGGGTGGATGGCCAGGACCAACGGTGTTTTTGGACCGCAGCTCGTAGTCCAAATTAGCAAGTTCTGTGGCGAGTGCTCCGCGACTTCCCTCACGTTCACGGTGTGTGCGGCTATGTCGAGCGGCGGCGTTGCGGACGATCGGTGGCAACTCGTGGACGATCGTTCCAGTCGGGCGCTCGACACGAATCAGTCCCTCGGCCTCCAGGATTGCAAACGCGCGGTTGACGGTCTGACGACTTACGCCGAACCGCCCTGCAAGTTCGCTCTCCGCAGGGAGCATGCTGCCACGAGGGTGCTCACCTCCCGCAATGGCCGCGCGCAATATGTCAGCAACCTGGCGATATTGACCCCGGGCGGGCGTTACTTCCATGCCACAACCCTAGTACTCAATGCTCAAGGTAGGGCATTGAGCATTGACACGTTGAGAACGGAGGGTTACTACTTACGTAGAACAATCAACGTAGGGCATTAAGCCTAACGAAGCGGGCCCCGTCCGGCTGGTACCCGGACGAGGCCCTAACACCGGGTCCGCCTCGCGAAAGGACAACCCCGGATGAGAGCCATCTTTGCAGTTCGTGCTGCCCGCATGAACGCGCTGCCTACCAATGTCTCGAGCAGAGTGCTGGCGCAGCATGTGGACGCGAGTGGGACCTGCGTCCGGTCGCCCAACGCCGACGCCTGGTTTCCCGAGAACGGCAGGCCCGCAGGAGCACGGAAGCTGTGCAAGGGCTGCCCCGTCATAGCCGAGTGCCTGGAGCTCGCCCTCCGTGAGGAGGCCGGCCTGGGACGCTCGCGTGTCCAGGGCGTCCGCGGCAGTCGCACTCCCACCGAGCGGTACCGGATCAACCGGCAGCGCGCCGACTTCGCCGCCGCCCGCCAGAGCGCTGACTGCTCGGACGACGTCGCCTCGTACAACGAGGAGATCGCGGCATGAGCACCTCCCAGATCAAGACGAT